>NZ_JBITJA010000007.1:301042-434392 GCF_044459545.1 Micromonospora sp. NPDC050276 | reverse complement strand
GACCAGTCCGGGGTATAAATCATAATTGGCACTGGCTTTACAAGCACCCTGTTGAGTTCTCAAAGAACAACCACACACCGACCAGAAGCCCCACCTCAGTGGAACCCCGTTTCGGGGCAACCGCTCAAACCTACTTGGTCGAGTTTTCATTGTCAACCTCGTGTTTGAGGTGATCAATGTGGCTCGCCCGGATCCACGATGACGCACGCCGAATTCGGCGGTCGTTTCTATCGTGGGAAGCCGCAGACCGGCCGATCGCCGCTTCGCGGCTCTCCGCCCGGCTCCTGCCGGCTTCAGAACTCTACCCGGTCGGCTTCGCGTTCGCAACCCCGTATCCGGAGTGTTCCGCACCGCCCGATCCTCAGTCTCGCTCGGCGTTCCCGCCACGAGCCTGGCGCCCGTTCTCGGCCGGTTTGTCCGGCCTCCCCCGTGCAGAGAGAAAGTTACGCGGACAGCCCGGAGAAGGCAAATCAGGGTTCATCACTGGTTCGACCGAGCCACCCGTAACGGTCGCCGGCACAGCCGAGGACGCAGGCCGCCTCGACGTGCCAGAGTGTCAGACATGGATGAGTCCGGGCGCGGTGCCACGGTGTTCGCCGAGGAGGCGCTGCTCGGCCTGCTCGGGTCGTTCTGGCAGGTGGTGATCGGCGCGCTCGTGCTGGTCGTACTCGTGCTGTCGGTGGGACGACTGGCCCGACGGGGTAAGTCCCGAATGACCACGGCGCTGCTGGTCACCGCGGCAGCCATCGCCGGCTTCGCGGTGATCGGCGTCCTACTCGAAGGCTGAGGCTCAGAACCAAGAGGTCTCGGCCGGAGCCGAGAGGTCAGGGTTCAGAGCCGCCGGTTGGCCAAGCTGGGCAGCTCGGCCCGGATCGCGGCGAGCCGATCGAGGTCCAGGTCGACGACGGAGACCCCCGCGCCGTCCGGCACCTGGGCGAGCACACTCCCCCACGGGTCGACCACCATGCTGCGCCCGAAGCAGGTGCGACCCGGATCGTGGTCGCCGGTCTGGCCGGCCGCCGCCACGTAGCACTGGTTTTCGATGGCCCGGGCCCGCAGCAGGACCTCCCAGTGGTCCCGCCCGGTGTGCATCATGAACGCGGCCGGAACCACCAGCAGTTGCGCGCCCCCGTCCGTGGCGAGCAGCCGGTACAGCTCCGGGAAGCGCAGGTCGTAGCAGATCGACAGACCGACCCGTAGCCCCTCGACGTCGACCACCACCGGTTGGGCCCCGGGCGCGACACTCGCCGACTCCCGGTAGGAGACCCGACCGGGGATCTCCACGTCGTACAGATGGATCTTCCGGTAGCTCGCGGCCAGGCTGCCGGACCGGTCGAAGACCAGCGAGGTGTTCCAGGTGTGGTCCGGATCCGGGCCGGCCTCGTGGAACGAGCCGGCCACCAGCCAGATCCCGAGCCGCCGGGCGACCCCGGCGAAGAAGCTGCCCACCTCGCCGTCCACCGGCTCCGGGTCGGGCAGCCCAGTGGCAGGGCCGAGGTAGTCGACGTACTCCGGGAGGACCGCGAGGTCGGCGCCGCCGGCGGCGGCGCGCTCCAGCAGGGCCTCCGCGGCCGCCAGATTGGCCTTACGGTCGTCCCGGGCGTTCAGCTGGCAGACGGCGACGCGCATGAGCAAAGGGTACGGCTGGAGGGCCGCTCACGGACAGCGCCACCGTCTCGCCAGTGCGGGTGGTCGCGGGACAAGCACCGCCGAACGCGATCACGCCGGCCGTGTCAGGATCGGACGGCCGGCGTGACGCGGGGAGGATCAGGCGGACTTCTCTTCGCGGTCCCGCCGGGCCCGACGGCCGGTGAACTCGCGCGGCACGATCGTGGGGTTGACGTTTTCCAGGACGACCTCGCGGGTGATCAGCACCCGGGCGGCGTCGGGGTTGCTCGGCACCTCGAACATCGCGGAGAGCAGAACCTCCTCGATGATGGCCCGCAGACCACGGGCACCGGTGCCCCGCAGCATCGCCTGGTCGGCGATGGCTTCCAGCGCTGGCTCGTCGAACTCGAGCTCGACCCCGTCCAGCTCGAACAGGCGCTGGTACTGCCGGACCAGGGCGTTGCGCGGCTCGGTGAGGATCCGCACGAGTGCGCTGCGGTCCAGGCTGCGAACGTTGGTGATCACCGGCAGTCGGCCGACGAACTCCGGGATCAGCCCGAACTTGAGCATGTCTTCCGGCATGACCTGGCTGAAGATGTCATCGGTCGACCGCTCGGACACCGACCGGAGGCGGGCGCCGAAGCCGGTGCCGCCCTGCCCGGTGCGGGACTCGATGATCTGGTCGAGGCCGGCGAACGCGCCACCACAGATGAACAGCACGTTGGTGGTGTCGATCTGGATGAACTCCTGGTGTGGATGCTTACGGCCACCCTGCGGCGGCACGTTGGCCACCGTGCCCTCAAGCATCTTGAGCAGGGCCTGCTGCACGCCCTCACCGGAGACGTCGCGTGTGATCGACGGATTTTCCGACTTGCGGGCGATCTTGTCGACCTCGTCGATGTAGATGATGCCGGTCTCGGCGCGCTTGATGTCGTAGTCGGCGGCCTGGATCAGCTTGAGGAGGATGTTTTCCACGTCCTCGCCGACGTAGCCCGCCTCGGTCAGCGCGGTGGCGTCGGCGATGGCGAACGGGACGTTCAACATCCGGGCAAGGGTCTGCGCCAGGTGGGTCTTGCCGCACCCCGTCGGGCCGAGCAGCAGGATGTTGGACTTGGCCAGCTCGACGGCGTCACTGCCGGAGCCTGGCGCGCCAGCCGCCTCAGCCTGGATCCGCTTGTAGTGGTTGTAGACCGCGACGGCGAGCGCCTTCTTGGCCTGATCCTGCCCCACGACGTAGGTGTCGAGGAACTGGCAGATCTCCATCGGCTTGGGAAGCTCTTCCCACTTCACCTCGCCGGACTCGGCCAGCTCCTCTTCGATGATCTCGTTGCAGAGATCGATGCACTCGTCGCAGATGTAGACCCCTGGGCCCGCGATGAGTTTCTTGACCTGCTTCTGCGACTTGCCGCAGAAGGAGCATTTCAGTAGGTCGCCGCCGTCACCGATCCGTGCCACCTACGTTCTCCCTGCACTCATCGGCCGGAGACCCGGCCCTGACCTGCGGACGCTGCGCGCCGCCCGGCTTAGTTCGCCCCGCCGGCCCAACCGGCGAAGCGGTACGGACCCGACGTTACCCGCTGGCGGGGCATTCTCCGACCCCCAAAACGGGTGTGTCAGAGGTCGGCCGGGAACTCAAGCCCCGGCCAACCTCTGACCCGGTACTGCTCAGCGGGCGGCGTTGGCCGCCAGCAAGCCCTTCTTACGACTGGTCAGGATCGTGTCGACCAGCCCGTACTCCTTGGACTCCTCGGCCGTCATGATCTTGTCACGGTCGATGTCCTTGCGGACCTGCTCGATTGGGCGGTTGCAGTGGCGGGACAGCATGTCCTCCAGCTGCGTACGCATCCGCAGGATCTCCCGGGCCTGGATCTCGATGTCCGAGCCCTGCCCGTAGCCGCCCTCGGTGGCCGGCTGGTGGATGATGATCCGCGAGTTCGGCAGGGCCATCCGCTTACCCGGCGTGCCCGCCGAGAGCAGCACCGCCGCCGCGCTGGCGGCCTGCCCGAGGCAGACCGTCGAGATGTCCGGACGGACGTACTGCATGGTGTCGTAGATCGCCGTCATGGCGGTGAACGACCCACCCGGCGAGTTGATGTACATGATGATGTCGCGGTCCGGGTCGGTGCCCTCGAGCGTCAGCAGCTGGGCCATCACGTCGTTGGCCGACGCGTCGTCCACCTGGACGCCGAGGAAGATGATCCGGTCCTCGAAGAGCTTGTTGTACGGGTTCGACTCCTTGACCCCGTACGACGTGCGCTCGACGAACGACGGCAGCACGTAACGGTTGTGCACGGCCGCGAACTGGGGCGGCAGGCTCAGATCGGTCATCGTCAGCTCCTCAGCTCAGGGTCCCGGCGCCATCCGGAACCTGAGCGGCTCCGATGATCACCTTGTCGATGAAGCCGTAGTCCATGGCCTCCTGGGCGGTGAACCAACGGTCCCGGTCCGAGTCGGCCTCGATCTGCGACTGGCTCTGACCGGTGTGGTGCGCGACCCGCTCCTGGAACATCCGCTTCGTGTAGAGCATCTGCTCCGCCTGGATGGCGATGTCGGACGCCGTGCCGCCCAGACCACCGGACGGCTGGTGCATCATGATCCGTGCGTGGGGCAGGGCGTACCGCTTGCCCTTGGTGCCCGCGCAGAGCAGCAGCTGACCCATCGAGGCAGCCATGCCCATCGCCACGGTCGACACGTCGTTGTCGATGAACTGCATGGTGTCGTAGATCGCCATGCCGGAGTAGACCGAGCCACCCGGCGAGTTGATCCACAGGTTGATGTCGCGGTCCGGGTCCTCCGCGGCGAGCAGCAGCAGCTGCGCGCAGATGCGGTTGGCGACCTGGTCGGTCACCTCACTGCCCAGGAAGATGATGCGTTCCTTGAGCAACCGGTTGTAGACCGAGTCGTCGAGGTTGCCAATGGAGTCGCCACCGCGCGCGTCAATCGCCCGGAGCGACTTCTTGGGGATGTGCATGTCGGTCATGGCAGCCCTTCGCTCTCCGTACCGTCTTTCCCGACACTAACCGCTGTGCGGGGCGGCAGAGTCCCGGTCGGGGCAGTGTTCGCTCTCAGCGCAGCTGTCGGGCGTACCCGCGGCGCGGGCTTCCGGGCGTACCCGGCAGTGCTTGCTGCCCGGGCGTACCCCGGAAAGGGAAACGGCCGCCATCCACCGCTCAGCGGCGGACGGCGGCCGCACCCGACGATCAGTGGTCGTGGTTGTGCTCCGCCTCGTTGGCGGCGCGCAGCGCGTCGAGGGTGATCCCGTTGCCGGCGGAGTCCTTGATCGTGATCCGCTCCATGACGGCCGCGAGCGCCTTGCCCCGCCGCACGTCGCCGAAGACCGCGGCCGCCGCGCCGGAGCGCACCAGCTGGTCGTAGTACTGCTGCGGGGCCATCCCGGCACGCTGCGCCCGGTGCACGATCTCGTGCCCGAACTCGTCGTCGGAGACCTGCACGTCCTCCGCGTCGGCCAGCGTGTCCAGCAGGAGCTGGACCTTGACGCCCTCGGTCGCCGCCTCGGTCAGCTCGGCGTCGATCTGCTCCTCGGTCTTGTCCTCGGCCGCGAGGTACTCCTCCATCGAGGCGCCGATCCGCTCCAGCTGGTCGACCATCGCCTGCTTGCGGCTCGCGACCTCCTCGCGGACGACACCCTCCGGGGCCGGGATCTCGGCGGCCTCGACCAGCTGGGCCAGGGCCTTGTCCCGAGCGGCGTAGATCTGCTCGACCTGCTTGCCCTGGGTGACCCGGGCCCGCAGGTCGCCGCGCAGCTCCTCGATCGTGTCGAACTCGCTCGCCATCTGGGCGAACTCGTCGTTCAGCTCCGGCAGCTCCTTCTCCTTGACCGTGCGCACGGTCACCGCCACCTCGGCGTCCCGACCGGCGAGGTCGCCGCCGACCAGCTGGGTGGTGAAGGTGGTGCTCTCGCCGGCGGCGAGGCCGACCACGGCCTCGTCGAGGCCCGGCAGAAGCTGCTTGCTGCCCACCTCGTGGGAGATGTTGCTCGCCTGGCCGCCCGGCACGTCCTCGCCGTCGACGGTCGCGTTGAGGTCGATCTGGACGTAGTCGCCCTCGACGGCGGCCCGCTCGACGGTCTTGAGGGTCGCGAAACGCTCCCGCAGGTTCTTCACCTGCTCGTCGATCTCGCTCTCGTCGATCTGCAGCTCGTCGACGGTCACCTCGATGGTGGTCGCGTCCGGGATGGTGATCTCCGGACGGACGTCGACCTCGGCGGTGAAGTTCAGCGAGTCACCGTCGTTGAACTCGGTGATCTCGACCTCGGGGCGTCCCAGCGTCTTGAGGTCGTGCTCGCGCACGGCGGCGAGGATGTTCTCCGGGATGGCCTCCTGGACCGCCTCGTTGAGGACGGTGCCCCGGCCCACCCGCTGGTCGATCACCGCGGTCGGCACCTTGCCCCGGCGGAAGCCCGGGACCTGGACCTGCGAACCGATCTCCCGGTACGCCTTCTTGAGGCTCGGCTCGAGCTCGACGAACGGCACCTCGATGGCGAGCCGCACGCGCGTCGGGCTCAGAGTCTCGACGGTGCTCTTCACAGGCGTACTCCTTGACGGATCTCAGTTGAGTCTGGGCGTGATTCAGCCCATCGAGTGTAGGCGAGCCGGCCTGACGCTCCGGCATCGCCCGGCGCCGCACTGGGCGGCACCCGGTGCGGCCCGATCGCGGACGACAGTCGGGGTGGCGGGATTTGAACCCACGGCCCCTCGCTCCCAAAGCGAGTGCGCTACCAAGCTGCGCCACACCCCGTGGCGACGTGCAGTCTATGCCGTCGCCACGCCTCAGGTGGTGCCGGGGCATCCCCCACCCGGACACAACCCCCGAAAGCTATCATTCCGCCCGCGCGCCCCGACGCCAAGATCCGCACAAGGCTCAAGATCCGCACAACTCCACGGATGTTGTGGCCTCACGGCGCGAGGAGACCGCCACATCCCTGATCTTGTGTGGATCTTGGAGGCGCTGAGCCACGACGTTGAGACGACGCGGCGTCGCGGGGCGGTGGCGCGGTTGCACGCCGTGCAGTGGCATTGGGTACGCTGTAGGCGCGTTCTGCTTCGGTGGGATGCACGCGGGCGTAGCTCAATGGTAGAGCTTCAGTCTTCCAAACTGACTACGAGGGTTCGATTCCCTTCGCCCGCTCCACCGCCTTCCGGCCCAGGTCGGAGGCCACTCTGGCGCACACGATGCTAGGACCGAAGGTCCGGTCGCTCCTCGAAACAAAGCGGCCAGCCATGATCCTTCCGAAGGTGCGGAACTCCCGCCTCAGCACCGCGGGCGGTCATGCCGTGGGCGCGGCCCGCGACCTGCGCGGGGCCGCACGCCATGCCGCGCACGCCGCCGGCCAGGCGGGCACCGTCGCCGATCCGGCTGCTGTTCAGACGATGGTGGACGAACGAGACTGTGGCGATGTCACCCGATGCTGAGAACGCCCCACGCCGGCAGGTCGTCACCGCCGCTCTGCTCATCGTCGCCGGCGTGCTCGTTCTGTTCGTCCCGGCGGGTGACGAGGGCAGGGTCCTCGTGCCCCTCAGCGAAGGTCACGGGCTGTCCGCCGTGGACGGGGCCGGCGCCGCACTGCTAACGGTGGGCGGCACCTGGCTGGAGGTGCTGGTGGTACGACGCCTGCCGCACCTCGCCCTACCCCCACGGGTCCTGTTCGCACTCGGCCTGCTGGCCGGCCTCGGCGTGGGGCTCCTGATCGCCTCGGTGTTCTCTGGCTTCTTCTGGTGGTGGGCTGTCGGCGCCACCGCGCTGGGCGTTGCCGTCCTCATTCTGGTGCCCCTCACGGCACGCCGTTGACGTGCCGGTCCCGAGACTGGCTCTTGGCGCACAGCAACGCCCAGGTGAATGATCCCCGCAGGGGCCAGGTCGCGATCGTGCCGGAAGAACTCGCCCGCCGTCCCCGAACCCGGACGGACCTGTCACAGCGTCCGTGCCCCGCAGCGGAGCTTCCCACCGGGCCACGCCGTCGGCCGGATCGAGACAGACCAACCGGGTCGAGCGTTCGCGCACCAGCACGCCGTCGGGTGTGCTGGCTATCGCGGTCGGGGATGCCCGCTGGTGCAGCCCGCGACGCCACATAATTTCGAAGATCAGCCAGCCTAACCCGGGCCAGCTACGTCGGAAGGCGCGGAGCGCGCAGATCCCTACCTTGACAGGTGTCGATCTATGCACTGGTGTAAGGACCAAGCACATCGACGTCCGTCACAGGAGGGCACATGATCGTCCGACGACGGTGGACAGCTGCCGCCACCACAGCGATCCTGTTCAGCGCAGTGTTGTCCCATCCCGCCTCCGGGGCGGCCGCACCCGCCGCCCCGGCCGCCCCGATCACGCTGAGCGCCACCGAGACCGCCCTGGTCCGGGTCCAGCTCCGCGACCAGGCCCAGCTGGACCGGCTCGTCGCCACCGGCGCGGATCTGGCCAACCGGCCCCGCGCACGGGACGGCCGGATCCTCGCCGACCTGGTGCTCAGCGGCACGCAGCTCGCCGAACTGACCGAGCAGGGTGCCACGGCCGTGCAGATCGTGCAGCGCGCCGGGGACGGCAACCGGCACTACGCCGACAGCGTCCGCGCGGCCCAGGCCCGTACCGCCGCCGGACTGCGTACGCCGGCCGCTGGTCAGCGGTCCACCAACGCCGCGGCCGTGGACACCCTCCAGGTGCAGCAGGCGTACTGGTGGACCGCGACCGGGCAGACCTTCCTGCAGGCCCAGGTGGCCACCACCGCCACCGACGACCCCGATGTGGAGATCACCGTCAGTTGGCGGACGGCGGACGGCGCCACCGGCTCGTTCCCGCTGTTCCGCTTCGAGGACTCCGGCGAGTACCAGTACCACTACGCGCTCCCCCAGCCGGTGCCGAGCCGACCGGTGCAGCTCAGTGCCACCTCCAGCCTCGGCGGGGTCAGTCGGGCGGTCACGCCGACGCTCTGGCCGAACGCCTCCCCGCCACCGCTGCCGGCCGGCTACCAGAAGGACTTCATCGACGCGTACCTGACGCCGGTGGACATCCAGGCGCGGATCAAGCGGTTGGCCCGCCAGTACCGGGACCTGGTGGACGTGATCGACCTGCCGAACAAGACACAGGGATACCGGCGCACCGCCGCCGCGTACCTGGGTGACCCGACGGTGGCGGCCGTGGTGGTCGAGTCGGTCCGCTTCGGCGACCAGAACATGAACGGCGTACAGGTGCGGACGGTCGACCCGGGCCGGGCGAACCGACCGCTGACCGTCGGCTACCGCGATCGCGTCCTCACCGTCTCGTTGGCCACCGACACCGCCGGCAAGACGGTGAGCACCACCGACGAGGTCGCGGCGGCGATCAACGCCCGCCAGCCGGACCGGTTCCGGGCCACCGTCGAGGACGGCTCGGCCGGGCTGCCGATGCCCGCCGCCGGCCCCACCCGACTCGACGACGGCCTCCAGGGCACCGAGGTGCCGACACGGCCGTGGACGGTGCAGGCGCTGCGCCTCGGCGTACACCGGGACGGCTCCCGGGTCGGGGTGCTCGCGTACTCCCAGGAACACGCCCGGGAGTGGGCCACCCCACTGGTGACTCTGGAGTTCGCCGAGCGGATGCTGGCCAACGCCCGGACCGACCCGGCCACCCGTGAGTTGCTGGAGCAGGTCGACATCTTCGTCATCCCGACGGTCAACCCGGACGGCGCGAACTACTCGTTCCACGACTTCAACTTCCAGCGCAAGAATCTCGTCAACCACTGCACCGGGGCGGCCCGCGACCCGAAGAACCGCACCTCGTGGGGCGTCGACCTCAACCGCAACTACACCGTCGGGTCCTACTTCGACGGGTACGTGGGCGCCAGCGCGAACTGCCTGTCCGGCACCTACGCGGGCACCGCCGAATTGTCCGAGGCGGAGAGCGGCAACGTGATCGCGCTCGCCCAGGACCACCCGAACATCAAGTTCGCGATGAACGTGCACTCCTACGGCGGGTACTTCATGTGGCCGCCGGGGGCGTACCGGGCCGACGGCCGGATCACCCTGCCTCGACCGTCGATCGACGAGTCGACGCTGTTCCTCAACAGCGCCCGACGGATCGTCGGCGCCATCGCCCAGGAGCGCGGCACCGTCACCTGGCCGTCGCAGACCGGGCCCGTCGCCGACGTGCTCTACTCCGCCGCCGGCAACTCGGCCGACCAGCTCTACTACGAGCTGGGCATCTTCGCCTGGGACTTCGAGGTCGGCAACGACCGGTGGAACCCGGCGACCGGCCAGTGGGAGGGCGTCGGCTTCCAACCGCCGTTCGACGAGGCGCACGGCGAGTCCCAGGAGTACGCCGGCGGGCTGGTGGAGATGGTCCGGGTGGCCCGCGACTACGCCGCCGCCGAGGCGGCCGCCGGCTGACGCGCGGCGGAGCCGGCGTCGACATTTCGCCCGTTTTCGACTGGCGCCGGCCGGGTAGGGCTTCAGCATGGACACGAAGACAACGGCATACCTGATCGGCGGGCCGCGCGACGGCAGCACCCACGACACCGGCGGCGAAGCCCTCGTCGAGGTGGAGATCGACGGCCTGATGCACCGCTACATCAAGACCACCAAGCAGCACGACGATGGTCGACCGCTCTACAACTACGACGGGGTGGTCGCCCCGGACGGCGGCGAGCCCGGCGTCGAGGATCCGGCCGCCCGGGTCGTGTCGCCCCGAGCCGACGCGAAGGGAAATGGCGGCACCCACTGAGCCGCCGCACCATCGGGATCACGCAAGCCCTCGAAGGAGGTACCGGTCGGAACGGCCGGCCGCGGATGAACCGCGGCCGGCCGGGTAAGCAGCGACCTTGCCTGGTGGGGAGACGACCGGGTGCACGGGTGGGCGGTCATGGACCGGCCCGCCCGTGCACGCCCCGGATCAGTTCGAGGAGATCCAGTTCCAGGCCGAGACGACCCAGTCGGTCTGCTGAAGCCACGCCACACCGAGGCCGACGAGGAACACCGCCGTCGCCAGGTGGGCACCACGTGCGCTGCGCCGGACCCGACCGAGTTGCCGCTCCAACACCACCCGGCCGACCAGCCGGAACAGGGCGAACAGGCCGACCGCCACCAGCAGGCTGAGCACCAGCACGAGCAGCGGGCCGCTCAGGTCCCCCTGGCCGGACAACGCCCAGATGCCCCAGCACACGAACGCGAAGAGCCCGGCCGCCGAACTCCACTCACCGCCACGGCGCAACTGCGCCATCCGCGAGCTCAGCGAGCGGCGCGGCGCCGGTTCGCCGGGCCAGCCGGTGCCGGTCGGCTCCTGCTCGACCACCGGGAACGGCTCGGTCCGCGAGCTGCGCGGCTGACCCACCGGAGCGACACCCCGGTGGAACCCGTCACGCTGCGGCGGCACCCCGACGCCGGCCTGCGGTGGCACCTCCACGGTCCGCTCCGCCCACGGCTGCGTCTGGTCTGCCATCTCGTCCTCCCCCTGACCGACGGCAACAGCACCGCCTGGATTCGAGGGTAGCCAGCCGGCAAATCGGTCGCCGACCCCGGCCGAGACACGAAGCCGCACGGCGGTGCCGCCGCACACCCCGGGCGGGGTACGGTCGGCTGATGGGTGACCCCGACCGACGACGGCGACGGCTGCGCCACCACTTTGACACCGAGCCGGCCAGGCCGGGCGCAGACGGCCCGACGGCCAGCACGCCGGGCGTACACGACGGTGACGACCCGCCGCCGCGACGGCGGGTCGGCGAGGAGCGCGACGGTGAGCGGGGGCTGCGCGGGTTGGTCGGTTCCGGCTCGTCCCAGGTCGGGCTGAGCGCCGCGCTGCGGGCCCGGGACGCGGCCCGCCCCAACGATGACGACCTGGCCGAGGCGGAGGCCCGGGTGGTGGTCGTACGTCGAAACTGGGTGCCCCGTGAGGAGCTGCCCCACTCACCGCGCTGAGCGGCCAGCCTCACAGTCAGGGCAGCTCGGGCAGTTCCCGGGTCCGCTCGTACTCGGCCACCTGGGTGATCCGGCGGGCGTGCCGCTCGTTGCCGGAGAACGGCGTGTTCAGGAACGCCTCGACGATGCCGGTCGCCTCGTCCAGGGTGTGCTGGCGGGCGCCGATCGCGACCACGTTCGCGTCGTTGTGCTGGCGGGCCAGTTGGGCGGTCTCGACGCTCCAGGCCAGCGCGGCGCGCACACCGGCGACCTTGTTCGCGGCGATCTGCTCACCGTTGCCGGACCCGCCGATGACCACCCCGAGGCCCGTCTCGTCGGCCACCACCCGGTCGCCGGTGTGCAGGCAGAACGTGGGGTAGTCGTCGTCCGGGTCGTAGCCGTGCGGGCCGACGTCGACCACGTCGTAACCCTGCATGGCCAGGTGGTTGGCCAGGTGCACCTTCAACTCGAAACCGGCGTGATCGGATCCCAGGTAGACGCGCATACCGGGCAGTCTGTCAGGCCGTGCTCGGGGACGTCACAGGGGCGGCGTCCCCGAGCCGAGTTCGTCACACGGTCGCGGGTGCGGTGCTCAACGCGGCAGCTCGGCGACGACCAGACCGCCGCGCGCCTTCGGGGTGAACCAGGTGCTCTTGCGGGGCATCTTCTCCCTGGCCAGGTTGACCGCGACGAAATCCGCCACGGTCACCGGCGCGATCAGGATGGCCAACTCGGCCCGCCCGGCGTCGACCTCACCGGTGAGCCAGCTCGCCGGGTAGTCACCGCCGACGTAGGTGATCCGCTTGTCGCCCGGGTCCAGACCGAGCGCGTCGCGCAGCACCAGCCGCTCAACCAGGGCGTGGTCCAGGTTCTCCAGGCGGGAGGCGGCGGTGGCGGGCAGGCGCACCGCGTACCCCTGGCCGGCAACGCGGAGGTGCACGGTGCCGCCGGCCGCCGGGACCTCGACCGGGCCGTCGATCGGCTCGACCTCGGCGCCCGCGGCCCGCAGCCGGTCGAACAGCTCGGCCGGTGTGGTGGTCAGCTCACTGACCAACCGGTTGTACGGCTGGATGGCCACCGACGCGGGGGTGGTGACCACGGCCAGGAAGCGCGGCAGCCCGCCGGTCTGGGCGGCCAGGCTGCGGTGGTTGCCGTCCGCGACGACCAGCTCCCCGCCAGCGGCGAGGGCGGTCAGCGTGGCCTGCTCCGGGCCGGGGCCGAGCAGCCAGATGGCGTGTGTGCGCCCCGCCTGGTCGGTGTCCGTCGCGGCGGGCGCGCCGGCCGTCTCGGTCGCCGCCGCGAGCGCGGCGTGCAGCTCGTCGCCACGACCGGTCTGCAGCAGGAGTACGGGTGAGAGCAGGTGACCCAGCGCGTCGGCCAACGCCACCCGCTCGCGCACCTTGGCGATGAAGACGTCCTCGTTGCGGATGACCAGGCCCGGCTCATCGGCCCGGGTGGAGATCTGGTCGGTGTCCACCATCGCGAACAGCCCGTACGCCGGCTCCTCGCCGGGGGCGCTGATCCGGTAGAGCACCACCACCTGCTCGGCGGGGGTGTAGCTGCCGTCGGCCTTGGCTTCGGCGAGGCGGGCCACCGCGTCCGGTAGCGCGTCGAGGAACGACTTGCCCAGGCTCTGCGGTGCGCGATGCGGCATCTCGATGCCGAGAGCACTGTGCGGGTTCGACTCGATGATCGCGGTGATCTCCGCGTCGTCGGCGAACTCGTCGTAGTTTTGCGCGCCGGTGCCGCCAGTGGTGACCCAGGCCCGGGAGATCGGATGCACGACCGTCATGCCCACTGACGCTACCGGCGACCGTGTCGGTGCTGGCGGGGACCCGCGGGGCGTCCACCAGATGAAAGCGCCCGGCGAGGGCCCGGGTGGTCAGCTGGCCCGGTCGGAGGCGCCCCGGCGGTGCCGACCCGCGCTCACCGGCCCGCCGTTGCCCCGTCGACCGGTCCCGATCGGCCCGGTGTTCACGGCGCGGCGGGGCGATGCCGGCGGCCCCGGCACGGGACGCTCGGGCGGCGGCGACGGAACGGGCCGCGGGTTCAGCGGCGGCGTCGGCACCGGGCGCGGAGGCGCCGGCGGTGGGGGCGCGGGTTCTGCCGGGGCCGCCGCCGACGGCACCAGCGCCGGCACCGCGCTCGGCACGCCGTCGACGGCCGACGCCAACGGGTCGACCGACGCGGGCGGGGTGAGCCGGGAGGTCACCGGGACCCGCGCCACGCCCACCACGATGGGCGGTGCGAGCAGATCCACCAGGTGGGCGGGTAGGTCCGGGCGGACCGTTGGCCAGCGGGAGTCGTCAACGGACCAGTAGGCCGCGCCGGGAGTCTCGATCACCCCCTGCCCGGTCAGCTGATCGTCACCGGACGCACGGTGCTTGGCCATTGAGGTTGCCTCCACGAACTGCGGCGTGCGGCCCTGCGGGTCGCTGCGGCGGACACCGAGGGAAACGACGCCGCCCGCCCACCGGTGACGCCACGACTCCCCGGCGACCCCACGGCCGCACTCGGCGTCCGACGCGACACGCCCCCGTCCGAGCTGCTGACGAAGCACGGACGGGGGCGCGTGGTGGTCGTGGATCAGTCGAAGATCGGGTCCTGCTCGCGGGTGCGCTTGAGCTCGTAGAAGCCCGGGGTGCCGGCGACCAGCAGCACGCCGTCCCAGAGTCGACCGGCGGCCTCCCCCTTCGGAGCCGGGGTGATCACCGGGCCGAAGAACGCGACCGGGGCGCCGTCCGGGCCGGGCGCGTGCACCACCGGGGTCCCGACGTCCTGCCCGACCGGGCGCATGCCGGCCTCGTGGCTGGCCCGTAGCGCCTCGTCGTAGTCGGTGCTGTCGGCGGCGGCTGCCAACGCCGGGTCCAGGCCGGCATCGGTGAGCGCGGCGACGTACAGCTCCGGACCCCGCTCCTGCTTCTGCAGGTGGATCCGGGTGCCGAGCGCGGTGTAGAGCGGGCGCAGCACGTCACTGCCGTAGCGCTGCTCGGCGGCGATGCAGACCCGCACCGGGCCCCAGGCGGTCTTCAGGAACTCCTTGTACTCCTCGGGCAGCTCGTCACGGCCGTCGTTGAGCACGGCCAGGCTCATCACGTGGAAGCGGATGTCCACGTCCCGGACCTGCTCGACCTCCAAGAGCCAGCGAGAGGTGATCCACGCCCACGGGCAGGCCGGGTCGAACCACATGTCGGCGGTGACACGATCGGTCACGGTGAGGTCCCTTCGCGACGGGTGGCGCCGACGGTCGGCGTCTGCAGAAATCTTCACCCCGCGGCGCACCGACCGGCACCCGAATGAGAGCGTGACCTCGGCCACCGCGGGCTGCCCGTACATGGAAGACTCGAACGGGCCGGCCGTCACGAGCGGTAGGCAAAACGGGCGCCGCCGGGCGTACGGCGACATGTGGGATGGAGACGAACAGTGCCGGGAGTGCGCAACCTGACGCAGGTCGAGGCGACCGAGCGGGCACGCCTGCTCACCGTGACGGGGTACGACATCAGTCTGGACCTGTCAACCGCCGTGCTGGCGGCCGGCGGCCGCACGTTCCGGTCGACGACCGAGGTCCGGTTCCGCTGCTCCGAGCCGGGCGCGAGCACATTCATCGAGTTGGCCGCCGACTCGGTGCGGTCCGCGACGCTGAACGGCACGCCGGTCGACCTCTCCACCTGGTCGGCGGAGAAGGGCCTCATCCTGTCCGGGCTGGACAGCGACAACACCCTGGTGGTCGACGCGGACTTCGGCTACTCCAACAGCGGTCAGGGTCTGCACCGGACGGTCGACCCGGTGGACGGCGAGACGTACCTCTACAGCCAGTTCGAGACGACCGACGCGCAGCGGGTGTTCGCCTGCTTCGACCAGCCCGACCTGAAGAGCGTCTACACCTGGCACGTCACCGTGCCGGCGCACTGGCGGGCGATTTCCAACATGCCGGTGCAGCGGGAGGAGCCGGCGGGTGAGGCGCTCAAGACGCTGCACTTCACCGAGTCGCCCCGGATGAGCACCTACATCACCGCGATGTGCGCCGGCCCGTACCACGAGGTGCGCGACGCGCACGACGGCATCGACCTGGGGGTGTTCTGCCGGGCGTCGATGGCACCGTACCTGGACTCCGACGACCTGTTCCTGATCACCAAGCAGGGCTTCGACTTCTTCCACGAGAAGTTCGGCGTGCGCTACCCGCTGCCGAAGTACGACCAGCTCTGGGTGCCCGACTTCAACGCCGGCGCGATGGAGAACTTCGGCTGCGTGACGCACGCCGAGTCGCACTACCTGTTCCGCTCGCAGGTCACCGACTTCGAGTATGAGCAGCGGGCCAACACGATCCTGCACGAGCTGGCCCACATGTGGTTCGGTGACCTGGTCACCATGCGCTGGTGGAACGACCTGTGGCTGAACGAGTCGTTCGCGGAGTGGGCCAGCCACTGGTGCAACACCAACGCGACCCGGTTCACCGAGGCGTGGACGACCTTCCTGTCCATCCGGAAGAACTGGGGTTACCGGCAGGACCAGCTCTCCTCCACCCACCCGGTCTACACCGAGATGCCGGACATGGAGGCCGTCGAGGTCAACTTCGACGGCATCACCTACGCCAAGGGCGCGAGCGTGCTCAAGCAGCTCGTCGCGTACGTGGGTGAGGAGCCGTTCGTGGCCGGGCTGCGGGCCTACTTCGGCAAGCACGCCTGGGGCAACGCCACCTTCGACGACCTGCTCACCGAGTTGGAGGCCGCGTCCGGGCGGGAGCTGCGCAAGTTCGCCGCGCAGTGGCTGGAGACCGCACAGGTCAACACGCTGCGGCCGGAGGTGACCATCGCGGCGGACGGCACGTACGAGCAGGTGCTGGTGCGGCAGGAGGCGCCGGCGGCGTACCCGACGCTGCGGACGCACCGGATCGGCGTGGGCCTGTACGACCTGACCGACGGGCGGCTGGTCCGTCGTGAGCGGTACGAGGTGGACGTGACCGGCGAGCACACCGATCTCGCTCCGCTGCGTGGTGTCCGGGCGGCCGACGTGCTGCTGCTCAACGATGACGACCTCAGCTACACCAAGCTGCGGCTCGACGAGCGCTCGATGGCGACCGTGGTGCAGCACATCGGTGGTTTCGACTCGTCGCTGGCCCGCGCGCTCTGCTGGACCGCCGCGTGGGACATGATCCGCGACGCCGAGCTGTCCGCCCGCGACTACGTGGCGCTGACGCTGAGCGGGTTGCCCGCGGAGACCGACATCAACCTGGTCACCGCCACGCTGCGGCAGGCGACCACCGCGCTCACCCTGTACGCCGACCCGAGCTGGGCGCCGACCGGCTGGGCCGACCTGGCCCGTACCGCCCGGGACGCACTCGCCGCCGCCGAGCCCGGCAGCGGTTTCCAGTTGGCCTGGGCCCGTGCGTTCACCTCGGCGGTCCGCTCCGAGGACGACCTGGCGACGCTGCGCGGTTGGCTGGACGGCACCGGCGTGCCGGCCGGGCTGACCGTGGACACCGAGCTGCGCTGGTCGGTCCTCGCCGCGTTGGTGGCCAACGGTGCCGCGGGCACCGCCGAGATCGAGGCGGAGCTGAGCAGCGACCGCACGGCCAGTGGCGAGCGGGAGGCCGCGTACGCGCACGCGTTGATCCCGACGGCCGAGAACAAGGCCGCCGTGTGGGCCCTGCTCACCGGCCCGGACACGCTGCCCAACTGGCGCCACCGGGCGCTGTTGCAGGGCTTCGCCCACCCGCTGCAGGTGGAGCTGGTCGCCCCGTACCGGGAGCGATACTTCGCGACGGTCGGGCAGGTGTGGGCCACCCGGGACAGCGAGCCGGCGCAGGAGTTCGCCCAGCTGGCGTACCCGACCTACCTGGTCGAGGACGACACGGTGGCGGCCACCGACGCCTGGCTGGCCGGTGACGGGCACCCCGCCCCGTTGCGTCGGCTGGTGGCCGAGGGCCGCGACGGCGTGGTGCGAGCGCTGAAGGCCCGCGCAAAGGACGCCGCGCAGAGCTGACCAGGGAGTACGCGGCCCGTGCCGGCGTGGGTGCGAGCCGACGCCGGCACGGGCCGTTATGGTTGCGAAAGGAGGTGGACGTGATGGCACAGCCGATCTACGAGTGGCGGCCCCCCGCGCGCGAGTGGCGCGAGCAGGACCTGTTCAACCTTCCCGAGGATGGGAACCGCTACGAGATCATCGACGGGAGCCTGCACGTGACCCCACCACCGGGTTTCGGCCACCAGGAACTGGCGGATGAGCTACGAGCAGCCCTGCGAGCGGCGACGCCGACCGGATGGCGGGTTATCCGGGAGGCGGGGCTTCGCGCGGCCGGGAGCAATCTCATCCCTGATGTCACGGTGCTGAAGCCGACGGCCCCTGCGGACGGCACCTGGATCGAAGCAGCGGATGTGGCGCTTGTCGTCGAGGTGGAATCACCCAGCAGCCGTCGGCATGATCGGTTCACCAAGCCTGCTCTCTACGCTGAGGTCGGCATTCCCGCCTACTGGCGGGTCGAGCGCGGCGACTTCGGCCCGGTGATATATCGCTACGAGCTGGTGAAGGGCGTTCACTACAACCTGCTCGGCACGGTCGGCCCCGACGACCCGGTGCAGATCAACGAGCCGTGGCAGATGCGTCTCGACCCCTCCGCCTGGCCCCGCTAAGACCCGAAAGCCCGGCCCGCTGCACGCGGGCCGGGCTTCGTCGTGTGTGGGGTCAGCCCTTGCCGGCGTGGCTGGCGAGCTGGTCGAGGCCATTGATGATGCCGCCGGCCAGGTCACCGCCGCTGAACGCGCCGACCATGGAGAGCGCGGCCAGCTTGGCGTACGTGTCAGGGATGCGCTTACGGGCGTACCGCCCAGTGATGATCTCCAGCTGACGCTGGTTGGGCGACACGGCGATCAGCACCGACTTGTCCGGCTCGGCGAGCTGCCGGTGCAGCCGCTGGGCGTGCTCGCGGATCGGCTCGTCGAGCCCGCCGACGAAGACCGAGAAGACCAGGCCGGTGCCCTTGTCGGCCAGGCGCAACGCCTCGTCGATGCGCAGCAGCTGGCGGGTTGAGAACGGCCCGTCCAGCACCTCGGGCGGGTTTTCCGACCCGGTCTGCTTCTCACCAACGGTCACTTGCGCCTCCGGTTCCACCGGCCGGCGCATCGACGCTGGCCTGCTCAAGCTTGTGGCTGGTCAGCGCGGGCGCCTGCGCCCCCGCGGTCAGCGCGGTGCCGGCCGAGTCGGCCAGCTGCTCCGGGCGGCCCAGGAACCAGACCGGAGTGAAGTCGAAGGGCCGGCCCGGCCGGTAGCGCTTGGCGCCACCGCCACCGCCGGTGGCACCCCCACGGCTACCGGCGTACGACAGGCCGGCGATGACCAGCACCGCGGCCAACGGGATGCCGACGAAGACCAGCAACGTCTCGGTAACAGACAATCCCAACGCCCCCAGGCGGAAGAAGGACGACCTCGAACAATCGGGTCGGATGGACGATCATGCTGCCGACCGCCCGACTCCGTCGCCATTCACGTTAGCGGAGTCGACGGCCCGCCAGATTGCGGGGTGCCGATCCCATCCTTCACTGGAGTTCTCCAGTTGCGCAGCGGTCGCGATGAGCCGCGCGTCGTCGCCGTACCGGCCGGTGAGCAGCACCCCGACGGGCAGGCCGTCGGTCGTGCTGCCCACCGGCAGGGAGACGGAGGGATCGCCGGTGACGTTGAAAATGGCGCAGTAGGGCGAGAAGCGGCGTTGCCGGTCGAAGTCGGCAGCCGGGTCCGCGTCGGCGGTGAACCAGCCGACGGGTGCCTGCGGGGTGGCCAGGGTGGGACAGAGCAGTAGATCGCAGCCGGCCGTGCGGCGGGCGCCGAGGCGGACCTGCGCCTGCAACTCCGCCAGGGTGGCGGCCAGGGTGCCGGCGGAGACCTCGGCGCCCCGGGCCCGCAGCAGCCGGGTCAGCGGCAGCAGCTCCACCTCCCGCTGCGGCGGCACCGGGGCGAGCGCCAGCACGTACCAGAGGATCTCGAACAGCGGCCACGCCGCCGGCCCGAGTGGCGGCGGCACCTCGACCACCTGGTGTCCGGCCGCCGTGAGCAGCGCGGCGGCCCGGTCCACGGCAGCCACGCAGTCGGGGTGCACCGGCTCGTCGGCGAGCATCGGCGTGGTGAACCGCCCGATCCGCAGCGGGCCGGGTTCGGCCCGACGCGCGACGGCCAGGTAGCCGCCGGGCGGCGCGGGCGGCGGCAGGTAGGGCTCGCCGGGGACCGGCACGGCCATGACGTCGAGCAGCGCGGCGACGTCGGCGACCGTTCGCCCGAGCGGGCCGCTGGTGGGCAGGCCGAACGCGCCCGAGCCGATCGGACCGTTGGAGACGAGGCCGCGACTGGGCTTGTAGCCGATCAGGCCGCAGAGCGACGCCGGGATGCGCAGCGACCCGCCGCCGTCGGATCCCTGGGCGACCGGGACCAGCCCGGCCGCGACCGCCGCCGCCGCGCCGCCGCTGGAGCCGCCGGCGGTGTACGCCAGCTGCCACGGGTTACGGGCCGGCGGCGCGACCCGGCCCTCCGAGTAGAGCGAGCAGCCCAGCTCGGAGGTGGTGGTCTTGCCCAGGCTGACCAGGCCGGCGGCCTTGATGAACCGGACCACGTCGGCGTCGACCGGCGGGACGAAGTCGAGGAAGGCGGCCGAACCGAAGGTGGTGCGGACCCCGGCGGTGAGGGTGAGGTCCTTGATCGCGGTCGGCACGCCGTGCAGCGGGCCGCGCTCCTCGATCGGCACCGCGTCGGCGGCACGGGCGGCCTGCCGGGCCAGGTCCGGGGTGACGGTGACGAAAGCGCCCACGGTGTCGCCGAGCGCCGCCACCCGGCTCAGGTGATGCTCGACCAGGTCGACGCTGGACAGCTCGCCGCGGGCCATCGCGGCGGCCTGCTCCAACGCGGTCAGGTCGTGCGGCTCGGCCATTCCGTCATCCTGCCGCCCGCCAGCCCTTCGCGCACTCAACACGCGCCGACGACGCCTGCCCGCACATCTTGGACAGTTTCCGTCCGCGGCGGACGGAAACTGTCCAGGATCTACCCACGCCCGGACCTGGCGCTGTGCTCAGCCGTACAGAAAACGTCGGGCGTTGGTGGACAGCAGCTTGTCGCGTTGGTCGTCGGTGAGGAAGTCGGCCGCGCGGGCCACCGCGCCGGCCGGCCGTTCGCCCAGCGGGTACGGGTAGTCGCTGCCGACCAGCACCCGGTCCTCCCCCAGCGTGTCGACCAGCAACCGCAGGGCGGGCGGCGCGAAGACCACCGAGTCGACGCTGAACCGGTCGAGGTAGCTGCTGGGCGGGCCGGCCGAGGCACCACGGACCAGGTCGCCACGGCGGTGCCAGGCGTTGTCGGCACGGCCCAGCCAGAACGGGAAGCTGCCGCCACCGTGCGCGAAGCAGATCCGCAGCGTCTCCGGCACCCGGTCGAAGACGCCGCCGAGGATCATCGCCAGCACCGACAGGTGTGTCTCGGCGGGCATCCCGGTGAGCCACCGGGCCATCCAGCGGTCCAGTCGCGGCCCGCCCGGCATGTCCCACGGGTGGACGAAGACGGGCGCGCCCACCTCGGCACAGTGCTGGAGGAAGGTGACCACGCCGGCGTCGTCCAGGTCCCGGTCGCCGACGTGGTTGCCGATCTCCACGCCCACGTGCCCGGCGGCGAGGCTGCGGTCCAGTTCGGCGCAGGCGGCGTCCGGGTCCTGGAGCGGCACCTGGCAGAACGGCACGAGTCGGTCCCCGCCGGCCGCGGTGACCTCCAGGGTCAGGTCGTTGAAGATCCGGGCCACCTTCACCGCCTGGTCGGCGGGGCGGTCGTAGCTGAAGAAGACCGGGGTGGGTGAGACCACCTGCACGGCCACGCCGTCGGTGTCCATGTCGGCCAGTCGGCGCGACGCGTCCCAGCACTCGGCGCCGACCGGGCGGAACTCCGTCTCCCCCACCATGATCATGGCGGCCCGCTCGGAGTCCACCCGCAACCACGGCCAGCCGGACCCGCCGCACGCCGCGCCGAGGTCCGGCCACCCCTTCGGTACGACGTGCGTGTGCACGTCGACCACACCTGCGGGCATCAGCCCTTGCCCGGGTGCAGGGTGCCGCAGTTGGCGCAGGTGCGCGCCGACTCGTCGGCGTAGAACGCCTGGAACACCGGGGGCAGGTCGGCGGCGATGTCGCGGACCTGCAACTCCACCTCGTGCACCTTGCTGCCGCACTCGGGGCAGTACCACTGGAACGTCTCCAGCGTGCCCTCCTCGCGGACCCGCTCGACGACCACGCCGATCGAGCCGGCCTCCGGCCGTTGCGGCGAGTGCGGGGTGTTGCGCGGCAGCATCCACATCTGACCCTCGCGCACTTGCACCGTACGCGGCCCCTCCGGGGTGACCAGGTTGATGTGCATGTTGCCCTTGACCTGGTAGAAGAACTCCTCGTACGGGTCCACGTGGAAGTCGGTGCGCTGATTGGGCCCGCCCACCACCATCACGATGAAGTCGTCCCCGCCCGGGAACATCTCCTTGTTGCCCACCGGGGGCTTCAACAGGTGCTGGTTGTCCGCGATCCAGCCCGGAAAGCTGAACGGCTCGGCGATCTCACTCACGACTGACCTCCCGAGGGAAGAAGGGCCACGGCCTGGATTTCGATGAGCAGGTGCGGGTGCGGCAGCTGGTGCACCGCCACCGTCGTGCGGGTCGGTCCGGACGCGTCGAAGAACTCGGCCCACACCTCGTTGTAACCGCCGAAGTCGTTCATGTTGACCAGGTACGTCGTCACCTGGACCAGGTCGACGAGGTCCGCACCGACCGACCGCAGCAGGTCGCCGATGTTCTCGATCACGGCCCGCGTCTGCACCCGGATATCGAGGTTGGTCGTGCCGAACTCATCGACCGACACGCCCGCGAAGGTGTTGTCCGGCCGCCGCGACGACGTACCGGAGACGAAGACGAACCCACCTGCGACCTTGACGTGCGGAAAAGCCCCCCGCGGCACGGCCTTGCCGGCCACCACCCGGGCGGTCACGACGACGCCCGCAGCGAAGCCGTGCCGAGCTTCTCGACGACGGCTCGGATATGCGCACCGGGACGCAGCGGCACCGCGGCGGTGGCGGCACCGGCCAGGAAGACCCAGCCGGACTCCAGCCGCACCCCGTGCCGACCCGCCAGCCGGATCCCCTCATCGAGCGCCCGGCGCGGATCACCGAGGATCGCCGCCGTCGAACCGACCTGTGCCACCCGGCCGTCGACCTCCAGCAGCACGCCCAGGTTGTCCAACCCCGCCGGCGCCGGCGACCACGGCCCGATCACGAAGGCGGCGGCCGAGGTGTTGTCGGCGATCACGTCCGGCAGCGCGAAGCGGAAGTCCGCGTACCGGGAGTCGATCAGCTCGATGGCCGGGGCGACCGCGCGAACCGCCGTGGCGAAGTCACCGACCGGCTCGCCCGGCTCGGGCAGCCGGTCCAGCAGGAACGCCACCTCCGGCTCGACCCGGGGGTGGATGTACGCGGCCGGGTCCACGGCACCGCCGTCGGGCACCCGCATCGTGTTGGTGAGCCGCCCCCAGATCACCTCGTCGACGCCGACCTGGGCCATCTTCGCCCTGCTGGTCAGCCCCATCTTCAACCCGACCAGCCGCGCACCGGCGTTCAGCCGGCGCTGCAGCAGCGCGGCCTGCACGGCGTACGCGGAGTCCACGTCGAGGCCGGTCTCGGCGGCGAGCTGCGGGATCGCGGTGGCCGTGTCGGCCGCCGCGCCCAACTTCTCGGCGATCCCCGCGATATCCGGTCCGATCATGAGTGCTGCTCCTTGCCGGCCAGGTCCAGTGCCACGTCGACGATCATGTCCTCCTGGCCGCCGACCATCCGGCGACGGCCCAACTCGACGAGGATCGAGCGCACGTCCACGCCGTAGCGCTCCGAGGCCCGCTCGGCGTGCCGCAGGAAGCTGGAGTAGACCCCGGCGTACCCCAGGGAGAGCGTCTCCCGGTCGACCTGGACCGGCCGGTCCTGGAGCGGCCGAACCAGGTCGTCGGCGGCGTCCATCAGCGCGAACACGTCGCAGCCGTGCTTCCAGCCGTGCAGCTCGGCGACGGCGACGAAGACCTCCAGCGGGGCGTTGCCGGCGCCCGCGCCCATGCCGGCGAGGGAGGCGTCGACGCGGACGGTCCGGCCGTGAACCGCGTCCGGGCCGGCCGGCGCGGAGCCGCTGACCCGGCCGTGCTCGACGGCGAGCACGCTGTTGGCCACCCCGAGCGACAGGTTGTGGTGGGCGTGGATGCCGATCTGCGTCTCCGGGGCGAGGACCTGCCGGTACGCGTCGACCCGCTGCGCCACGTCGGACATCAGCAGCCGGCCACCGGAGTCGGTGACGTAGACGCAGTGCGCGCCGTACGACTCCATGAGCTTGGCCTGCCCGGCGAGCCCGGCCGGGTCGAACATGTGCGACATCATCAGGAACCCGGCCACGTCCATGCCGTTTTCCCGGGCCCAGGAGATGTGCTGGGCGGAGATGTCCGCCTCGGTGCAGTGGGTGGCGATCCGGACGCTGGTCACCCCGAGCGCCTTCGCGGCCTTCAGGTCGGCGATCGTGCCGATGCCCGGCAGCAACAGGGTGGTCAGTTTCGCCGTGGTCAGCACCTCGGCGGCCGCGGAGATCCATTCGGCGTCAGTGGCCGCGCCGTGGCCGTAGTTGACGCTGGAACCGGCGAGCCCGTCGCCGTGCGCCACCTCGATGGCGGCCACCCCGGCGGCGTCCAGCGCGGCGGCGATGGTGCGGACGTGGTCGACGGTGTACTGGTGGGCGATGGCGTGCATACCGTCGCGCAGCGTCACGTCCTGGATGTACAGCTCGGTCACGGCGCGGCCACCTCCGAAGAACGCAGGGCGACCAGCCGCTCGGCCGTTCGTAGGGCGGCGGAGGTCATGATGTCCAGGTTCCCGGCGTACGCGGGCAGGTAGTGGCCGGCACCGGAGACCTCCAGGAAGACCGACACCTGCAACGCGGTGAGCTGCCGCCCGAGCGTCGGCAGGTACGCCCGCACCCGGTCGAACTGCACGTCCTGCTTGAGTCGGTAGCCGGGGACGTACTCCTGCACGGCCGCCACCATGTCCGCGACCGAGGCGGCGATGGCCTCGGTGTCGGCGTCGGCGTCCGGGCAGAGGCAGTAGACGGTGTCGCGCATGAGCAACGGCGGGTCCGCCGGGTTCAGCACGATGATCGCCTTGCCCCGCTCGGCCCCGCCGACCACCTCGATGGCCCGAGCCGTGGTCTCGGTGAACTCGTCGATGTTGGCCCGGGTGCCCGGACCGGCGGACTTCGACGCGATCGACGCGACGATCTCCCCGTAGGCCACCGGGGTGACCCGGCGCACCGCGGCGACGATCGGCACGGTCGCCTGCCCGCCGCAGGTCACCATGTTGACGTTCGGCTCGTGCAGGTGTTCGTCCAGGTTGACCGGCGGCACCACGTATGGCCCGAGCGCGGCCGGGGTCAGGTCGACCACCGTGCGACCGTGGGCACGCAGCACCTCGTCGTGGCGTCGGTGCGCGCCGGCCGAGGTGGCGTCGAAGACCAGCTCGACGTCGGCGAACTCGGGCAGCGCCACGAGCCCGTCCACGCCGTCGGCGGTGGTGGCGACGCCGAGGCGGCGAGCGCGCGCCAGGCCGTCGGAGGCCGGGTCGATGCCGGCCATCGCCACCATCCGCAGGCTTGCCGGGGAGCGCGAGGAACGCAGCGAAGCGGAGTCCCGCAGTCGCGACCCATCAGCGGCGCTGCTCAGCCGGAGCACTTTGATCATCAGGTCGGTGCCGATGTTGCCGGAACCGAGCACCGCCACTCCGGCGCTCACGCTGACTCCCCTCGGGTGAAGGCCGTCCGTACCGAACCAAGGCCGGAGATCCGGGCCTCGTACGCGGCACCGGGGGTGACCGGCAC
Organism: Micromonospora sp. NPDC050276; assembly: GCF_044459545.1. NCBI lineage: Bacteria > Bacillati > Actinomycetota > Actinomycetes > Micromonosporales > Micromonosporaceae > Micromonospora > Micromonospora sp. NPDC050276. The sequence goes on along the minus strand of NZ_JBITJA010000007.1, from coordinate 409,003 downwards.
CATCGGGCCGAGCGCCCCGGAGAGCACCACGTCACCGGCGCGCAGCGGGTCACCGGCGCGGGCGAGGGTGCCGGCCAGCCAGTGCAGGGCGTGCAGCGGGTTGCCCAGGCAGGCGGCGCCCGCCCCCACCGAGACCGGCTCGCCGGCGTGCTCCAGCACCATTCCGCACAGCCGCAGGTCGACATCGGCGAGCCGGCGCGGCGAGGTGCCGAGCACGAAGAGCCCGCTGGAGGCGTTGTCGGCCACGGTGTCCACGATGGAGATGTCCCAGGCGGCGATCCGTGAGTCGACGATCTCGATCGCCGGCAGCACGTGGTCGACCGCACGGATCAGGTCGACGGTGGTGAGCTGCGGGTTCGGGAGATCCTTGTCGAGCACGAAGGCGATCTCCGCCTCGACGCGGGGCTGGAGCAGCCGGTCGATGGGCACCTCGACCCCGTCGCCGACCGCCATGGCGTCGGTCAACATGCCGAAGTCCGGCTGGAACACCCCGAAGGTCTCCTGCACGGCCCGGGAGGTCAACCCGATCTTCGCGCCGACCCGGCGTTCGCCGCGGCCCTGCCACGCCCGCGCCTGGAGCTGCTGCACGCGGTACGCGGACTCGACGTCCCCCTCCGGCAGCAGCCGGCCGCGCAGCGGCGGGCACGGCTTGCCGGTGCTGCGGGCGTCGGCCAGCTCCCGGTTGGCGGCCTCGATGTCAGCGTCCATGCCCGCTCCCTCGCTGCGGCTGATCACGACAGGTCCACGCAGACGTTGGTGAGTTCGGAGTAGAAGTTCAGCGAGTGCACGCCGCCCTCGCGACCGATGCCGGACGCCTTCACCCCGCCGAACGGGGTGCGCAGGTCCCGCAGGAACCAGGTATTGACCCAGACGATTCCGGCGTCCAGCCGGGCGCCGGCCCGGTGCGCGACCCCCACGTCCCGGGTCCACACGGTCGCCGCCAGGCCGTACTCGGTGCCGTTGGCCAGGGCGTACGCCTCGTCCTCGGTGTCGAACGGGGCGACGTGCACCACCGGGCCGAAGATCTCCTCCCGGTTGGTACGCGCCTCCGGACCGAGCCCGGTGAGCACCGTCGGCTGCACGTACGACCCGCCGTCGCGGGCGTCGCCGAAGGTGGGCGTGCCACCGCCGACGAGCACCTCGGCGCCCTCGGACCGGGCCAACTCGTACGCGCCGAGCACCTTCGCCCGGTGCTGCTGGGAGATCAGCGGCATGGTGGCGGTGGCCTCGTCGGTCGGCCAGCCGTACGCCAACTCGCCGGCCCGCTTGGCCAGTCGGGCGGTGAACTCCTCGAAGACCGGGCGCTGCACGTAGATCCGCTCCGTGCAGAGGCACACCTGGCCACCGTTGGTGAAGCTGGACCGCACCGAGCCGGCCACCGCGGCGTCCAGGTCGGCGTCGGCGAAGACCAGGCCGGCGTTCTTGCCGCCGAGCTCGAAGCTCACCGCCTTCACCCCGTCGGCGGCGGCTCGCATGATCGCGCCGCCGGTGGCCGACTCGCCGGTGAAGGTGATCGCGTCGACGCCCGGGTGGCGGGTGAGGAACTCACCCGCCGAGTCCGGCCCGAACCCGTGCACCAGGTTGAACACCCCGGCCGGTACGCCAGCGGCGGCCATCACCTCGGCGAGCAGCGTCGCCGAGGCGGGAGTCTCCTCGCTGGGCTTGACCACGACCGCGTTGCCGCAGGCCAGCGCCGGAGCCACCTTCCAGGTGAGCAGCAGCAGGGGCAGGTTCCACGGCACGATGACCGCGACCACGCCGACCGGCTTGCGCAACGCGTAGTTGAGGGCCCGCCCGCCGGTCGGGGTGACCGTCGTGAACGACTCGGTGGGTGCGGTCGCCACGATCTCCGCGAACGCCCGGAAGTTCGCGGCCCCGCGCGGGATGTCCAACGTTCGGGCCTGGGCGATGGACTTGCCGGTGTCGGCGACCTCGGCGGTGACCAGGTCGTCGAAGCGGCGCTCCAGCTCGTCGGCGACCCGACGCAGCACCTCGGCGCGCTCGCGCTCCCCCATCCGGCCCCACGGCCCGCGCAGCGCGGCCCGGGCGGCGGCCACCGCGTCGTCCACCGTGGACTGCGACGCCTCGTCCACCTCGAAGACCTGCTCCCCGGTGACCGGGCTGGCCTTGGCGAACGTCGCCCCGCCGTCGACGAACTCGCCGGCGACGAAGTTGCGCAACCGGTGCGGGCCACTCGGCGCGTGGCCGGCCATCAGTCGTGGATCCCAGGTGCCGGTCATCCGCGCCTCCCTCGGCTCAGTGCCGCGCCGATCGCGCCGACCAGCAGCAACGCGGCCCCGCCGACGACCGCACCGAGCACCCGGTGCTGTCGGCGCACCCGGCGGCGCACCTCGGCGTACGGGGTGGTGGAGAAGGACACCAGCTCGTACTGGGAAACGTACCGGCCGGGCAGGGCCCGCTCCAGTGCGTGCTCCACCCGCCGCCGGGTCTGGAAGACCGGGGAGGCGACCTTGTCCCGCATCTCCACGAAGTTGGTCAGCGCCATCGTCGCGATGGCCTCGGCGTTCTCCTGTCGGCGCCGCTGGAAGAGCGGCAGCGTCGCCACCCAGTCGTCGGCGCACTCGTCCAGGCAGCGGTCCAGCTCCACCACGTCCTCGAAGGCGCAGTTGGCCCCCTGGCCGTAGAACGGCACGATGGCGTGGGCCGCGTCGCCGAGCAGGCCGACCTTCCCGTTGACCTGCCAGGGGGTGCACCGCACCGTGCCGAGCACGCCCACCGGGTTGTGCTGGTAGTCGTCGACCAGGTTCGGGGCCAACGGCACCACGTCCGGGTAGTGCTCGGTGAAGTGCCGCTCGATCTCCGCCGGACTGGTCAGCGCGGCGAAGCTGCCGGCACCGTCGTTGGGCCAGAACAGCGTGCAGGTGAACGAGCGGTCCGGGTTCGGCAGCGCGATCATCATCGAGGTGCCCCGGGGCCAGATGTGCAGGGCGTCCGGGTCCAGGGCGAAGTCCCCGCCCAGCGGCGGAATCGTCAGCTCCTTGTAGCCGTAGTCGAGAAAGTCCACGCTCTCGTCCAGCAGCCCGTACGCCAGCAGTTGTCCGCGCACCGCCGAGCCGGCACCGTCGGCACCCAGCACGACCGACGCCTTGGCCGCGACCGGGCCCTGCGGGGTCTCGAAGCTCAGCGTGCCGTCGGTCGGGTCGAGCCCGACCAGCCGGTGGTCGAAGACGACCCGTACCCCGGGTAGCGCGGCGGCCTCGTCCAGCAGGGCGTTGTTCAGCGTGCCCCGACTGATCGAGTTGATGGCCCGGTCGCCGGACGCGCTGTACGACTGGAACTGCTGCTCACCCTCGACCGGGTGGATCATCCGACCGCGCATCGGCAGCGCGTCGGTCAGCACCTGCTCGGCGAGCCCGATCCGGCGCAACGCGTCCAGGCCGCGCTCGGAGAGCGCCAGGTTGATCGAGCGACCGCGCTCGGCCGTGCCGGTACGCGGGTCGGGCCGGCGCTCGTAGAGGGCCACCGGGTAGCCGCGCCGGGCCAGGAAACAGGCCGCCAGACAGCCGGCCAGGCCGGCACCGATGATCGCGATCTCGTCGCGCCGCGCGGTCATGGGTTCACCTGCCCCACGGTCGCGGCCAGCGCGGCGGCGGCCCGCCAGCAGTCGAGGTACGTGGAGTAGAGCGGTACGGGGGCGAACCGAACCACGTCGGGTTCGCGGGCGTCGGCGATCACCCCGTGTTCGTAGCGCAGGCGTTTGGTCAACTCGGCGGCGCTGCCGGATTCGATGCGCACGGACAGCTGGCAGCCCCGGCGGGCCGGGTCGCGCGGGGTGACCACGCGCAGCGGTCGGCCGACGGTCACCTCGTCGAACAGTGACTCCAGCCAGCCGGTGAGGCGCTGGCTGCGCGCCCGCAGCGCGGTCATCCCGACCGCGTCGAACAGCTCCAGCGAGGTACGCACCGGGCCCATCGCGAAGATCGGCGGGTTGGAGATCTGCCAGGCCTCCACAGTGGCCGGTGGGCGGGACACCGGGGTCATCTCGAACCGGGTCGCCGCCGCGGTGCTCCACCACCCCTCGAAGCGGGGCAGCTGGGGGTCGCCGAGGTGCCGCTCGTGCACGAAGACGCCGGCCAGCGCACCGGGCCCGGAGTTCAGGTACTTGTAGGAGCACCACGCGGCGAAATCGACGTCCCAGTCGTGCAGCGCCAACGGCACGTTGCCGACCGCGTGGGCCAGGTCCCAACCGACCACCGCGCCGGCGGCCCGGCCGGCCGCCGTGATCGCCGGGATGTCCAGCAGCTCGCCGGTGAGGTAGTTGACCCCACCGAGCAGCACCAGCGCCACCCGGTCGCCCTCGGCCGCCAGATAGTCGGTCACGTCCTCGGTGCGCAGGGCGTCCTCGCCCGCGCGGGGACGCAGTCGGATCACCGTGTCGTCCGGGTCCAGGCCATGGAACCGCGCCTGGCTGCGTACGGCGTAGCTGTCCGAGGGGAACGCGCTGTCCTCGATGACGATGCGGGTGCGCGCGCCGGCCGGGCGGTAGAAACTCACCATCAGCAGGTGCAGGTTGACCGTGAGCGAGTTCATCACCACGGTCTCCGCGGGGCGGGCGCCGACCAGTCGCGCGGCCGGGGCCGTCAACAGCTCGTGGTACGGCAGCCAGGCGCGCTCCGCCTCCAGGTGCCCCTCGACGCCGAGCCGCGCCCAGGCGTCCAGGTCGGCCAGGAGTTCGTCACGGGTGGCCCGAGGTTGCAGGCCGAGCGAGTTGCCGGCCAGGTACGCCGACTCGGGGTGGTCGCCGCCGTCGGCCGGCGGCACGTGGAACAGGTGCCGGTGGCCCGGGTCGGCCTCGTCGAGGCGATGTGCCTCTTGTGCTGGGGTGTGCATGTCTTCTTCTCCGGTCACATCGCGGTGCGGGCCGACCATAGCTCCGGGAAGACCACCCGGGCCATGCTGCGCTGCAGCCACGCCAGGCCGGCGGAGCCTCCGCTGCCGACCTTGGCGCCCATCGTCCGCTGCACCGCCTTGACGTGGTTCCAGCGCCAGTCGCCGAACTCCTCGGCGACAGCGCTCAGCGCCTCGCCGAGCAGCCGCAGGTGGTTGTCCGGGCCGGAGCTGTCGTAGATCCGCACCCAGGCCGCCTCGACCAGCGGCTGCGGCTCGTGTTCGACGGCCACGTCCCGGTCGAGCAGGTCGGCGGGCAGGTCGAAGCCGTGCCGGGCCAGCAACGCGACCACGTCGTCCCAGAGGCTCGGGGTCGCCAGCGCGGCGGTCAGCGCGGCGTACACCTCGGTCTGCCGGCGGAACGGGCGGATCAGCGTCGGGTCTCGCAGCCCGAGCAGGAACTCCAGGTGCCGGTACATGGCGGACTGGAAGCCGGAGCCCTCACCGAGCAGATTGCGGAACCGGTTGAAGTCGGCCGGGCTCATCCAGCGCAGGCCCTGCCAGGCGGCGTTGAGCCCTTCCAGGTGCAGCTTGGCGCGGCGCAGCGGGGCCAGCGCCTCCCAGACCTGGTCGGCGCGGATCAGTCGCTGAGTCTCCCGCAGCTCGTGGCAGGTCAGCCCGAAGTACAGCTCCATGATCTGGCTGACCATCAGGAAGGACATCTCGCCCGGATCGCTGCTCAGTGGCTGCTGCAACGTGTGCAGGGTGCTGGCCTGCACGTACGCGTCGTACGGCACCCGCTCGGCGAACTCCAGCGTCGGCTCGCCACCGTTGCGCGCGGCCCGGGCGGCCCGCTGCCGCGGGGTCACCGGTCGCACCAAGGCAGGGCGATTCGGCGCCTGCCGGCCCGTCTGATCCACCATCTGTCTCCCTCCCGGACTAGCGACGTCATGATCTCGCGGTCGGATCCGCCTACGGAATGCCGGATCAACGGCTCTAGCGGCGTTCTCCTGGCGAACCAAAAGCAACTAGGCGAAGTCGGTTCACGAAAGTAAGGTCTGAGCGTGGACGACATGGACTGGGCGCTGCTGCGCGAGTTGCAGGCCGACGCCCGGCTCTCCTTCAGCGAGTTGTCCCGACGGGTGCACCTGTCACCGCCGTCCGTCGCCGAACGGGTCCGGCGGCTGGAGGAGGCCGGCGTCATCACCGGCTACCACGCCCATGTCGACCTGAGCCGCGCCGGTCGCACCGTGGTCGCGCTGATCCGGATGTCCTGCTACGGCGCGCGCTGCATCCTGCACGACCCGGCGGTGGCCGGTTGGCCGGAGATCCTGGAGATCCACCGGATCACCGGGGACGCGTGCAGCGTGCTGAAGGTGGCGGCCGGCTCGATCGGCGCGTTCGAGGGGGTCATCGACCGCCTCGCCCCGTACGGTCAACCGTCCAGCACGATGATCCTCTCCACCCCCCTAAACCGCCAACCCATAACCCCCCTCCCCACACCCCCCCACCAGCGCTAACCCCCACCCCCCGCCCCGCCCCGCCCCCCGCCCCCCCACCCCACCCCCCGCCCGTCGATCATGGAGTCGTGGTGGGCAACAGCTCCACATGCGCCCCCTTTGTGAGGCACCACAACTCCATGATCGACGCAGGCCGGGCCCAACGCCCCGGCGATCTTGCAGTTTCTGTTGGCGAAATGACGACTGTGGCCCGTTTCGTCGGTGCAGAAAGTGCAAGATCGCGGGACGGGGGGCGGGGCGAGGCGGGGGCGGGGGGCGGGGGCGGTTTGCCTTTGGGCCAGCGGGAAAGCAGCGCGCGTGCCCAGGGGAGGGTTCCGGCGGTCGTCGCCGGTTGGGGGGAAATCATGCCGAAAATCCGCACGATCAACCGCGCGCTCTCGGCCGTACTGACACTGGTGGGGCTGGTCGGAGCGTTCGTCCTGTTGTCAGTGGGCCCGGCGCGCGCCGGTGAGAACGTCTTCGTCGAGGTGACACCGAACAGCGTCCAGGCCGGCAGCCGGGTCAGCATCAAGGCGAGCTGCGACAACGACAACAACAACCGGCAGTCAAGCGTGCACTCCGACGCGTTCGGGTCAGTGACGCTGAGACCCGAGAGGGGCTTCCTGGTCGGGCAGGCGAGCATTCCGCGTGACAAACCGGCCGGTGACTACCCGGTCGACCTGCGCTGCGACAACGGCCAGACGGCCTCGACCACACTGACCGTGCTGAACATGGCCTCGCCCAGCAAGGGACCGGCGACCGGGGGCGGCGGGATGGCCGGCGGTCAGGGCACCGGCTCGCTGCTGGTGCTCGGCGGCGTGGCGTTGGTGGCCACCGCGATCCTGCTGGGCGTGGCGGGCGGCCGACGCCGACCGGGAGCCGGCTCCTGAGCCGGATCACCCATGACCCGCAGATCCGCGCGTGCGCGGCCGGATCGCCGCGCCCGCTTCCGGGCCGGGCCGGCGCTGCGCGCGTCCGGCCGGCTGGTGGCCCGCGTCTCCGGGCGGTTGCGCCGGGCCGCCGGGCAGGCCGGGTCGGCCAGCGTCGCCACCACCGATCCGGCCGCCCATCCGCTGCCGCCGAGGCGTTCGGCCGGCTCGTCGTTGGCCCGACACCGTTTCGGTACGGGCCCGGGGTTGCCGGTGCTGGCCATCGCCGCGCTGATGGTGTTGATCGTGGCGATGCTCGGCGTCGAGCAGGTGACCGGAATGAGCCTGCTACCGGACCGGCTCAGCGCCGGGCTGCGACCGCCGCCGAAGAAGTTCCCGGTGCTGCCGGCCAGCCGCCCGACCAGCCTCACCATCGAGAAGATCGATGTGCGGGCGCCCGTACACGACGTGGGCATCGCCCCGGACGGCACGATCGCCGTGCCGGACGTGGCCCGCGCCCAGGAGGCCGGCTGGTACGACCAAGGGCCCACCCCGGGTCAGTACGGCCCAGCCGTGATCGTCGGGCACGTCGACAGCACCACCGGGCCGGCGGTCTTCCACAAACTCCGCGAACTGCGCTCCGGTGACCAGATCGAGGTCACCCGCACCGACCAGCGCGTGGCGATCTTCGAGGTGAACTCGGTGGAGAAGTTCGACAAGGGTCGACTGCCGGTGGACGAGGTGTACGGCGACTTCAGCCGACCGAGCCTGCGCCTGATCACCTGCGGCGGCCAATGGGTCGGCGGCGAGACCGGTTACGCGGACAACGTGGTGGTCTTCGCCTCGTTGGTCAAGGCCCGCTCCGGTTGAGGGCAAGCGTCGATGTACTCGGCGAGCCGGGCGGCCCCGGTGAGCATGGCCCGACCGCGCTCGGTGAGCCGTTGCCGCCACTGGCGCAGCGACGCGGCGAGCGGTTCGGCGCCGCCCGCGTCGCGCACTCGACGCAACACGCCGGCGATGTGGTCGAGCCGGTACCCACCGCGACGCAACAGGTGGGCGAGCTCGGCGTCGCGCACGTCGTCCGGCGAGTAGACCCGGTGGCGGGTCACCGGATCACGCACCGGCCGCAGCACCCCGGCCCGCTCCCACTTGCGCAGCGTGGCCGGCCGTAGACCGAGCCGGTGCGCCAACACGCTGACCGGCACCGCTGTCCGGCCCGGCGGTTGCGGCCGCGTTCCGGTGAGTGTCGACACCGCCGTCTCGACCGCGTCCAGTGTCTCCCGATCGCGCTGGAGCAGGACATGCCCCTGGTCGATGGTGCGCAACGCCGCGTCGATCTCACCCCGGTTGACGGCCCGCATGATCTCGCCGCTGGCCGCGTAGCCGTGGCCTGCGATCAACGCGAGGTAGGCACTCAGGGCCTTGACGTGCACCTCGGTGAAGCGACGGTAGCCGTTCGGGGTGCGCTGGGCCGGCGGCAGGACGCCGTCTCGTTCGTAGTTACGCACGGCCTGCGCGGAGAGGCCGTGGGCGCGCGCGAGATCGACCGGTCGACGTACCCCTGGGTTTGAAGGTTTTGTCGCTGCCACCGCGCTCCGTCGCTCATGAGTCTCAACCGCTGGTTCAACGATACGGTTTATGGAATGGCATCTTTTCTCGACCTGCTGGCGGTATCTCCGGATCTGCTCGCGCTCGGCGAACCGACCCATGGTGAGTCCGCCTTTCCTCAGCTCCGCAACGAGGCATTCATGACGCTGGCCGAGCACGGCTACCGGTCGATCGCGCTGGAGAGCGACCGGGCCGCCGGGCTGATCGCCGACGAGTTCGTGCAGGGCGGCGCGGTGACGCTCGACCGTGCGCTCACCGAGGGGTTCAGCCACGGGTTCGGCATGGCACCGGCCAACCGTGACCTACTGCTCCGGATGCGCGAGTGGAACGCCCGACGTCCGCTCGCCGAGGGCCTGACGTTCCACGGCTTCGACGCGCCGGTGGAACTGGAGAACGCCCCGAGCCCACGCCACCACCTCCACCAGGTTTGCCACTTCCTCGGCCTGGACCGGTCCGCCGAGATCGACGACCTGATCGGGGACGAGGCGCGCTGGAGTGACCCGGCGGCGATCTGGGAACCCGGCCGGTCGGTCGGGCACTCGACCGACGCCCAGCGACTGCGGGTGGTCGCCGACGACCTGCTGACCGAGTTGTACCTGCGGGCGCCCTGGAAGTCGGCGGGCTGGCCGGCGGCGTTCGTGCACGCCACGTCCGCGGTCGCAGTGCTGCGCTACCACGCCGCAGCCGCCACCCCGTTGGCGCAGGAGAAACGCTTCGTTCACCTGGCCGGCGTCCGGGACGCGCTGATGGCCGAGAACCTGCTCGCGATCCGGGCGGTCGAGGCCCATCGCGGACCCACGCTGGTCTTCGCGCACAACACGCACCTGCAACGCCATCCGGGCACGATGACGGTGGACGGCACCGAGGTGTCCTGGGCCGGCGCCGGCGCGATCGTCGCGTCGCTGCTGGGCGACCGGTACGCGGTGATCGCCGGCAGCCTCGGCGCGAGCCCGGCGCTCGGCATCGGGGAGCCCGCACCGTCCACCTACGAGGGCAGACTCCAGCAGGAGACCGACCTTCCCCGGTACGCGCCGGCGTCCGAGATCGGGCCGGCCGAACCGCGGACACACGACTACCGTTACTTCCCGTTGGACCGGGCCACCATCGAACACGCCGACGCGATCCTGCACATCCCGACCGGTGTCGACGCGGCCGTACTCGCCGATCGGATCGTCGCGCTGCCGGGCGTCGAGCAGGTCGTGGCGAGCGCGGAGAACGGATCACCCGAGGCGGCCTGGGGCGACCGGTTCTTCTACGTCGGCCCGGACCGCCGCCAGCCGTTCGCCACCATCGTCGAGCACGACGTGCCCGGCTTCGACGAGGCCGCGCAGCTTGACCGCCCCGGTGTCTTCCGCCTCAACCTGGACCTGGGCAGGGCCGAGTTCGAGCGACTGTTCGGCTTCCCGCCGAAGGCGTTCGAGGAGCACCGGCACGAGTTCGACTTCGCCCGGCTGGACACCCTCGTGCCGCACCCGGGCTACGCGTTGTACGGCTTCGGCAGCATTGTCATGCCTGGTCCGCAGCTGCTGCCCGAGATCGACCGGCTGCTGGCCATCGCGCACGGCCGGGCGGTCGACCGGCACGAGCGGGCGGCGCGCCGGGCCAGCCACCCGCAATCCGGGGCCTGACCGCCCCTTCGGAGTCAGGCGGCTGCTTCGGGTTCGCGCAGGTCAAGCCAGTCGGCCCAGCGGGGGTCGGGCGCGCGGTGCCCGAGCACCCGCCAGGCGGTGCCCTTCGGCGCGGCCGGCAGCGCGTGTAACCGCCACCCCATCTCGGCCGGGGTCTTGTCACCCTTGGTGTGGTTGCACCGCGCACAAGCAGCGACCACGTTCTCCCAGGCGTGCCGGCCACCCCGGCTGCGCGGAAAAACGTGGTCGATGGTCTCGGCCGGGCCCCGGCAGTAGGCGCACCGCCATCCGTCCCGCGCGAAGATCGCCCGCCGGGACAGCCCGACATGTGTTCGGTACGGCACCCGGACGAAGCGGGTGAGCCGGACCACGGATGGCACCGGAAGCGCGTCCCGGGCGCTGTGCAGGATGCCGTCACCGTCGGCGACACAAACGGCCTTGGCGGAGAGGACGAGGATCGCGGCGCGACGCACCGACACGACACACAGCGGCTCGTAGGTGGCGTTGAGGACCAACGCGCCGGAGCCCACCGTGGGTCGTATGTCAGGCATCGCGCTCACCCTCCCGGTTCAGCGGCTGCTGCGGACCGGCGCCGACCGGGGCCGGGCACGACAGCCCACACGGTCGACGCCGGGCCGATCACCGACGTCCGTTGCGCCAATAGTCCCTGATCGGACCCCGGATTGCACGCACTAATCCCGCATGGGGTATGAGGATCATCCACAATCGGACGGATCGCTGCTCCGGCCTGGGCGGACTGTTCCGTTGGCGCACAGTGGTAGACCGCCCTGCCGGCCCCACCTCGCTGGATCGCTGCTCGATGATCTTCTATGCCGGCCCGTCCTCGGGATCGCTCAAGCCCATCCCAAATCATCGTCGAATCCGGCTATCATCGCCCCATGGCGATTGATCGTACTCCTGGCCTGGCTCCTGCCGCCGCGCTGTTCCGGTCTCTCGGAGATCCGACGCGGCTGGCGATGCTGCGCCGCATCGCGGCCGGCGAGGCGCGGGTGGTCGACCTGACCGGCGAACTGGGGCTGGCGCAGTCGACGGTGTCGAAACACCTGGCGTGCCTGCGCGACTGTGGCCTGATCGACTATCGGGTGGAGGGTCGCCAGTCGTTCTACACCGTCACCCGGCCCGAGTTGCTGGACCTCCTGCGCTCGGCGGAGCAGGTCCTCGCCGCCACCGGCGAAGCCGTGGCCCTGTGCCCGGTGTACGGGACGCCGGCCGACTCCCCCACGGCGGCGTCGGCGTGAGCGCGTCACTGCTGACTCCGGAGCGTCGGGCGGCGCTGTCCCGCCGCAGCCTGTGGCTGGCCTACGCCACCGCCGGCTACAACCTCCTGGAGGGCCTGGTCGCGATCGCCGCCGGCGCGGCGGCTTCCTCCACCGCGCTGCTCGGCTTCGGCCTGGACTCGTTCGTCGAGGTTTCCAGCGCGGCGGTGCTGATCTGGCAGTTCCGCTCGCGGGTGCCGGAGGATCGGGAACGGGTCGCCCTTCGGCTCATCGGTGCGTCGTTCTTCGCCCTGGCCGCCTGGGTGACCGTCGATGCCGTCCGCTCTCTGCTGGCTGGCGGCGACGCCGACGCCAGCCCGGTCGGCATCGGCCTCGCCGTCTCGTCATTGCTCGTGATGCCGCTGCTCGTTCGGGCCAAGCGACGCACCGGCCGGGAACTCGGCTCGGCCACGGTGCTGGCCGACTCGACGCAGACGATGTTGTGCACCTACCTGTCCGCGGTGCTGCTCGTCGGCCTGGTCCTCAACGCCGCCTGGGGTTGGTCCTGGGCCGACCCGGTAGCGGCACTCGTGATCGCCGGCGTGGCGGTCAAAGAAGGGTTGGCGGCGTGGCGCGGTGAGCACTGCGACGACTGCGCGCCCCTGCCGGTCGGCGACCAGACCTCCTCGGGTTGCGCCGATGGCTGCTGCACGGACCGGTAGGCCTGACGATCCGGCCGGCAGGTCACCGGGACGGTGGGTCGGCGGTGGGCGCTCGGGCTCCCTACGGTACGAAGACAGGGTGAGTGCCGCCAGCGTGACGCCCCTTGCCCTGTCCACCGTCGGATCGGTGAACTGCCAAGGCAGTACCTCCTGCGAATGGCTCTACGACATCACCAGTTCGGCCTGGTTCGCCGAGGGCAGTTACTGGATCCTGCTCAAACCGCTGCGGGTGCTGTTGATCCTGGCGCTGGCGATGGTGGCCCGTTGGGCGCTGCACCGCACGATCAACCGGTTGGTCCGGACGACCACCGACGGCGCGGTGCCGACGATGCTGCGGCCACTGCGCGAACGGGTACCCGCCGCCGCGGTCGACCCGGCCGAGTTCGTGCCCGAGCGGCGACGGCAGCGGGCCGAGGCGATCGGATCGGTGCTGCGGAGCCTGACGACCGCGTTCGTCTTCGGCATCGCGCTGCTGATGATCCTGCGCGAGTTCAGCTTCGACCTGGCTCCGCTGCTGGCCAGCGCGGGGATCGCCGGCGTCGCGCTGGGCTTCGGTGCGCAAAGCCTGGTCAAGGATCTGATCGCCGGTCTCTTCATGCTGATCGAGGATCAGTACGGCGTGGGCGACAACGTCGACCTGGGCGAGGCGATGGGCGTGGTCGAGTCGGTCGGCCTGCGGGTCACCACTGTGCGCGACGGCCGCGGTGTGCTCTGGTACATCCGCAACGGTGAGATCATCCGGGTGGGCAACAAGAGCCAGGGCTGGGCGCTCGTGGTGGTGGACCTGCCGATCGGTTTCCACAGCACCGAGGAGGCCACCGCCGTCATGCGGACCGCCGCCGCCTCGGTCGCGGTGGACCCGGAGCTGTCGCCGGAGATCGTGGAGGCGCCCGAGGTGCTCGGTGTCGAGCAGGTGACGGTGGACGGCGCGGTCATCCGGACGGTGGTGAAGACGACCGCGGACGGGCAGTTCGCGGTGGGCCGGGAGCTGCGTCGGCGCCTCGCGGAAGCGCTGGAGAATTCGGGGATCACCGCGCAGATCGCTGCGGCACGCCTCTATCCGGGTCTGTCGACCCGGCCGATGCCCGAGGGTGAGACCGGCCAGGGCGGCGCTACCTGACCCAGACGGCACTGTCCTCCGATTCAGGGGTCGCCAGCCGCCCGGCCCCTCAGGTATCGTCCGTTCGTTCAGTCGGGGAGGCGACGAACGACCCGTTCGACCTAGCTAGTTGTCAGACGATCGGGCAGAATCCGGAGCACGCGTTCCTGCCAAAGCGTGATCACATCCTCGCTGATCCGTAGATCTGACGAGAGCTTCCGGCCGGGCTGCCACGAGCGGCCAGCCGGGGCCGATGGAGGCGACGGTGCCCGACGAGCGACCTTCCGCGGAAGGCCCCGCCACTTTTCGCGAAGTGTTCGCCCAGCACGAGTTCCGGGCTGTATTCGCAGCTGGGGCTCTCTCCTGGGTCGGCGACTACGTGGCAAAGGCCGCCGTCACCCTGCTCGTCTATCAGCAGACCCGGTCCGTCGCGCTCTCCGCGACCGCCTTCGCGGTCAGCTTCCTGCCCTGGCTGCTCGGTGGTCCCCTGCTCGCCGCACTCGCGGAGCGCTACCCGTACCGGCGCGTGATGGTGGCGTGTGACCTCATCCGCATGGCGTTGATGGTGCTCATCGCCATTCCGAACTTGCCGTACCAGGCGGTGTTGGTGCTGATCTTCGCCGCCACGCTGGCCAACCCACCGAGCCAGGCGGCGAAGTCCGCGCTGATGCCTCAGATGCTCAGTGGGGACCGGCTGGTGGTGGGGCTGTCGCTGAACAGCAGCGTCGGGCAGGCCGCCCAGATCGTCGGGTACGTGTTCGGCGCCGCGGTCGCCGCGATCGACCCGGTGGTGGCGCTGTTGTTCAACGCGGCCACGTTCGGCCTCTCGGCGCTGCTGGTCCGCTTCGGCGTACGCAACCGCCCGGCGGTGACCAACCCGGCGCAGCGCAGCCACCTGCTGCGGGAGACTCGTGAGGGGTTCGGCATCGTGTTCCGTACGCCGGTGCTGCGGGCCATCGCGGTGCTGGTGTTCAGCGCGATGCTCTTCTCGATCGTTCCCGAGGGGCTGGCCGCGGCCTGGGCCAACGAGGAGAGCCGCGGCGCGGTGAGCGCGGGCACGGCCCAGGCGGCGATCATGGTGGCCAACCCGATCGGCTTCCTTCTCGGCGGGTTGCTGGTGAGCCGCCTGTTCGGGCCGGCCCGCCGGCTGCGGCTGATGCGACCGCTCGCGGTGCTCGCCCCGCTGGTGCTCGTGCCGGCACTGCTCGACCCCCCGCCGCTGGTGGTGGCCCTGCTCGCCGCTGCTTGCGGGTTCGCGGTCGCCGGCATGCTGCCGATGGCCAACGGGCTGTTCGTCCAGGCGCTGCCCAACGGTTTCCGGGCCCGCGCTTTCGGCGTGATGGCGACCGGTGTCCAGGTCATCCAGGGTCTCGCGGTGCTGGTCACCGGGGTGCTCGCCGAGCGGTTCCCCATCCCGGTGGTGGTCGGGGTGTGGAGCGCGGCCGGGGTGGTGCTCATGGCGGTCGCCGCGCTGCGCTGGCCGGACCGGCAGACGGTGGACGAGGCGATCGCCGCGGCCTCGGCGGCCAACGCCGATCCGCCCTCCGCACCGGGCAGCCCGGCCGGTGACGGCACAGCAGTGGGTACGTCCGACCCGCATGCCGATGACGGCCACCGCCGGCACGCGGTCACCTGACCCGTTGCGCCGACTCGTGCCCGAGCGGGGGCGGCGGCCGGCATTCGGGGGCGTCGCTGCGGCGTGATTCGACGCACGCCGTCCGGGTCGGGCCGACACCGAGGGCACCTGGCAGGATGGAGCGGTGACTTCCGCAGGTGAATCCGACCGTCCCGGTGCGTCGATGACCCTCTTCGAAGCGGTCGGCGGCGAACCCACCTTCCGCAAGCTGGTCGACGAGTTCTACGCCGGTGTCGCCACCGATCCCCTGCTGCGCCCCATGTACCCGGAGGAGGACCTGGGCCCGGCCGCGGACCGGATGACCCTGTTCCTGATGCAGTACTGGGGCGGGCCGAACACGTACTCCGCCCAGCGTGGTCACCCGCGGCTGCGGATGCGGCACGCGCCGTTTCGGATCGGCGCGGCCGAACGGGACGCCTGGCTGCGGAACATGCGTCGCGCCGTGGACCGGCTCGACCTTGAGCCGGAGGTCGAAGGCACCCTCTGGGACTACCTGGAGCGCGCCGCGTACTTCATGGTCAACGTCGAGGACGACCCGGCCGGCGGCGTCTGACCGCCGGGTGAGGGGGCGGCGTCAGAGCAGCGCGCCCTCGTCGTGCAGCCAGTCCACGAAGCTGGTGGCGACCGCCGCGCCGCAGTCGAGCATCTCGACCAGCAGCGCGTCGTGGGTGCCGGCACCGAGCGGCACCTGCAGTTCGGCGTAGATCGGCAGCTGACCACGCTCGGTCGGATCGCCGATGTACGCCTTGCAGAACCGGCGGGTGTGGTTCCACTCGTTGACCACCCGGTACGCCCGGTCGGCCCAGTCCGGTGGGACCGTGGCGTGCGGACGTGCCCGCATGACCAGGATCTCGTCCTCCGGGCCTTCGAGGGTGACCAGCACGGCGTGCCGCTCCCACATGGCCAGCAGGTTGCCGTCGCCGTCGGCCAGATAACGCACGTCGAGCAGATCGAGCGCGTCACAGACCCGGCGCAGACTCACCGGCTCGACGGTGGCGGGCATCTCGGTCAGCACGGGCCGCTCGTTGGACGGGCAGTCGTCCCCCGGCTGGCGAGGGCTGGGCGGCCCGATCCGGACCGCGCTATCGACTGTGGTCCCGCTTCGGGTATCCGGATCGCCG
Organism: Micromonospora sp. NPDC050276; assembly: GCF_044459545.1. Taxonomy (NCBI): domain Bacteria; kingdom Bacillati; phylum Actinomycetota; class Actinomycetes; order Micromonosporales; family Micromonosporaceae; genus Micromonospora; species Micromonospora sp. NPDC050276. Next base: position 392,756 of record NZ_JBITJA010000007.1, on the reverse strand, counting down.
CCGTCGGCGGGACCGGGGCGCCATGACCACCACGGCATCGCTCGCGCACCTCACTCCCCAGCGGATCCAGACGCCTACGGTGCGTTGGATCCGAGGATGGACGGTACCCGGACAGCCGGGTTGAAGCACCCCCCCAACGACCGCCCCTGCCCAGAAGAATGACCCGGGGTCATCCGTTCGGACGATCCCTGAGGGGCGTCACGGCAAGATCCGTGGCCTTCTGCAACCAGGCCGCTCCGTGCGGTCCCACCAGGCCGACCCAACGACCGGCCACCCGGACCTGAACGGCGTTCCCGCCATCGCCGGCCGCCGGGCCGCCGGCAGCACCGAGGAAGCCCATCCGGACCACCCCCTGCACCAGCCGCTGCGGCACCTCCACCGGCGCGGCGGGCGAGCCGTCCGGGGTGATCAGCACCGCCACGTGGTCGAGCAACGCGTCGCGCAACGCCCGCTGGCCGACGGCACGGCCGGCGACACCCTGCTCGCTGGCCGTCCGCAGGGTGCCCGCCGCGGCGTCCGCGATCCGTCGCAGCTCGGCGACGGGCAGCGCCTCCACCTGATGGCTGCGCGCCGGCGGCAGCGGCCACCGCCACTGGGCGTCCCGACGGGTCGGCAGGGCCGCGCCGCCGCGCTCCAGCTCCGCGAGCAGCTCCGCGGCGACCACCGTGACGTCCTCGGCGGCACCGTCGGCCGGCCCGCCGGCCACCGTGCGGACCACCAGGACCTGCCACGGCAGGCGGGCCCACAGGGCGACCCGGCCGGGCACACCGGCCGGCCGCAACCGGACCGGTGCGACCGGATCCAGCCGGACCAGCCTGGCCAGGAAGGCGCCCGCGTCCGCCACCCCGGCGACCCCATGGGTGTACGCCGACGCCGCCACCCGGCCCGGCTCAGCGGTGCCCGGCTGGGTCACGCCACACCGCCCTGCGGTGCGTACGTGAGCAGGAAGTCCCGTTCCTCGGTGGTGATCCGCCGGGGCACCTGACGGGTCAGGTCGAACGGCACCAGCACCGAGCGGGCGCGGCTGGCCAGCACCTCCCCGTCGTACAGCTCGTAGGCGACGGTGAACCGGGAGGCCCGGATCTCCTCCACCCACAACTCGATCCGCACGGTGGGTGCCGCCTCCGCCGTGGCCCGGCCGAGCGCGTAGTCGACCGGGCGCAGGTAGTCCACTTCGTGGCGGCGGATCACCACGCCGTCGGCGAACGAGCCGACTCCCCAGGCCCGGCCCCCGGCGAACATCAACGCCACCCGCGCCTCCTCGTAGAGGGTGAGGAAGCGCGAGTTGTTGACGTGGCCGTACGCGTCCAGGTCGGACCAGCGCAGGGTGCAGTGGTAGACGAAGCGGTCAGACACCGTGTCGGGCCGGTCAGTCGCGGGTCAGCTTGCGGTAGGTCACCCGGTGTGGCCGGGCGGCCTCGGCGCCAAGGCGGTCGATCTTGTTCTTCTCGTACGCCTCGAAGTTGCCCTCGAACCAGAACCACTTGGCCGGGTCCTGGTCGTCGCCCTCCCAGGCCAGGATGTGCGTGGCGACGCGGTCCAGGAACATCCGGTCGTGCGAGATGACCACGGCGCAGCCGGGGAACTCCAGCAGGGCGTTCTCCAGGCTGGACAGCGTCTCCACGTCCAGGTCGTTCGTCGGCTCGTCGAGCAGGATGACGTTGCCGCCGATCTTCAGGGTCAGTGCCAGGTTGAGCCGGTTGCGCTCACCGCCGGAGAGCACCTTCGTCGGCTTCTGCTGGTCCGGGCCCTTGAAGCCGAACGCGGCGATGTACGCCCGCGACGGCATCTCGACCTTGCCCACCATCAGGTAGTCCAGCCCGTCGGAGACAACCTCCCAGACGGTCTTGTCGCCGTTGAGGCCCTCGCGGTTCTGGTCGACGTACGACAGCGAGACCGTCTCACCGACCCGGACCGACCCACTGGTCGGCTGCTCCAGCCCGACGATGGTCTTGAACAGGGTGGTCTTGCCGACGCCGTTGGGGCCGATGATGCCGACGATGCCGTTGCGCGGCAGCGAGAACGACAGGTTGTCGATCAGCAGCCGGTCACCGAAGCCCTTGCTGAGGTTGTTCGCCTCGATGACCGTGCTGCCCAGGCGCGGACCCGGCGGGATCTGGATCTCCTCGAAGTCCAGTTTGCGGGTCTTCTCCGCCTCGCTGGCCATCTCGTCGTACCGGTCCAGGCGGGCCTTGGACTTGGTCTGCCGGGCCTTGGCGTTGGAGCGGACCCAGTCCAACTCCTCGGTGAGGCGCTTCTTCATCTTGGCGTCGCGGCGACCCTCGACGGCCAACCGGGCGGCCTTCTTCTCCAGGTAGGTGGAGTAGTTGCCCTCGTAGCCGATCGCCCGGCCACGGTCCAGCTCCAGGATCCAGCCGGCCACGTTGTCGAGGAAGTACCGGTCGTGGGTGATCGCCATGACGGTGCCGGCGTACTTCGCCAGGTGCTGCTCCAGCCAGGAGACGCTCTCCGCGTCCAGGTGGTTGGTGGGCTCGTCCAGCAGCAGCAGGTCGGGCGCCTCCAGCAGCAGCTTGCAGAGGGCGACCCGGCGACGCTCACCACCGGAGAGCTGGGTCACGTCGGCGTCCGGCGGCGGGCAGCGCAGCGCGTCCATGGCCAGTTCGAGCTTGGAGTCGATGTCCCAGGCGTCGAGGTGGTCGAGCTCCTCCTGGAGCTTGCCCATCTCCTCCATCAGCTCGTCGGAGTAGTCGGTCGCCATCTGCTCGGCGATCTTGTTGAACCGCTCCAGCTTGGCCTTGGTCTCGGCGACCGCCTCCTCGACGTTGCCGAGCACGGTCTTGGCCTCGTTGAGCGGGGGCTCCTGGGCGAGCATGCCCACGGTGTAGCCGGGCATGAGTCGGGCCTCGCCGTTGCTCGGCTTGTCCAGCCCTGCCATGATCTTGAGGAGGCTGGACTTACCGGCGCCGTTCGGACCGAGCACACCGATCTTGGCCCCCGGCAGGAAGCTCAACGTGACGTTGTCGAGCACGACCTTGTCGCCGTGCGCCTTGCGCGCCTTTTCCAGGACGTAGATGTACTGGGCCACGGTGCGGGCTACCTCCGTCGGTTGCTGTCGCTGATCGGCGGCGCGGCGCGGGCTGCGAGGACCGCCCGCCGCCGCCGGCCGGGAGCCGGCCGCGCGCACGCCATCGTCAATCCTGACAGGTACGACGCGCTTCGCCCACATCACCCCGCCCCAGGAGTACGCGGGCGCGCCGCGTTGCCGGCGTCGGTATAACTCACTACCGTCTTGAGTGTGACCAAGAAGATCGCCATCAGCATCCCTGACGACGTCGCAGAACGGCTGGCCGCCGAGCCCAACGTGTCGGCCTTCGTGACGGAGAGCATCCGCCAACGAATGGTCGGTGAACGAACCCGGCGGACCCTGGAACAGATCGGGTTCAAGATCACCGACGAGGGCCTTGAGGAGGCCGGGCGCAAGTTGGATCAGGCTCGCCAGGCGATAACTCCCGAGTTGCGCGCCAAGGCCGCCGCGCTGCTCAACGAGGCGTCGCGGGGACGGCTGCAGGTTCGTGACTGACGCGGGCCTCGTACTCGACACCACCGCTTTGCTGGCCTACGCCGAAGGAGAACCGGCTGTGGGCATCCAGATCGCCAAGGTTGCCTACCGCCGGGAGTCCGTGATCATTCCGGCCATGTGCCTGACAGCCGCATATCGCCGGGTGTCCAGCGACGGCTGGCCGCTGCTGGACATCGTCTCCGATCTCGAAGCTGTAGTTGTCACGCCGGTCGATCACAACATGTGCCCCATCCTGGGCGGCTGGTCCCGCTTCCTGGGCAGCATCGATCTCGCCCAGGTTGCGATCGAAGCGGCAGCCCGAGCGGTCGTTCCGATCATGACGGATCGGCGGGAGCTGCTCGGCGAGGTGCTGCCCAAGGAATGGCCGATCATCGACCTCTGACCCTCGACCTGTCGACAAGATCACCTTCAGGATTCGGCCAGAAGGAGGCGGGTAGGAGACTCCGGCACGGGGCACAAGACGCCGCAGCTACGCTCAGTACGCTCATCGCGGTGGACCCGTCAGTACCCGGAGGTGGCCGATCGTGACCGTCCGTAGCTCCTTTGTCGTAGTGGCGAACCGTCTGCCGGTCGACGAGGTGAGCACACCCGAGGGACGGCAGTGGCGACGCAGCCCGGGCGGGCTGGTCACCGCGCTGCATCCCGTACTCGCCGAACACCAGGGCACCTGGGTCGGCTGGGCCGGTGGCACCGGCGCGGCCCCCGAGCCGTTCGACCTGGAGGGGATCCGGCTGCACCCGGTCCCGCTCAGCGCGGAGGAGCTGGAGCGCTACTACGAGGGCCAGTCCAACGCGACGATCTGGCCGCTCTACCACGACGCCGTGGAGACGCCGGCCTACAAGCGCCGCTGGCGGGAGGCGTACCGCCTGGTCAACGCCCGGTTCGCGGAGGCCGCGGCCGACGTGGCGGCGGAGGGTGCGACGGTCTGGGTGCAGGACTACCAGCTCCAGTTGGTGCCGGCGATGCTCCGCGAGCTCCGCCCGGACCTGCGGATCGGGTTCTTCCTGCACATCCCGTTCCCGCCGATCGAGCTGTTCATGCAGATGCCGTTCCGTACCGAAATCCTGCGCGGTCTGCTCGGCGCCGACCTGGTCGGTTTCCAGCAACGGCTGGCCGCGCAGAACTTCGTCCGGCTGGCCCGGCACCTGCTCGGGCTGCGCTACGAGGGGCAGATGATCCAGGTCGACGGTCGGCAGGTGAAGGCAGGCGCCTTCCCCATCTCGATCGACACCCAGGAGATGGAGCGGATGGCCGCCGACCCGGCGATCCAGGCCCGGGCCAAGCAGATTCGCGCCGAGCTGGGCGACCCGAAGACGATAATCCTGGGCGTGGACCGGCTGGATTACACCAAGGGCATCGAGTTGCGGCTCAAGGCCTTCCGGGAGCTGCTGGCTGACGGAAAGTTGACAGTCCCCGACGCCGTCATGGTGCAGGTCGCCACACCCAGCCGCGAGCGCGTCGAGCACTACCAGGCACTTCGGGTCAAGGTCGAGCGCGAGGTCGGCCGGATCAACGGCGAGTTCGGCAGGGTCGGCGTGCCGGCGGTGCATTATCTGCATCAGTCGTACAGTCGCAGTGAGCTTGCCGCGATGTACGTTGCTGCCGACGTCATGATGGTGACCCCGCTGCGAGACGGGATGAACCTGGTGGCGAAGGAATACGTAGCCTCTCGTGCCGACCAGGGCGGCGCCCTCGTCCTCAGCGAGTTCGCCGGCGCCGCAACGGAGCTGCGCCAGGCATTTTTGTGTAACCCGCACGACCCGGACGCGGTCAAAGACGCCCTGCTCCGGGCAGTGCACGTGGAGAAAACCGAGGCACGCCGCCGGATGCGGACCATGCAACGTCACCTGCGTACCCACGATGTGGGCCACTGGGCCAAGTCGTTCCTCTCGGAGCTGGGAGTTCCCGAGGCGGAGGCCGAGTGAACACGACCGTCAACGATGGGGCGGCAAACGCCACCGGGGTCATGGACCCCGAGTTGCGTTCCGCCATCGGCCGGATCGCCCGGGTCCCCCAGCTCCTGATCGCCTGCGACTATGACGGCACGCTGGCACCGATCGTGGAGGACCCGAGCACGGCCGTACCGCTGCCCGAGTCGGTGGCCGCGGTCCGCGCGCTCGCCGCGCTGCCGCAGACCACCGTGGCGGTGGTCTCCGGCCGGGCGCTGCGCGATCTGGCCGCGCTCTCCCGGCTGCCCAGCGAGGTGCACCTCGTCGGCAGCCACGGCTCCGAGTTCGACATCGGTTTCGTCGAGCGGCTCTCCCCCGAACTGGTCGCGGTGCGCACCCAGGTCCGCAACGCGCTGCGCGAGATCGCCGCCGAGCACCCGGGCATCCGGCTGGAACGCAAACCGGCCAGCGTCGCGATGCACACCCGGGGAATCGACCCGCAGGTGGCGGCCTCGGCCATCGAGGCGGTGCTCAACGGTCCGGCCACCTTCGACGGCGTCACGGTGACCCAGGGCAAGGAGGTCATCGAGCTGTCCGTCGTGGCCACCCACAAGGGCACGGCGGTCGACCAGCTCCGCACCCAGCTCGCCGCCAGCGCGGTGCTGTTCATCGGTGACGACATCACCGACGAGAACGCGTTCGGCAACCTGCACGGTCCCGACCTCGGCATCAAGATCGGCCCCGGCGACACCCAGGCCAACTACCGGGTCGCCGACCCGTTGGAGGCCGCGCGGGCACTGGCGCTGCTGCTGGAGACCCGGCGGCACTGGCTGTTCGGCGAGCGGGCCGTGCCGATCGAGCGGCACTCCATGCTGGCCAACGGTCGTACCGTCGCGCTGCTCACCCCCGAGGCCAAGGTGAGCTGGCTCTGCCACCCCAAGCCCGACTCGGCGGCGATCTTCGCCGATCTGGTCGGCGGCAGCCCGGCCGGCCATTTCAGCATCACCCCGGAACGCGGCGGCATCCCGCTGGGCCAGCGCTACCGCTCCGGCACGATGACCGTGGAGACCCGCTGGTCCGGGCTCACCGTCACCGACTGGCTGGACAAGCCGGCCCGGGAGACCACTCCGGACGACAGCCCAGCGGTCATCACCGGCGACTCGACCCTGGTCCGGGTGCTCACCGGCAGTGGCAAGGCCCGGGTGGAGTTCGCGCCGAGGCCGGAGTTCGGTCAGGTCGCCGTGCAGTTGCAGCCGCTCGGCGACGGCCTGCTGGTGCTCGGCTCCAATGAACCGGTCGCGCTCTACGCCCCTGGCGTGGAGTGGGAGGTCGGCAACGACGGCGGTTACGAGACCGCGAAGGCGGTCGTCGACCTCTCCGCGGCCGGCGGGCAGGTCGTGCTGGAGCTGCGCTTCGGCACGCACAGCCTGGAGCACCACCGGGTGCCGATCCACGAGCGGCAGGCCGCCGCCGAGCAGCCGTGGAAGGACTGGGTGGCCTCGCTGCGGCTGCCGTCCACCGCCCGCGACCTGGTCGCGCGCAGCGCCCTCACCCTGCGCGGGCTCTGCCACGAGGCCACCGGCTCGATCCTGGCCGCGGCGACCACCTCGCTCCCCGAGGAGCTGGGTGGCGTCCGCAACTGGGACTACCGCTACTGCTGGCTGCGCGACGCCGCCCTGACCGCCCGCGCGCTTGTCGACCTGGGCTCCGTCGAGGAGGCCGAGGCGCTGCTGCGCTGGGTGGACGGCTGCATCGAGCGCACCGGCGGGCACCCGGAGCGGCTGCACCCGCTTTACACCATCGACGGCTACGAGCTGGGCGCCGAGGCGGTCATCGACACGCTGCCCGGGTACGCCGGCTCCCGGCCGGTCCGGGTCGGCAACCTCGCCAACCACCAGTTGCAGCTGGACGTCTTCGGCCCGATCGCCGACCTGATCGCGGCCGTCGCCGACGCCCGCGGCTCGGTCCGCGACGACGAGTGGCGGGTCCTGGAGAACATGGTCGAGGCGGTCCGCCGCCGCTGGCACGAGCCGGACCACGGCATCTGGGAGGCTCGGCTGCCACCCCGGCACCACGTCTTCTCCAAGGTGATGTGCTGGATGACCGTGGACCGGGCGCTGCACGTGATGCGCGAGCACGGCGGTGAGGACCGGCCCGAGTGGAAGGACCTGCGCGACCGGATCGGTGCCAACGTGCTGGAGCACGGCTGGCACTCCGACGTCGAGGCGTACAGCGTCGCGTACGGGGACGAGGACATGGACGCCTCGTCGCTCTGGATCGGGCTCTCCGGCCTGCTCCCGGGCGACGACCCGCGCTTCCTGTCCACCGTCCTGCGGATCGAGGCGGACCTGCGCAGCGGCCCGGTCGTCTACCGCTACCACTGGGACGACGGCCTGCCCGGCCGTGAGGGCGGCTTCCACATCTGCACGGCGTGGCTGATCGAGGCGTACCTGCGCACCGGCCGCCGCACCGACGCCGAGGAGCTGTTCGCGCAGATGGTGCTGACCGCCGGCCCGACCGGGCTGCTCCCCGAGCAGTACGACCCGCTCGCCGAGCGCGGGCTGGGCAACCACCCGCAGGCGTACAGCCACCTCGGGCTGATCCGCTGCGCCCTGCTGCTGGACAACATGCTCAAGCAGTAGCCGATTGTCAGACCACGACGGGCCGGAGCAGCGCTGCTCCGGCCCGTCGGCTGTCCGGTCCCGTCGCGATCGGTCGGGTCGCACCTGTCAGGCCGGTACGCGCGGACTGACGCGCCTCCTACGCCCCTGTTTCCCGACCACCGCGGGTGCCGGGGCGACGCGTAGCCCGGCCCTCATGACGTACAGCTCGCGCTTGTCCTTGGCCATCCCCCGCGCGTCAAGCACGTAGCCCGTAAGCCATGTCCACCCGTTATATGGGTCGACCTCGCCGAGGGACACCAGCCGTATCAACAGCGCCCGGTCCCCGGTGAACTGCACCGAGCAGGCCCGGCCGATGAACACGACGTCTCCCGGCTTCACGGCAGCCACCCGATGAACCTGCGCCGCAGCACATCGCCAGGTGCCCAGCTCAAGTCCTGTCCAGCGGAGATCAGGCAGAGGCTCATGTAGTGGGCCAGCGCTGTCCGGTCGCAGTCGCTCAACAGCTCGGCACGGCGGGTGGCACAGGGCCAGGGCCGGTCACAGGTCTCGCACAACCAGAGCGGGAGTACCGGTCCATGCCTCGTCATCAGCTCTCACCCGGCCAGTGACCCCGATTGATCGGGATCCTGTGTCTAGCTCGGCAGGGCAACTCGTTGCCGCACCTGCAGACGTTCCGCCACCTGATCCACGACCACACCGGCTTATGCCTGCGAGCCAGGGTCATAGCGACTGCCGCGATGTACTCGCCATAGGGCACATGCCGAGACATGTTTGCTCCCTCGCGTTTGCGTGCTGTGAATCACAACGCCATTTTGCGCGCGCATTTATGCGAGGTCAATGACCTACGGTTGCCAATGACACACGGCGTGTGGCCACGCGAACGCGAGGAAGGCGAGGCATCATGACGCCCATGGAGAGCCCGACGTTCCTGCGATTCCAGCTCGGCGCACAGCTGAAGCGAGGCCGCGAAGAAGCAGGCGTGACCGTCGAGCAAGCCGCCGCGCTGATTGAGGTGTCACCGAGCACCTTGCGTCGGATCGAGCAGGGGCGCGTCGGCTTGAAGGGACCGGCGCTCAACGCACTACTCGATCGGTACGGCGTCATCGATGCCGAACTGCGGGAGACGTTGCTGTCGATGGCTCGCAGCGGCAAGCAGCGCGGCTGGTGGGCGAAGTACGGCGATCTGCCGAATTCCTACCGGCAGTACATCGGCCTGGAGTCCGCCGCGTCAGAGATCCACAACTTCGAGACGCTGGTAGTGCCCGGCCTACTCCAGACCGCCGAGTACGCCCAAGCGATCATCAGCGCCGACGCCTCGCAACCGACGCCTGATGGGGTGGCCCAGCGAGTAGCCGCACGGACGGAACGACAGAGGCTGCTGACCGATGGTCAACTAAAGCTCGTGGCGGTCATCGACGAGGCAGTACTCCACCGCCAGATCGGTGGGCCAGAGGTCATGGCAGAACAGCTCACGACTCTGCTCGAAGCCCAGAAGCGCTGGAACATCACCATCCAGGTCATCCCGTTCCGAGAGGGCGCCTACGCCTCGATGGTGTCCAGCTTCCACATCCTTGGCTTCGAGGAAGGACCCGGGGTGGTGTACATCGAGGGACTGACCGGTGACCTCTACGCTGAGGGCGAGGACGTCGACCGGTGCGCACGGGTGTTCAGCAACCTGCGAGCAGCCGCACTGTCACCCACGGACTCAACCAAATTGATCAAGAAGCTTCGTGACAAGGAGACGCCATGAGGGCGCTCGATAACCAATGGCGCACCAGCACCCGCAGTGGCGGCAACGGTGCCTGCGTAGAGGCCCGGTACACGGACCACACCGCACAGGTACGGGACTCCAAGGACCGACAGGGACCGGCGCTAGCATTCAGCGCCGGTCAGTGGATTGACTTCGTCCAGGGGGTCAAGTCCGGCAAGTTCGACGCCTGAGCACGGTAGCCGGGTCGATCACCTCGTCCTCGTGAAGTACCGCCAGGGCCCGGACCCCTCCTTCAGCCATCGAGTGCCCCCACCACGTCGCCCACCACCACGACGGCGGGCGGGCGTAGGTCGGCGGTAAGAGCCTCGGCGGCCACCGCGCCCAGCGTGGACCGCAGCACCCGCTGGGCGCCCGTGGTGGCTTCCTGGACGACGGCAGCCGGCGTCTGCGGCGACCGGCCGTGCGCGATCAGGGTGGCCGTGATGGCGGCGAGGTTCTTGAGCCCCATCAGGATCACCAGCGTCCCGCGCAGACCGGCGAGGGCGTCCCAGCGCACCAGCGAAGCCGGCGAGTCGGGCGCCACGTGCCCGGAGACCACTGTGAACTCGTGCGCCACCGCCCGGTGGGTGACCGGGATGCCGGCCGCGGCGGGGGCGGCGATCGAGCTGGTCACGCCGGGCACCACGGTCACCGGCACGCCGGCCGCCGCGCAGGCCAGCAGCTCCTCGCCGCCGCGGCCGAAGACGTACGGGTCGCCGCCCTTGAGTCGCACCACGACGGCGCCGGCCAGGGCCCGGTCGACCAGGATCTGGTTGATCTCCTCCTGAGCACGGGACGGGCCGTAGGGGATCTTCGAGGCGTCCACCAGCTCGACGTCGGGGCGCAGCTCGTCGAGCAGCAGCCCGGGTACCAGCCGGTCGGCGACCACCACGTCCGCCTCGGTGAGCAGCCGCCAACCCTTCACGGTGATCAGCTCCGGGTCGCCGGGCCCCGCACCGACCAGCGCCACCCGTCCGGTCTGCCGTCCGCCGGTCGTACCGGTCGTCGCAGTCGAAGCGTCGGGTCGGCTCCGCGTCGGTGCGCTTCCGTCCGATTCCAGGCGGACCGCGAGCAGGTCGCGGATCGCGTCGCGGACGGTCATCGCGCGGCGGGGGTCGCCGCCGCCGAGCACCGCCACGGTGACCGGGCCGTGCCGGGTCACCGCCGGGGTCCAGGCCGTGGCGGCCGTCCGGTCGTCGGCCCGGACGCAGAAGATCCGCCGCTCGGCGGCGACGGCGCTCACCGAAGCCGCCGCCATCGGGTCGTCGATCGCCACCTGCACCAGCCACGCGCCGTCCAGGTCCGCGGGCTCGAACCGACGCGGCACCCAGTGCAACCGACCCGCGTCCACCCGGGCGCGCAGCGCCGGGGTCAGCTCCGGGGCCACCAGCAGGACGTCCGCGCCGGCATCCAGCAACGCGGGCACGCGCCGGGTGGCGACCGCCCCACCACCCACCACGACCACCCGCCGCCCGGCCAGCCGCAGACCCAGAGGGTACGGATTGGGGGTCACGTCGCACCGCCGAGGGGGACGGTTCGCTCGCTGCGCGTGGTCACTTCTCCGACACCCCGGCGGAGTCGAAGGTGGCCACCTCGTGCAGCACCCGTACCGCGCCGGTGACCACGGGCAACGCCAGCAGCGCGCCGGTGCCCTCGCCGAGGCGCAGCCCCAGGTCGATCAGCGGGTCGAGGCCGAGGTGCCGTAGCGCCACCCTCGCACCGGGCTCGGCCGAGCGGTGCCCGGCGACCATGGCGTCGACCGCCGCCGGGGCGAACGCGGCGGCGGCGAGCGCGGCCGAGACCGCGATCACGCCGTCCAGCAGCACCGGCGTCCGGCGGGCCGCAGCCCCCAGGATCAAGCCGGCCAGGGCGGCGTGCTCCAGGCCACCGACGGCGGCCAGCACGCCCAGCGGGTCGGCCGGGTCGGGCGCGTGCCGGGCCAGCGCGGCCCGCACCACGGCCACCTTGTGGGCGTACGTCGGGTCGTCGACCCCGGTGCCCCGACCGGTGGCGTCCAGCGGGTCGGCGCCGGTGAACGCGGCGATCAGCGCGGCCGCCGGGGTGGTGTTGCCGATGCCCATGTCACCGGTGAGCAGGATGCCGGCACCGGCGTCGATCAGCTCGTCGGCGATCCGGATGCCGGTCTGCACCGCCGCCAGCGCCTCGTCCCGGGTGAGCGCGGCCGTCACCGCGAGGTCTCGGGTGCCCCGGCGGACCGACGCGACAACCAGTCGGGGCACGGCCGGGTCGAGGACGGCCGGCGCCGCGACGGGTTCGGCGGGCAGCGGGGTGGCCACGCCGACGTCGACGACGGTGACCGACGCGCCGGCCTGTCGGGCGAACGCGTTCACCACCGCACCACCGGCCAGGAAGTTGCCGATCATCTGGGCGGTGACCTCCTGCGGCCAGGGCGTCACCCCCTGGGCGTGCACCCCGTGGTCACCGGCGAAGATCGCCACCGCGGCCGGCTCGGGCAGCGGTGGCGGGCAGGCCCCGGCCAGGCCGGCGAGGCGTACCGACAGTTCCTCCAGCGCGCCCAGCGAGCCGGCCGGCTTGGTGAGCCGGCCGTGCAGCTCCCGGGCGGCGGCCATGGCCGCCTCGTCCGCCGGGCGGATCGCCGCGATCGTGGTCTCCAGCATCATGCCTCCATGGTCTCGCGTAGCACCTCGATGAACGCGTCGGTGGTGTTTCGGTCGCGTACCGCCACCCGCAGCCAGTCCGGGCCGAGCCCGGGGAACGTGTCGCCTCGGCGCACCGCCCAGCCGCGCTCGCGCAGGGCGGCCCGGATCGGGGTCGCGCCCGGCAGGTGCAGCAGGACGAACGCGCTGGCGGGACGGCCGACGACGCGTACACCGGGCAGGTCGGCGAGGCGCGCGACCAGGTGGTCGCGGTCGGCGGCGAGGTCGGCGGCGATCGCGCGTTCGGCCTGGACCGCGACGGGGCTGGCGCAGGCCGACGCGGCCGCCAGCGCGGGTGTGGAGACGGCCCAGAGCGGCTGGACGGCGGCCAGCCGGGACAGCAACTCCGCGGCGCCGAGCAGGTAGCCGATCCGCAGGCCGGCCAGCCCCCAGGTCTTGGTGAGGCTGCGCACGACGAGCAGCCCGGGCAGGTCGCGGCGCTCGGCCAGCGACTCCGGTTCGCCGGGGTGCCCGGGAGCGATGGTGGTGTCGGCGAACGCCTCGTCGACCACCAGCACCCGGCCGGGGCGGGCCAGCGCGGCCAGCGTCTGGGCGGGGTGCAGCACCGAGGTCGGGTTCGTCGGGTTGCCGATCATCACCAGGTCGGCGTCGGCGGGCACCCGGGACGGGTCGAGCCGGAAGTCGTCGGCGGCGTCCAGCAGCACCCGCTCGACCGGGTGTCCGGCCGCCCGTAGCGCCGCCTCCGGCTCGGTGAACTGAGGATGCACCACCACCGGGCGACGGACGCCGCGCAGCGCCTGGGCGATCAGCACGAAGCCCTCGGCGGCGCCGGCGGTGAGCAGCACCTCGTTCGGGTGACGGCGGTGGCGGGCGGCGACCGCCGCCCGGGCCGGCGCCGGGTCCGGATAGCGGGCCAGGTCGGTCAGGGTCGCGGCGATCGGGTCGGCCAGCCAGGCGGGCGGTCGCGCCCGACGGACGTTGACGGCGAGGTCGATCAGGCCGGCGGTCGCCTCCGCGTCCCCGTGGTGCGCGAGGTCCGGCTCGGCCCCGCCGGGCGGGGCGACCGCACGCGGCTGATCACACATGTCCGCGATCCTGCCGGGAAGGCGGCCGGCGGGACAGTCGATCCCGACGTAAGCCACGTCACCACTCGCCGGTTTAAGAGTTCTTCTCATGTACGAATCGGAAATGTCATAACTTGACCACGTGAGCAACCGACCCCTTGCTGCCGCTGGTCGTCTCGTCCCTCTCCTGCGCGCCGGGCTGATCGCCGGAATCGTGATCGCCGCCGCCGCGTACCCACTGGTCGCCCTCACCGGGCTCGGCGCGAAGGCCACCGCGCACGCCGTGGACCAGAAGACCCGGGTGCTGAAAACCGCCCTGCCCGCCGAGACCTCGTACCTCTACGCCCCGGACGGCAAGACCGTGCTGACCATGTTCTACGAGGAGTACCGGCAGTACACCAAGCTGTCGGACATGTCGCCGAACATCCAGCAGGCGATCGTCGCGGCCGAGGACTCCCGCTTCTACCAGCACCACGGCGTCGACCCGAAGGGCGTGGCCCGGGCCTTCGTCTCCAACGCCCGCTCCAACGGCGTCTCCCAGGGCGCCTCGACGCTGACCATGCAGTACGTCCGGATGGCCCTGCGGGACAGCGCGACCACGCCCAAGGAGGTCCAGGAAGCCACCCAGCAGACCAGCCTGCGCAAGGTCAGGGAGATGCGGATGGCGCTGGACCTGGAGAAGGAGCTGAGCAAGGAGCAGATCCTGGAGCGCTACCTGAACTCGGCGTACTTCGGGCACCGGGCGTACGGCATCTACGCGGCCAGCGAGATCTTCTTCTCCAAGACCCCGAAGGACCTCACCCCGGTCGAGGCCGCCACCCTCGCCGGACTGGTCAAGTCCCCGTCCGAGTACGACCCGGCCGACTCCGACCAGAAGGAGGCCACCGGACGGCGCAACTACGTGCTGGACCGGATGAGCCAGCTCGGCTACCTCTCCCCCGACTCGGCCGCCGCCGCCAAGTCCGAGCCGATCCGGCTCAAGCTGACCACCCCACCGCACGACTGCGCCGCGGTGACGGAGAAGTACAACAGCTGGGGCTTCGCCTGCGACTACCTGAAGAACTGGTGGAGCGCCCAGCCCGCGTTCGGGGCCAACCGGCTGGAACGGATGGACAACCTGCGCCGGGGCGGTTACCGGATCGTGCTCAGCCTCGACCCGAAGATCCAGGAGGCGGCGGAGAAGAGCGTCGGCACCAAGGAAGCCACCGGCAGCCCGTTCGCCAACGGGATCGTGGTCTCCGAGCCGGGCACCGGGCGGGTGAAGGCGATGGCGGTGAACCGGACGTACTCGCTGGATCTGGAGGAGAACCCGCAGAGCTCCAATCCCGAGGCCGGACCAAAGGTGAAGGCCAACTACCCGAACACGGTGGCACCGCTGCTCGGCGGCGGTGACCTGGCGGGCTACCAGGCCGGGTCCACGTTCAAGATGTTCCCGATGCTGGCCGCGCTCGACGCGGGGATGCCCCTCTCCACCTCGTTCAACGCGCCACACCGCTACCGGTCCGAGGTCTACGACGGGTGGTCGCCCTCCAACGCCAGCGGCGCCATGTCCGGTCAGCAGACCATGTGGTCCGGCTTCGGCAAATCGGTCAACACGTACTTCGTGTGGCTGGAGGAGCAGGTCGGCGCGGACCGGGCAGTCCGGCTCGCCGAGCAACTCGGGCTGCGGTGGCGCACCGACGTCGACCGGGACCACGCGTCCCCGACCAAGGCGAAGAAGTGGGGCGCGTTCACCCTGGGCGTCTCCGACGCCACCCCGCTGGAGATGGCGAACGCCTACGCCGCCATCGCGGCCGACGGCCGCTACTGCGAGGCCATCCCGGTGCAAGCGATCATGAACCGGGACGGTACGCCGGCCACCTACGCCACCCCGGGCGGCCTGCACCGGGAGGTGGCCAAGCCACGCTGCCGGCAGGTGGTCAGCGCGGACGCCGCTCGGGCGGCCACCGACGCGGCCCGCTGCCCGACCGGCGACACCCCGGCCCGCGGCAGCTGCGGCGGCTGGTCCACCGCCGACACCGTGCGCGGCACGGTCGGGCGCCCGGTGGCCGGCAAGACCGGTACGACGGACAGCACCCGGTCGGCCTGGTTCGTCGGCTACACCCCGGAATTGGCCGCGGCGAGCTTCATCTCCGACCCGGACAACCCGTTCAACGCGGTCGGTGACGGGCAGTCCCAAATCCCGATCAAAGCGGTGTCGGAGACCCTGCGGGACGGCCTGAAGGGCACCCCGACCCGCCAGTTCACCCCGCCATCGGACGCCATCGTCGGCTGACCGGCGCGAGAGTCAGCAGGTCAGCGGGTCAGCGGGTCAGCGCGGCTCAGCGTAGGTCGGCGGCGACGAACGACCAGACCTCCAGATCCACCCGGCCACCGCTGACGAACCCGGCGTTGCGCAGCAGACCCTCGTAGCTGAATCCGGCCTTCTCGGCGACCCGGCGCGAGGCCAGGTTGCCGGGCGCCACCCGCAGCTCGACCCGTTGGAAACCGTGCTCCAGGATCAACGCGATGGCCACCGCGTCGACCGCCTCGGCGGCGAAGCCGTAGCCCCGCGCGTGTGCCGCCATCGCGTAGGAGACCTCGGTGAGGCGGGCGCCCCAGTCGGTACGCCGCGTCCACAGCGAGCCCACCACCTGGTCATCCTCCCGCCGGAGCACCGCGTAGTGGTCGCCCTCCCCGCTGTCGCGCCGCTGCCGGGCCAGGTCGGTGCACCAGGCGTGCCCGTCGATCGGGCCGGAGTCGTCGGGCAGCGGAAGCCAACGACGGGTCAGCTTGTCGGCGAAGATCTCCCCGGCCGCCGCCGCGTCCGCCGCCGTGAGCCGGCGCACCTCGGTGCGCGGGGTGGAGACGGTCAACTCCGGGAAGCGGCGCACCGCCACCTGACCGATCACACCGACACCCCACCGGGCTGCGCGGGCACCACCTCGCTCGTCGGGTCCGCCGCCGCCGCGGCGACCAACCGGGCGGCCGTCGCCGGATGACCGGCCCAGTGCAGGGTGAGCTGCGAGGCGTGCACGTTGCGCCAGACGAAGCCCTCCGGCGCACCGCCGTCCCAGCTCCACGCCGGCCGCTGACCGGCGCGGGGGGTGAGCACCGCGCGGTGCGCCTTGTGCCCGACCAGCACCGTGCCGGTGGCGGCGACCACGCTGTCGGTCTGGGCGGTCGCCTCCCGGTAGCCGGCCACCACCCCGTCGCGACTCACGCCGACCGCATCCAGGACACCGCACATCGGCAGCCCGTCCAGCTCCCGGGCCAGCCAGAGCAACCCGGCACCCTCGGCGATCACCGGACGTCCGGTCCGCGCCAACTCGGCCACCGCGATGCAGAGCCGCCGGTTGGCCGACAACTGCTCGGCGTACGCCTCGGGCAGCGCGCCACCGACGACCAGCGCGCGGGTGCCGACCGGCAGCGCCTCATCGCGCAGCGGGTCGACGACGACGACCTCGGCGCCGGCGGCCCGGAGCAACTCGGCGGTCTCCGGATGGCTGAAGCTGCCGCCCGGCCCACCGGCCAGCGCCACCAGCGGGCGGTTCGCCGGAGCGGCGAACGTGCCGAGGGCGTCCTCGGGAGACCAGGCCGGCGCCGGCAGCGGCGGAGCGGAGCGGGCCAGCCCGAGCAGCCGTTCCAGGTCGACAGTGGCGGCGACGGCCTCGCCCAGTCGGCGGACCGCCCGGCCGGCGTCGGCCGAGTCGTCGACCACCGGTGCCACCCCGTGCCGCCGCGACGGCAGCACCGCCGGCAGGTCCTGGCGACGCAGCGCGCCGTAGACCGGCACTCCCACGTCGTCCAACGCCTCGCGCAGCATCGCCTCGTGCCGCGACGACGCCACCCGGTTGAGGATCACCCCGCCGAGCCACAACTGCTCGTCGTACGAGCGGAAACCGTGCACCAGGGCCGCCACCGACTGACCCATCGCGGCCACGTCGACGACGAGCACCACCGGGCTGCGCAGCGCGGCGGCCGCGGCGGCGGTGGACTCCTGCTCCGGGCGGCCACCGACCGAGTCGTACAGCCCCATGCTGCCCTGCACCACGGCGAGCCCGGCACCGGCGGCGCCGTGCGCCACCAGCGGGGCGAGCCGGTCGACGCCGACCAACCGGGGGTCGATCACCCGACCCGGCCGACCGGAGGCGAGACCGAGGTAGGCGGCGTCGACGTGGTCCGGGCCGAGCTTGAACCCGGCGACGTCGACCCCTCGCTCGGCCAGGGCGGCGAGCAGCCCGATCGCCAGCGCGTTCTTACCGTGCCCGGAGGACGGCGCGCTGAGCACCAGGCGCGGCACGACGGTCATCATCGACTCCTCGCGAGCGGCGGCGGGTACGCGACGGGACGACCGAGGCCGATCCGTCGGCGTGACGATACCCGCCCGGCTGGCGACGTGAGCACCGCCAACCGGGCCCGCCCACTCAGCCCTGGCCCGGCCCCCTGAGGCAGTCCCGGCCCGACCCCGGCCCGCTCCCGGCCCGGCCCTGGCCCGCTCCCGACCCCGACGCTGGCCCGCTCCCGGCCCGGTCCAGGTCAGTGGCGCCGGTCATACGAGTAGCCTCGGTGCCGTGTACCGGTTCCTGCTGAGCCCACGCTGGCTGGGCGCCCTCGCGCTGACCCTGGTCGCCGCCGCCGTCATGGTGTTCCTCGGCAACTGGCAGCTGGACCGCTACCGGGGGCGGACCGAGGTCAACGAGCGGATCGACGCGGGTCAGCGAATGGCCCCGGCGCCGCTCGCCGACGCGCTGCGCGCGCCCACCGGCGGCGCGGGGACGGCCGGCCCGGCCCCCGCCGAGGACAAGGTCTGGACCCGGATCACCGTCACCGGCCGGTACGACCCCACGAACACCGTGCTGGTCCGGGGTCGGACGGTGGACAGCCGGGTCGGCTTCGAGGTGCTCACCCCGCTGGTGCTCGCCGACGGCACGGCGCTGCTGGTGGACCGGGGCTGGATCCCCCCGGCGCCCGGTGGGGCGACCGCCCAGCCGTCGGTGCCCGCCGCGCCGACCGGCGACGTGACGGTGGTCGGTCGGGTGCACGAGACCGAGAGCGGCGCCGGTGCGGTGGCCCGTCGCGACGGGCTGCTGGAGATCCGGCGGATCGGGGTGTCCCGGCTGGCCGGTGAACTTCCGTACCCGGTCTACGGCGCCTACCTGCTGCTCGACGAGCAGACCCCGGCGGCGGATCCGGTGTTCAAGGCGGTGCCGGTCGGGCACACCAACAACTGGCAGAACTTCGGCTACGTCGTGCAGTGGTGGCTGTTCGCGGTGATGGCCCTGTTCGGCTACGGCTGGGTGGCCCGCCGGGAGGCCCGCCGGGCCGCCGGCATCGGCACCACCGAGGCTCCGCTGGACCGAGCCGCCGAACCCGCACCGACCGCGACCGCCTGACGCGGGCCGCCCCGGTCGGTCAGCCGGTGGGACGGCCGGTGTGGATGGCGCGGACCGCGTCGATGGTGTCCGCCTCGGCGGCGGACTTGTCGTCGCGATAGCGCACCACCCGGGCGAACCGCAGCGCCATCCCTCCCGGATAGCGCGAGCTGGTCTGCACCCCGTCGAAGGCGATCTCCACCACCTGCTCGGGCCGGACCCGGACCACCCAGTCGCCGCGTTCCACCGCGAGGTCGAGGAACCGTTCGGTCTGCCAGCGCAGCAACTCGTCGGTGAGCCCCTTGAACGTCTTGCCGAGCATGACGAACTCGCCGGTGCGCGCGTCCCGCGCGCCCAGGTGCAGGTTGGAGAGCCAGCCCTTTCGTCGGCCACTGCCCCACTCGACGGCGAGCACCACCAGGTCGAGGGTGTGCCGTGGCTTGACCTTGACCCAGGCGGCGCCACGCCGGCCGGCGTCGTAGGGGGCGTCCGGTGCCTTGACCACCACGCCCTCCTGCCCGGCGTCGAGCGCCGCGGCGAACGCGGCGGCGGCCTGCTCCGGGCCGTCGACCTCCATCCGCCCGACCAGCAGCGACGAATCCACCGAACCGGCGAGGGCGGCCCACCGCTCCCGGCCGGGAAGGTCGATCAGATCCTCACCGTCGAGGTGCAGCAGGTCGAAGAAGTACGGGGTGAGCACCGTCGTGCCCGTGCTGGCGGCCGCCGCGAGCACCGCCGGGGCGACCGGTGTGCGCCCGGTGGTGCTGGGAGTGGTGCGTCGGGCGGCCCGACTCGACGTCTGCTGGAACGGCAGCGGACGGCCGGTCTCGTCCAGGCCGATCGCCTCGCCGTCGAGCACCAACTCCCGGCCGGGCAGGGCACGGACCGCGGCAACCACCTCGGGCACCCGGGTGGTGATCTCGTCGAGGCTGCGGGTGAAGACGGCGATGTCGGCACCGGAGCGGTGCACCTGGATGCGGATGCCGTCGAGCTTCACGTCGACCACTGCCGGCGTGCCGGTCGCGGCGAGCGCCTCGTCGACCGAGGAGGCGCTCTGCGCGAGCATCGGCGCCAGCGGTCGACCGACCCGCAGACCGAAGCCGGCCAGCTCGGCGGCTCCGCCGGACAGCGCGGCGACCGCCACGGCCCGCAGGTCACCGGCGAGCAGCAGCGCCCGGCGGACCGTCGCCACCGGCACGTCGGCGGCCCGGGCCACCGCGTCGGCGAGGAGGCCGGCCTGGGCGCCCTGGCGTAGCTCGCCACTGAACAGACCGGTGAGCAGGCGCTGCTCGTCGGCCGTCGCCGCCGCGTAGAGGGCACCGAGCAGTGCCCGACGCCGAGCCTGCGAGCCCGAGCCGTGCACCGCGGCGATCTGCCCGATGGCCGCGTCGACGGCGGCCACGGTCAGCGTCGGCTCGGCGGCCGGTGGTGGCAGGTCCCGCAGGCTCGCGTAGCCGACGCCGGTCTGCCGTTGGCGCAGCTCACCGGCGAGGTAGCCGGCGCCCGGCTCGACCTCGCCGGGGTCGAGCCGGCGCAGCGCATCAGCGAGCAGCTCCACCTTGGCACGCCGGCCGCTGGTGGCGCCGACGGCGGCGGAGGTGGCTGCCAGATCGAGGAACCGCACGCAGCTCATCCTGCCAGTCACCTCCGACACCGCCCGGGCATTGCCGTGCCCGGGGCGGTGTCGGCAGGTGCCGCCCGCTCACGCGGACGACGGGATCAGGGCCTGCTCCCGCAACACGCCCTACGCGGAGACGGGCTCCTCGATGCGCAACCCTCGGGCGCGGACCTCACCGGCGACCCGGGAGAGCACCGAGTCGAGGGCGACCAGGGCGGCGGAGAGCTCACCGAGCTGTTCGTTGAGCGTGTCCTCGGACCACGCGGAGACGTCGACGTCTCCCAGTGCGCTGACAGCGGCCCCCAACCGGGCCATCACCTCGTTCGTACTCATGTACGAAAGGCTATAACAGACGACGCCTCGACACGCCGTAAACTGCCAGATCAGGCCCGAAGTTGCCGTTCTGACGCCTAACCTGCCGCGGCCGCCACCTTGCCCAGCAACAGCGCCTCGGCGAGGCAGACCCGGGCGAACTCCCCGAGGTGCAGACTCTCGTTCGGGCCGTGCGCGCGGGCGTGCGGGTCCTCCACACCGGTCACCAGGATCGCCGCCTTCGGGAACATCTCCTGGAAGGTGGCGATGAACGGGATCGAACCGCCGACGCCGATGTCCACCGGGTCGGTGCCGTCCCAGGCGGCCCGGAAGGCCGCACGGGCGGCGTCGAACATCGGCCCGGACGCGTCGATCACGCACGGGTCGCCGTCGTGTTCGAACGTGACAGTCACCTGCGCGCCCCACGGCGCGTGCTGCTCCAGGTGCGCGCGCACCGCCGCGTACGCCCGCTTGGGGTCGTCGCCCGGAGCCAGGCGGATGCTGAGCTTCGCCTTCGCGGCCGGGACCAGGGCGTTCGGCGCCTCGCCGGTGGACGGCGCGTCGACACCGAGGATGGCCAGCGCCGGCTTGGTCCAGAGCCGGTCGGTGATCCGGCCGGTGCCGATGAACTGCACGCCCTCGGCGAGCCCCGCCTCGGCCCGGACCCGATCCTCCGGGTAGTCGACGG
Organism: Micromonospora sp. NPDC050276; assembly: GCF_044459545.1. NCBI lineage: Bacteria > Bacillati > Actinomycetota > Actinomycetes > Micromonosporales > Micromonosporaceae > Micromonospora > Micromonospora sp. NPDC050276. The sequence continues at coordinate 371,277 of NZ_JBITJA010000007.1, read as the reverse complement.
TGGCGCCCTCGCGGCCGACCAGCCCGGCCACGGCCACGTCACCGGCGTCGTCGTGCAGCGTCGCCAACAGCCGGACCAGGGCGGTGAGCGCGTCCGGCACCGCGCCGCCGAACATGCCGCTGTGCACCGCGTGGTCCAGCGTGCGCACCTCGACGAAGCAGTTGACGATGCCCCGCAGCGAGGTGGTCAGCGCCGGTACGCCGATGTCCCAGTTGCCGGAGTCGGCGATCACGATGACGTCGGAGGCGATCTCGTCGCGGTGCTCGGTCAGCAGCTGCTCCAGCGAGTCGGAGCCGTACTCCTCCTCACCCTCGATGAAGAGGACCACGCCGACCGGCAGCGCGTCGCCGTACGCGCGCAGCGCCGCGACGTGCGCCATGATGCCGGCCTTGTCGTCGGCCGCGCCCCGGGCGTAGAGCCGGCCGTCCCGCTCCACCGGCTCGAACGGGTCGGACTCCCACAGCGACTGGTCGCCGACCGGCTGGACGTCGTGGTGGGCGTAGAGCAGCACGGTGGGAGCGCCGGGCGGAGCGGCCCGACGGCCGATCACCGCCGGCTGGCCGCCGGATCGCACGATGTCGACGTCCAGGCCGCAGCCGCGCAGCAGCTCGGCGACCGCCTCGGCGGAGCGTTCCACGTGCGAGTGGTCGAAGCCCTCGAAGGCGATGCCGGGGATGCGGACGAGGCGTTCCAGGTCGGCCCGTACGCCAGGCATCTCCCGCTCGACGGCGGCCCGCACCTCGGACTCGGACATGATCGGTGAGGTCATGACCGGCATCGTATGCCGGCCTTACCGGGGCGTGCCGGCGGAGCCCGTACCGTCACCGCTCTCCGCCCGGCCGGCACCGACCGGGTGCGGCCCGGTCTGCCCTGCTCAACGGCTGGCGTCCCGCTCAACCGATCCGCACGTAGTACCGGTCCGCGTCGTGCGGCAACGTCGGCGCGCCGTCGACCAGCAGATCGGCGTGAATCGCCGTCTCGTCGGCGGCGAAGTGCGCCAGCTCCCCCGCATGCCAGCGGCGCAGCTCCGGCAGGATCTCCAGCCCGTCCCGGGCAACCGCGCGATCGAGCCGCAGCGGCGCGGGCGCGGTGACGAACACGGCCAGCGTCAACTCCGGCCGGACGACCGCTCGGGCTGCGGTGACCCCCTCCAACACCAGCACCGGTGCCACCGGCACCGGCACCGGCCGGGGCAGAAAGCGTTGCCGGACCCAGCTGTACCGCCGGTAGGCACCGGGCTCCCCCCGACGCAGCGGGGCGAGCACTCCCCGGTCGAGCCGGGGCCAGAAGGTGATCTGGTCGTCCCACCCATCGAGCAGGTCGTCGGTGTGCACCACCGGCGGTCGGCCGCCGAGCGGCCCCGCCAGGGCATCCGCGAGCCGCGCGGCGAACCGGCTCTTACCCGCGCCGCTCGGCCCGTCGACCGCCACCAGCCGGGTCCGCCCCAACCGCGCCGGGCCCGCGAGCACCCGACGAGCCATTTCGGCGTACGCCTCGACGACCGCCACGGTCGGCCGGCCAGTCTCCGGGTTCAGTGCAACCTCCCGTGGTGCATGCCCGAAGTATGCCGCCGCGCCCCCCGAACGGCGTGATCGACTCCGGGCTTCATCCGTGATCGACTCCGGTTCATTGAATTCGCGGTATCCCTGTCGGCGGGACACCGCGACGTCAGGAAAGCCGTGTCGATCATGTCGTGTGGGCGGTCGGCGGCGGCCACGGTGACCCGTCCGGCTGACCGCCCCGGCCGGGCACTGTCACGTCCGGGGGAATTGGGGCGGCGACGGGTGACGGGCGGCCCGTTCGCCGTCCGACGTGCCACCGAATCGGCATGATCGGGTGGTGCTCCGAGACGTGATGAGCCCCGGTATAGACGCCCTGCTCGAACAGGCCCGCGCCGGGCTGCACCGACTGACTCCGCAGCAGACCGTCGAGGCGGTCCGAGGCGGTGCGTTGCTGGTCGACACCCGTACCGAACTGCAGCGCCGCGAACAGGGCGACCTGCCTGGTGCGGTCGTCATCGACCGGACCGTACTGGAGTGGCGGCTCGATCCGGCCAGCGCCTGGCGGATCCCGGAGGCCACCGGCTACGACCGGGAGATCGTGCTGGTGTGCCGACAGGGCTACAGCTCCAGCCTGGCCGCCGCCAGCCTGCAAACCCTCGGGTTGCGTCGGGCCACCGACATGATCGGCGGCGTGGACGCCTGGCTCGCCGCCGGGCTGCCCACAACCGACCGCCCCGCCGACATCCGCCCCTGATTCCCGCCTCGCCCAATCCGTCGCCCGCCCGCCCAGCCCGTCCAGGCCGTCGAGCCCGCCGACCGCCCAGCCTGGTCGGCCCGCCGATCCCGCCGACCGCCCAGCCTGGTCGGCCCGCCGCCCACTCAGCCTGGTCGGCGCACCGCCCGCCCAGGCCGTCGAGCCCGCCGCCCGCCCACCCCGGCGGCCCGCCGCCCGCGCCAAGATCACGCTCGATCCAGGAACCAGGCCCCTCCGTCGCCCCGGAGGCCACTACGACAAGGATCGTGCGTGATCATGCCTCGCTGGGCCCGGCCCGGCCCCACACTCCGCGCTGCCGCCCCGGCCCCACACCCCGCGCTACCCCCGGGCACGGCCCCCGCCCGACAGTCCGGATGGGACGGCGGGCCGGTCACGCCGGTGGGGGGCCGGGTGGGATGAACGGGAGGTCCGCGGGCGGGCCGGTTTCGATGAGACGCCAGAGGGCGTCGGTGTCCAGATGTTCCTCGACCAGGTCGCCGAGCAGGTCGAGTGAGCGTTCCCGGGCGGCGGCGAAGCTGGTGGCCGGTGCGACCCGGAACCCGCTGCGGCCGGCCAGGCGAGCCGACTCGGTGAGGAACCACCGGCGGAACCCGTCTGACTCGAACGCCCCGTGCCAGTGCGTCCCGTGCACCGCACCGAGCACGGCTCCCTCTCCGACGCCGTCGTCGCCGGTCAGCAGCGGGGTCAGGCTGGGGTCGGTCTGTGAGACGTACCCGTGGTGGATCTCGTAGCCACGCACCGGTAGCCCGCCGTGGCCGGTGCCCACCGACTGCCGGACGGTCTTGCGCGGATCGAAGGTGATCTCGATGGGCAGCAGGCCGAGCCCGGACACGCTGCCCTGCCGACTCTCCACCGGGTCGTGGATGGCCCGGCCGAGCATCTGGAAACCGCCGCACAGGCCGAGCAGGGGCTTACCGGCCGCCACATGGGTGACCACCGCGTCGGCGAGGCCCGTCTCACGTAGCCAGGCGAGGTCGGCGACGGTGGACTTCGAGCCGGGCAGGACGACCAGGTCGGCGGCGGCGAGCTCGGCCGGTTCGATGGTGAGGCGTACGCGGACGCCCGGCTCGGTGGCGAGTGCCTCCACGTCGGTGGCGTTGCTGATCCGGGGTAGGCGGACGACGGCCACATCCAGCCATTCGGTGCCGTGCGGGGCGGCGGGTCGGCCGAGCACCCGACCGTAGGCGAGTGAGTCCTCCGCGTCGAGCCACAGGTCCAGTGCCCAGGGCAGCACGCCGTACGTGGGGCGGCCGGTGACCTGCCGCAGCATGTCCAGACCGGGCTGGAGCAGCCCCAGATCGCCCCGGAACTTGTTGATCACGAAGCCGGCGATCAGCGCCTGGTCGGCCGGGTCGAGCAGGGCCACGGTGCCGAACATCGAGGCGAAGACACCGCCCCGGTCGATGTCGCCGACGACGATGGTGGGCAGGTTGGCGTGCCGGGCCAGCCCCATGTTGACGTAGTCACCGGCCCGCAGGTTGATCTCCGCGGGACTACCGGCCCCCTCGCAGATCACCACGTCGTACGCCTCGCGCAGCTCGGCCAGCGCCGCGTACGCGGTCTCGGCGAGCCGTGGACGCAGCTGCCGGAAGGTGCCGGCGGTGATCGTGTCGACCGCCTCGCCCAGCAGCACCACCTGACTGGCCAGGTCGCTGCCCGGCTTGAGCAGCACCGGGTTGAACCGCAGGTCGGGTGCGAGCCCGCACGCCGCAGCCTGCATGGCCTGGGCCCGCCCGATCTCGCCGCCGCGCCCGTCCGGCCCGACGACCACCGCCGAGTTGTTCGACATGTTCTGCGCCTTGTACGGCGCCACCTTCATGCCCTGCCGGTGCAGCCAGCGGCAGATGCCGGCGGTGAGCACGCTCTTGCCCGCGTCGGACGTCGTGCCGGCGACCAGCAGCCCGCCGCTCACCGCCCGCTCCCCCGTCGCACCCCGATCAGTGCGCGCCTGCTCACGGCACCGACGAGGCGGCCGAGAGTCACCGGGTACGCGGCGGCCAGCCCGACGGCGGCCAGCCCCACCGCGCCGGAGATCCGGGCGGCCCGCTTCAGGTGCCGTGCCTCGGGACGGGGCCCGTCGCCGAGGAACGGCCGCACCTCGGAGCGCCCGAAGTAGACGTTGCGGCCGCCGAGGCGGACGCCGAGCGCCCCGGCCATCGCCGCCTCGCACTGCCCGGCATTGGGACTCGGGTGGTCGTTGCGGTCACGCCGCCACACCTGCCAGGCGCGCTGCCGGTCCCCGTTCGCTACTGGCGCGACGGCGATGGTGAGCAGCCCGGTCAGCCGGGACGGCACCAGGTTGAGCACGTCGTCCAGTCGGGCGGCCGGGGTGCCGAACCGCCCGTAGCGCGGCGACCGGTGCCCGACCATCGCGTCGAGGGTGTTCGCCGCGCGGTAACCCAGCAACCCGGGCAGACCCGCGACCGCGCCCCAGAGCAGCGGAGCGACGACCGCGTCGGAGGTGTTCTCCGCGACCGACTCGACGGTGGCGCGGGCCAACTCCGACTCGCCCAGCGTCGACGGGTCCCGCCCGCAGAGGTGTCCGAGACGTCGCCGGGCAGCGGGCAGGTCGCCGTCGCGCAGCGTCCGGCCCATGACGGTTGCTTCGTGCCGCAGCGTGCGACCCCCCAGCACGGTCCACGTGCCGGCCGCCACGAGCACCGCCCGGGTCACCGGCCGGTGCCGGGTAGCCACCGCGGCGGCCGCCCCGAGCAGCACCGGGCCGCCGACGGCCAGCGCGGTGAATGCCGTTCCCGCCGTCCGGTCCGGGCGGTAGAGGCGGCGCTCCAGTACGCCCGCGGCCCGCCCGAAGCCGGCCACCGGGTGCCACCGGCGTGGGTCGCCGAGCAACCTGTCCAGCGCGTACCCGGCGAGCAGCCCCGCCGCGTTCGCCATCGGCGCTGTCCGTCGCACCCGCACCACCTCCGGCCGGCCAGCCTAGACGAGCACCCCGTGCACAAACCCAACCCACGGTGCCGCACCGGCGACGAGAACCCGTGGAGCGAACAGGCGGGGCTGGCCCGCCGACGCTCGTCACGCGGGGTGACGACGCTGGTCGCGCCGCCACCCCGCCCCCGTCGCACCGCACCGCGCCGCGCCGCATCTTGGGGTGCCGTTGCGCGGCGGCATTCACGACCGGCACCGGACCTCAGGCAACTTGATCGCCATTCGACCGGCGACGGCCGGATCGATCGGGTCAGGCTGGCTGCGGGACCCGGCCCCGACCACGCCGCCCGCGACCGGACGGCGTCGACTCCGGCTGCCCCTCGTCCGGCACCGGCCCCAGTTCGAGGTCCAGGTCAACGTCGGCGTCGGCGTCGTCGTCGGTCGCACGGGGCGGCGGAGCCAACTCGGAAACCTCACCGCTCGCGGAAATGTCGTCGTCCTCCGGGACGGTGCCGAGCGGGTTGGTTCGCAGCTCGGCGTAGTCGGGCAGCTCGAAGTCGTCGTCCAGCGGACGGTCGTCGGGCAGCACAGGTGCCTCCCCGGTCGGCACCGGCTCGGTCGGCTCGCCCTGCACCCGACTCTCGGCCTCCCCGTCCTCGACGGTGCTGGTCGTCATGCTCGGCCGATTGCGCAGGAAGCGGGCCCGGCCCCGGGACAGGTCATGGCCGACGGCGACCGCCTCCAGCTCGTAGAGCGTGCGGTGGTTGCCGGCGTCGTCGGTCCAGTCGCGGGTGTAGAGCCGCCCGCAGACCACCACCGGATCGCCGACCATGATCGAGGCCGCTACCCCCTCAGCGAGCTTGCGCCAGCAGTTGACGCGGACGCGGAGCGAGTTGCCGTCAACCCATCGGCCGCTGTCCCGATCGAGTCGGCGGGCGGTGGAGGCGACCTTGAAGTTGGCCACCAGAGTGTTGCTCTGGGTCGTACGCCGCCATTGTGGCGCGGTCATGACATTACCGACAATCGTTACGTTGGTGTCGAACATCGTCCCTCCAGGGGGATCGGGGCCTGCCAGCGCGAGTCGACTCGACACCGAGCCTCGACGCTGAGGCGGGGCATCGCCAGCGCCCGGACCCAACCTGTGGACGACGAGCCCACCTGTGGACAACGCCCTGATCACGCTCGGATGTGGTACGCCCAACCCGCCCGGCCCGCCGCCCACGGTTTCCCAGCCATGTCGAACTGGGTAAGGACTTGATCAACGCACCACCGACAGCTCCACGTCGACGAGAGGTCAGCGCCATGATGATCACTACCATCGGCTCCGCGAACGCTTCCGAGGCGCGGCGATGAGCGCCGTGGCGAACCCGGCCACCGTGGCTGAGTGCCTGCGGGTGGGCGCCGGGTTCTCGCAGGGCGACCGCAACTGGATCGCCGAGCAGTTCGCCACCCTCGACGCCCGGCTCGCCGGCTTCCACGCCGACGCCACCGAGCTGGAGGTATCGGTGAAGGACCGGGAGGCGCGCGGCCAGAAGGTCACCCTGGAGTGTTGGATCGCCGGCCGGCAGAAGATCGTCACCACCTCCGCCGAGGAGGACCTGCACGCCGCCCTCAACGACGTCCGCGACGACCTGCGCCGCCGGCTCAACGACGCCAAGACCCGCCAGGAGCCTCGGCACAACAAACACCTGCGCGACCTCCCGCCGCCCCAGGCCGAGGAAGACGAGACCCCCCGCGCCGACGCAGAACCGGCCTAACCCCGCCCCGCCCCGCCCCGCGATCTTGCACTTTCTGTCGCCGAACAGCGGCATTCACCCCGTATGCCGGGACAGAAAGTGCAAGATCGCGGCGGCGGCGGGCGGGCGGGGGCCCGCAGGGTGGGCGCGGGGCGGGCGGGGGTAACGGGGGGTGGGCGCGGGGCGGGCGGGGGTAACGGGGGGCGGCGGCGGGGCTACCGCTGGGTAGGTTGGCGGCGTAGCGTCGCGTTCGTGGAACCGGACGTGTTGGGGCCGCCGTATGAGCGGCAGACGATCGACCTGGGCACCGACGACGAGGGGCCGGTAGTCGCGACCCTGGTCCGGCGGCGGGCCGAGGGCCCCACCGGGCGGGCCGTTCTCTATGTGCACGGCTTCGTCGACTACTTCTTCCAGACCCATCTGGCCGACTTCTTCACCGAGCGGGGCTGGGATTTCTACGCGCTCGACCTGCGCAAATACGGCCGCAGTCTGCTCCCCGGTCAGACCCCGAACTTCTGCCGCGACATCAGCGACTACTTCCCCGAGCTGGACGCCGCCGCCGAGATCATCCGCAGGGACGACGGGCACGAGACCCTGCTGACGATGGGCCACTCAACCGGCGGCCTGATCATCTCGCTCTGGGCGGACGCCCGCCGCGACACCGGCACCATCGACGGCCTGGTGCTCAACAGCCCCTACTTCGACCTGAACGCCCCCTGGGTGGTGCGTCGACCCCTCGCGGCCGCCGCGTCCCGGCTGGGCCGCAGCGCGCCGCACCGCATCCTCCCGTTCGGGCTCGGCACGGTGTACGGCGAGAGCATCCACTCCGACCACCGCGGCGAGTGGACCTACGACCTGGCGTGGAAGCCGCTGGCCGGGTTCCCGGTCCGGGCCGGCTGGCTGAACGCGATCCGCACCGGGCAACGGCGGCTCCGCGCTGGCCTGGACATCCAGGTGCCGGTGCTGCTGGCCTGCTCGACCCGCTCCTTCCGGGGCACCAAGTGGCACGACAACGCGACCCTGACCGACGCCGTACTGGACGTCGAGCACATGGTTCGCTACGCGCCCCGCCTCGGTCGCCACGTCACCCTGGCCCGCTTCGACGGCGGGTTGCACGACCTCACGCTCTCCGGCCCAGCCGTACGCAAGAAGGTCTTCGACGAGGTGGGCCGCTGGGCCGAGGCGTTCCTCGCCGCCGGCCCCACCGCCCCGGCCGACGCGGCACCGAGCGAGGCGGACCCGGTCAACGCAGCCCAACCCGACGCAACACACGCTGACGCAGCCCAGCCCGACGCGGCACACGCTGACACGGCCCAACCCGACGCAGCACACGCTGACACGGCCCAACCCGACGCAGCACACGCTGACACGGCCCAACCCGACGCAGCACACGCTGACACGGCCCAACCCGACGCCACCCCGGCCGACGCCGCACCGCCGAACGCGGCCGACACGGCAGGTGCCGCGACTACCCCCGCTCGCTGATCAGCCCGGACGGTGATGCCCGTCGCGGCTCAGATGTCACCGGGCGTCGCCGGGAGCACGGCACGGATCCGGTCGAACGTCGCCACCGGGTGCTCGCCGACGCCGGGCCGCACCAGACCCAGGCAGTACGGGGACACTTCACCGGTCGCGTCGGCCTGAACAATGAAGACCGGCGCGCCGACGTACCCCGGCGGTAGCTCCGTGGTGATCAGCACGGCGTCCCCGTCGCGGACCACCCGCTCGATCGCGACCTCCAGCGGGCGCGACCCGTCTTCGCGTACCCCGTGGGCCAGCACGAAAGCGGAACCCGCGTCGGCGCCGAGGCGGGCGACCACCTCGTGCCCGGCGGCGATCCCCGCAGGCACCGGCTGGACGCGCCACCGCCAGCCACCGTCGCCGGCATGGCGATGCAGGCCGGCGGTCGGCAACACCGCAACCCCGTCGCCCGGGAAGCGCGCCCAGCCGGGCACGATCTCGGCCTCGGCGATGACGGCCGGCGCGACCCCCGCCGGCTCGGTGACGCTCGCCCGCAGACTCAGCTCGCCACCCGGCGCCCCCACCAGGTCGGCCGCCGTCAACAGCGACTCCCCCACCGGGTCGTCGCCGCTGCGAAAGAAGAACGCGGTACCGAAGGCGTCCGGTGACCGGTACGGCAGGATGGCGCGACCAACGACCTGGCACAGCTCGTAGGCGACGTCGCTCTCGGCGTCGGAATCCAGCAACACCAGCCAAAGGTACGGTCCGAGGTCAGGCCGTTCCGCGGGAACCCGGATGACCGCTCCGGGGCGAACGTGAGACCCTGCTCGGCAACGCGGACGCGGGCACCCTTTTCGCCGCCGGGCTGTGGGACGGCGGTACCCTCTGGGCGCGACATCCACGTCACACGCGCCCGTAGCTCAGCGGATAGAGCAGGGGACTTCTAATCCCAAGGCCGCAGGTTCGAATCCTGCCGGGCGCACCCACCTCACCGCAGGTCAGCGGCTTACCGCGCCTATGCGTGCTCACAATTGCTCAGAGCGACCCGCTGCCAGTCGCTTCCTCCGAGAGCGACCGGGTAGCTGACCTCTCTGACTTGCTTGTCCTCAGTCTCGACTCCAAACCCTACGGGCAGTGGTTCTTGGAACAGTGCGGCCGAGCACTCGAACAACAACTCGACCACGCGAGGCGTGCCCTGGCGGCGCTGCGGCAACGTTCCGGCTGGAGTCACCGCCGCCCGGTGGACGGCTACTCGAATGCTCGGTCACGCTCGGCCGGTCGGCGCGGGACTCCTTCGTCGAGGGTTCACTGGTGGTCGGCGACGACTCCGGTCGCTGGCTGACTGTTCGGGCGCAGCTCGCCCCGGACGGCGACGAGGCCCGGCCCGGGGATCTCGTCGCGGGCCCCTACCGGGTTTCGTCGGCAGGGCAGCGACGTGCTGCAGATGGCCGTCAAACCCTGCGTCGTCGAGGCGTTCCGCAGGGGTTGGGGCAACGGCTACACCGAGTCGGAAGGGCTGGCGATCCTCGGCGGGTACCAACCGGCCCGCGACCTCGACCGCCCCGACACCTGGTAACGGCCTCCTCAGGCTGCGGTCGCCGCCACGCAGAACTCGTTGCCCTCCGGGTCGGCCATCACCACGTGTTGCTGGTCGACCTCCGCCAGGACACGTCCGCCGGCCCGCACCAGCCGAGCAGCCTCGGCCCTGATCCGCGCCCACCGCTCGTCCGGGCTGCCGTGGCCGGGCACCCGGATGTCGATGTGCAGCCGATTCTTCGCCGTCTTGGGCTCGGGCACGTTGAGGATGGAGAGATGCGGACCGGTGCCGTCCGGGTCGCACAGCCACGCGCCATGCTCGGGACGGTCGTCCTGCGGCAGGTCGAACTGCGCGTGCCACTCTTCGCGCGTGGCGAAGGGCGGTGACGGCGGTTCGTCGATGTAGCCCAGTGCCGTCTTCCAGAACGCGGCGAGCACCTGCGCGTCGGTGGAGTCGAGGGTCAGGGTGATGCGAGCTGCCAGACGGGACGGTAGCGCGCACCTCCGACTTTAGACGGGCCCCAGCAGGGCGGCCAGCGTGGCGTCGCCCTGGCCGAGCTGCGCCCCACCCGTCGGCGAGGCGACCAGGAAGCGCAGACAGCCGTCGAGTTCCACGTACCGGTCAAGGCCACCTCCGTCGAGCGGGCGCAGCACCGCGAAGCGGGACGCCGGGGTGGCACAGTCGACCACCGCCCGCCGGTTGGACAGCGCCCGCAACACGCCCGCCTGGCGCTCGGCGGGCAGCGGCCCGCCGTACACGAAATCACCCGCCGGCTTGTCGCCGCCCTGAATCGATGCGGGCACCTCGTAGACGCAGAGTCGCAGCGGCCCGGCGGCCGGGGAGGTGGCCGGTCCGGGCGGCCCGCCGCGGGCGTTCCTGGTCTCCACCCACACCATGTCCGTCCACTGTTGCGCGCATCCGGCGGCCTCGGCCGCCGCGGACTCGACCTGCCGGATGGTACGGATGTCCACCGTGGTCCATTGCGGCCCGGCCAACGCGGCGATCACCTCGGCGCGCGGCTTGCCGCACGAGTCCGTCGGCAGGCTGGGTCGAAGCCAACGCAACCGGTCGTCCACCAGGGCCAGCCACGGCGGGACGACCATGTCGAGGGTGCAGGCGACGTTTCCGCCGGTCTCCTGGCTGGGCAGGCGCAACGCGGTGAGCAGCGGTGCGATGTCCTTGGCCAGTCGCTCGGTGGCGATCTGCTCGTGGCCGCCGTTGGGGCCCGGCCGGATCTCCCGCCCGCAGATCACGGCCGCGACCGGGGTGAACCCGGGGTCGATGAAACCGGCCCTCGGGTAGTCGGCCGGCGGTGGTGGCGTCCCAGTGCTCGGCACCGAGATGATCTCGCCGGCCCGTGGGGCGTCCTCGGCACAGGAGGTCCACCCGGCGACGATGTCAGCTGGGTACGGCCCCACCGGAGTGCGCGGCACCTGGTCCGTGTCATTGCAGCCAACCAGCGCCACGCCGAGCAGTGCCACCGCCAGTACCGTCCGAGACAAGCGCATCCGGCTCACCACCTTTCCACCCGAGGATGAGACGGATGGCGAGTGCGCCCGGTTCCGGCCGCGCGGTCCGTGGCACGGCACTCGTGATCGACTCGGCTTTCGGGATGTCGGGGTGTCGCGGCGTCCCGGATGCCCCGACTTCCAGAAACACGAGTGGATCATGTGCCAGGCCGCCGGGCCGCCGGGCCGCCAGGCCGCCAGGCCGGCCGGACCGCGAGCCGCCAGGCCGGCCGGACCGCCAGGGCCCCGAGCCGCCAGGGCCCCGAGCCGCCAGGCCCGCCAGGCCGCCGGGCCGCCAGGCCCGCCAGGGCCGCCAGGCCCGCCAGGGCCGCCAGGCCCGCCAGGCCCGCCAGGCCGCCAGGCCGCCAGGCCCGCCAGGCCGCCAGGGCCGCCAGGCCCCGCCAGGGCACCGAGCCGCCAGGCCCGCCGGCGGCGTGACGCGGGTGACCGGCGGGGACGCCGCCGGCCGGGCCCGGGGCACCCGCCGGCATGATGGCCGAATGGCACACCTGGGACTTGTCGCGCTGCTGGTCAAGGAGTACGACGAGGCGATCGACTTCTACGTCGGCGACCTCGGTTTCGAGTTGGTGGAGGACACCGCCCGACCGGACGGCTCGCGCTGGGTGGTGGTCCGCCCGGCGGGTGCCCGGGAGACCGCGTTGCTGCTGGCGCGGCCGAGCACCGCCGAGCAGCGTGCCCGGATCGGCGACCAGACCGGCGGTCGGGTCGGCCTGTTTCTGTACACCGAGGACTTCGCCCGGGATCACGCCCGGATGGTGGCGGCCGGGGTGCGTTTCCTGGAGGAACCGCGGCATGAGGCGTACGGTTCGGTAGCGGTATTCGTCGATCTCTACGGCAACCGGTGGGACCTGCTTGAGCCGCGCACCGCAGGGTGACCCATTAGCGACACACTGCACACATAGGGTCATCCCGCACCGTCGGTCGTGCTATTGTCCGATGTCGATCTACGCCGCGTGGACCCGGACCGGGTCGTTGTCGGAAGGACACTTCCCGATGCCGGCCGTTGCCACCCCAACCGTGCCGCCGCCCACGCTGGACAATCCGGCGGGCGGGGCCCTGGGCCTCATCTTCACCACGTTGCCGGCGTTGCTGCGGCTGACCTGCGGGCTGTTCGGCGCGGCGGTGGCCGTGTCGGTGCAGACCCCACCGGTCGAGCGGGCGGTGTTGCTACCCGCGGTGGCCGTGCTGACCGGTTGGTCCCTCTGGTACGCATACCGCGCGCTGGGCCACGGCATCAACCCCGCCCTCGTCGCCGGTGACGTGGCGGTCACCGCGCTGACCTGCCTGCTCATCCCCGTCCTGGTGGCGCCCGAGGTGCTGCCCGGCGAGGGTAGTTGGATCGCCGTGCTGGCCAGCACCACGGTGATCAACACACAGGCCACCGCCCCGGCTCGTTGGTCGATCCCGGCCGGTCTGCTCGTGATCGCCACCTACGTGACCGGGGCGCACGCGGCCGGCAACCCCACCGAAGCGCGGGCGCACGCCGCCACGCTGCTGGCGCAGATCGCCTGCACGGCGATGATGGCGGCGGTCATGCGACGACGCATCGGCCGGGCGGACCGCGCCTTCGCCGAGCACCAGCGGCTGATTCGGGAGGCGGTGGTCGCGCGTGCCGCCCGCGAGGCCGAACGCCAACAGAATCGCGATCTGCACGACACCGTGCTCGGGACGCTGACCATGGTGGGGCTGGGCGCGGTGGCGGGGCCCTCAGCCGCCTTTCGCGAGCGGTGCGCTGCCGACCTGCGTACCCTCGTCGCACTCACCGACGTCGGCCCGGTGGCCGGCGACGGCCCGGTGCCGCTCGACGAGCGGTTGCGGTCGGTGGTCGACCGACTGCCGGAGCTCGCGGTGCGGCTGGACCTGGCGTCCTGTGCCGTTCCCGTCGGGGTGGCCGACGCGATCAGCGAGAGCGCCTTCGCGGCGCTGTCCAACGTGGTCCGGCACGCGCCGGGTGCCGGGGCCACGCTGCGATTGAGCCGGGACGCGATCACCGTCGTGGTCGAGGTCGTCGACGACGGCCCCGGCTTCGACCTGGCCACCGTCCCACCGCACCGGTACGGGTTGCGCGAGTCGATCCGCGGCCGGATGGCGACGGTAGGCGGGCGGGCCGACGTGCACTCGGCGGTCGGCGCGGGCACCCGGATTCGGCTGGAGTGGCCCGGTGTCGGCTGACCTGAACGCTCGGGCGCACCGCACCGACGCTCCGGAGGCACCGCAGCAGATCAGTGTTCCGACGCCCCGGGAGCCGGCCTCCACCGCGACGCTCGCCGCACCGGCCGCCGTCGCGCACGCGTCCGACCGGGGTGCCCGGATCGCCGCCGTCGCCATCGCGTTGGCCTGGCATGTCGCGATCGCGCTGCCGGCGGTGCTGGCCGCTCGCGCGGAGTTCGCCGCGCCAGCGGTGGTGCTCGGCGCCTGGATGCTGGTCGCCGGGACCGGCGCGGTGGCCGGGGTACGGCTGCTGCGGGGCTCACCGCTGCCGCCGTGGCCGCTGGCCGGGCTGCTGCTGGTCGTCGATGCGGCGGTCTTCGCCGCAGCGGGTGAGCGGCAGTTGTTCACCGCCGCGAACTGGGTGTGGGGCACGCTCGGCTGGTTCTTCGTGCTGGCGGTGTGGGGTCGGCGTGTGGTGGGACTGATCGCGCTGCTGGGCACGCACGCGTTGATCGCACTGGTCGCCGTGCTCTGGCACGGCCCCGACCCGGCCGACGTGGCCCGCTACGTGATGTACGTCTACGGCACGTTCTCGCTGCCGGTGGCGGTCTTCGTGGGCAGCACGGTCATCGTTGGCCTGGCTCGGGAGCGGGCCGCCGTCTCGGCCGCCGGTCACGCGATGGCCGCCGAGCGGGATGCCGCCGAGCGCGGCCTTCGGGAGCGGCGGGATCGACTCGCCCTGGTCAGCTCGGCAGCCGGGCGGGTCCTCGGGGACCTGGCCGCCGGTCAGGCCGACCCGGACGACCCGGAGGTGCAGCGCCGGTGCATGTTGGCCGCCGCCCGGCTGCGCCGCCTGATCGCCGAGTCCGATGATGTGCCCGACCCGCTACTGCACGAGTTGCGCGCCGCCGCCGACCTGGCGGAACGCAACGGCCTACCGATCGACCTGATCACCATCGGCACCCCGCCGCCACTGCCGGTGGAGGTCCGGCGCCGGCTGGCCGACCCGCTCACCGGCACCCTCGCCGATGCCAAGGGCTGGGCGCGACTGACCGTGGTCTCCGGCTCGGACGAGGTGGTGGTCGGCCTGGTCACGCCGGACCGGGAGGGGCCGGAGGCGACCGGCCCGCCGCCCGGGGAACTCGACGACGGGCCGGTGCAGTACCTCTACGAACGGGACGGGAACATCAGATGGGCGCAGACCCGGTGGCGGCGGTGACGGGCGATCGGCCGGTCGGCGTGGCGATCGTCGACGACCACCCGGTGGTGGTCGAGGGGGTTCGCGCCTGGCTCGCCACCGAGCCGCGCCTGACCGTGCTCGCCACCGGCGACGACCCGGACGAGGTGCTGCGGGCGGCGCCGCACGCCGACGTCGTCCTGCTCGACCTGCGGCTGCACGGGCGGATGGCGTTGGACAAGTTGGCCGAGCTGAGCGCCGCCGGGCGGCGGGTGGTGGTCTATTCGGAGCACACCGACCCGCAGACGATGCTCGCCGCGCTGGACGCCGGGGCGGTGGCGTTCCTGGCCAAGCACGAGGGCCGGGAACACTGCGTGGAGACGGTGCTGGCCGCCGCGAGCGACCGCCCGTACGTGCCGCCGGCGCTGGCCGGCGCGATGGTCGGCGACCCGCGCCCGGACCGGCCGATGCTCTCCGACAAGGAGCGGGAGGCGTTGCTGCTCTGGTTCCAGTCGATGTCGAAGGCGTCGGTGGCGCGGCGGATGCAGATCAGCGAGCACACCGTGAAGCAGTACGTCGACCGGGCGCGGATCAAGTACACCCGCGCGGGGCGTCCGGCCGCCACAAAGGCGGCGCTGCTCGCCCGTGCGATCGAGGACGGTCTCGTCCGCCCGGAGGAGATCGGCATCTACCGGTCACAGGCGACGTACGACCGGCCGACCCCCTAACAGGCGTCATGACAGGGGCCCTCCGGTCCGCCAGGCTTCAGTACACAGCCAGCTGACCGGAAGGTCGTGACGATGCACTCCGACGCGTCCCCCTTCTTCATCGGTCCCCACCGGTTCGACGCTCCGGACGACGATGTGGGGCCGACCCTGGACCGCCGCTACAACCTGCGACCGAGGCCCGGTGAGCGGGTGCTCGGGCGGCACCGGCTGCTGGTCGCGGGCTACCTGCTCGGGCCGAGCGAGACGCGACGCCGTTGGCAGCTGCCCGAGCCGGTCGCGGTGACCGTCACCGATCAGCGGATCTGCTGGGTGGGCAGCGGCTCGCAGCTCTCGCTGGTCGCCGACGACAGGCGCCGGGCCCGGCCGCCGGCGCGGCTCAACGGCCTGATGAGCGGGCAGATCCGTTGGCAGTGGCCGTCCCGGTTGGAGTTGCCGGCGACCAAGCAGGACGCTCCCGCGCAGCTGCTGATCGTCTGCGACGCCCTGCGCACGATTCAGCAGCCGGCGTTGGCCCTCAGCGGGGCGGCCGCCGAGGTCGTGGCGCTGGCCCGGCAGGTCCGCCGGGCGGTGGCCATGTTCCGGCTCACCCGCCCGCAGTTGGTCGACCTCTCGGCCCAGGAGCGCGACGTGCTGCTGCTGCGGGCCGGCCCCGGCCTGCTCGCCGGCGACAACCGGATCACGTTGCCCGGCTCGTTGCCGGTGGAGTTCTTCTCTCGGGACGACTACTACCGCTCCCGACCGGAGCCGACCTCGTGGAGCGGGCTCGCCGGCGGCGCAGCATCCGGACATCGGTGAAGCTGCTGGCCACCGTGCGGCCCGGCGTCAGGTGGTGGGGGTGCGCTCCTGCTCGGCGGCGGCATCCAGAGCGGCGGCCTCCTCCGGCGTGGGTGCGCTGCCGCCCAGGTGCGCGGGCTGCCACCAGGTGTCGTCCGGGCCGGCGGGGGTGTCCGGGTAATCCCGCTGCGCCCGGTCGACGAGGGCACTGAGCCGGGTGGTCAGCTCGGCGGCCAGCACGTTCGGGTCCGGGAAGTCCGCCGGGTTGATCGGCTCGCCAATCAGGATGGTGATCGGCGTGTGCCGGCGGGTGAGGGTGCGTGGGCGGCCCTTCGTCCAGAGGCGCTGGGTGCCCCACAGCGCGACCGGCAGCACCGGCACCTTCGCCGAGCGGGCCATCCGGACCGTGCCGCTCTTGAGCTCCTTGACGGTGAACGACCGGCTGATCGTCGCCTCGGGAAAGACGCCGACGACCTCGCCCTGCTTGAGCGCGCTCACGGCGGCGCGGAACGAGGCCGCACCGGCCTGCCGGTCCACCGGAATGTGCCGCATCCCACGCATCAGCGGGCCGGAGATCCGGTGCGCGAACACCGACTCCTTGGCCATGAAGCGAACCAGCCGTCCCGACGCGTTCGCGCCCAGACCGGCGAAGATGAAGTCGAGATAGCTGACGTGGTTGCTGGCCAAAACGGCCCCGCCAGTACGGGGTACGTGATGAGCGCCCTCGATGGTGATCTTCAGGTCGAGGAGGCGGAACATCGTCTTGGCGGTGGCGATAACGGGCGGGTACACGAGCTCCGGCATTCGCAGAATCTACCCTGCCGAGCTGGGGTTCGGCTGGGTGGCGAACCGGCGGCGACGTAGGCTGCACGCCACCGCCGGTTCGACTGTCGAATCGGTCATTCGGCGCGGTCGTTCAGGTCCAGCCGGCCACGCGCGAACGCGTCCACCCGGCCCCAGCGACCCGGGATGTCCAGCACCTCGATGCGGCCCATCCCCACCGGCAGCCGTGGCTCGACCGCCAGGTGACCCTCGTGCGGCTCCAGACCGAGCATGGTGCGCAGCAGCAACAGCGGAGTACCTGTCGACCAGGCCTGCGGGCTACACGCCGTCGGATACTCCACCGGGAACTTGGTCAGCTCCCGCGGGTAGCCGCCGAACGCCTCCGGCAACCGGCCATCGAAGTACGTGGCCGCGTCCAGGATGCCGTTGGCGATGGTCGCGGCCTCCTCGGCGAAGCCGTAACGGCGCAGACCCCAGGCGATGAACGAGTTGTCGAACGGCCAAATCGTGCCGTTGTGGTAGCCGATCGGGTTGTACCGTGCCTCCCCCTCGGCGAGCGTGCGCACCCCCCAGCCGGAGAAGAGCCGCGGTCCGACCAGGTGCGCGGCCAGCTTCTCCGCCCGCTCCGGTTCGACGATCCCGCTCCACAGCAGGTGACCGATGTTGGAGCTGAGGATGTCGCACTGGCGGCCGTCCGGGTCCAGGGCCAGGGCGAAGAACTCGCCGTCGGCCACCCACCAGTCCCGGTTGAACCGCTCCTTCAGCTGCGCCGCCTCCCGCTCCAACTGGTCGGCGAACGCCGGGTCACCCCAGAACTCGCGAGCCATCCGGGCCGCCCGGACCTTCGCGTCGTACGCGTACCCCTGCACCTCACAGGTGGCCCGCGGGAACGGCGGCAGCGTGCCGTCGGAGTAGGAGATCGAATCCCAGGAGTCCTTCCAGCACTGGTTCTCCAGGCCGGTGTCGGTGTTGCGCCGCTCGTACCAGATGTAGCCGTTGCCGACCAGGTCGGCGTAGTTGTCGATCCAGCGCAGCGCAGCCCGGGATTCCTGCTCCAGCTCCTTGACCAGCGCGACGTCTCCGCTCCACCGCTCGTACTCGTCGAGCAGCACGACGAACAGCGGCGTCGCGTCCACCGAGCCGTAGTACGGCGAGTGGGGTTGCTCGTCGAAGGCCGCGGTCTCGCCGTAGCGCATCTCGTGCAGGATGCGCCCCGGGTCCTCGTCCCGGAAGTCGTCGAACCTGCTGCCCTGCAGCGACGCCAGGATGCGCAGCGTCGTCTTCGACAACTGCGGGGTGAACGGCAGGGTCTGCAGGCAGGTGAGGATGCTGTCGCGGCCGAACATGGTCATGAACCAGGGCAGGCCGGCGGCCGGCAGGGTGGCACCGCCCAGCGACAGCGGTGAGAAGCGCAGCGCCGCCAGGTCGATCAGGCTGCGCCGGTACGTGCTGGCCACCCGGCCGTGCTCACTGTTGACCTTGGGTGCGTCGGCGATCCACTGCTCCAGGTCGTGTTGCAGGGCGAGCCGCTCCGTACCGTGCATGCGCAACCCGAAACGCAGGTCCCGGCCGCCGGGCCCGACCGCGCGGGTCTCGACGTCGATCGTCGCTTCCCACTGCTCGTTGGGCTCCAGGTGGACGGTGTATGCGAAGCCCTTGTCGTCGTACCGGGCCGACATCGACGACGAGATCACCGTCTCCCGCCGGAAGTTGCCCCGCCGGTACCCGAGCCGCAGCCGGTCCGACTCCACCTCCGTGTAGATCTCGCCCTTCTTGTTCAGGATCTCGTCCTTGACCTGGAACAGGTCGGCGAAGTCCGACGCCGCGTCCATCCGGACTTCCAGTTCGACCGGCTTCTCATCATGGTTGAGGACGGTCAGCTGTTCCCGGAAACTGCCGCCCACGGCCCGCTCCCGGATGATCGACAGCTTCGCGTCCACGTAGTGCGTCGCCATCCCCGGCACCAGGAAGAACCGCGACTCGAAGTACTGCAGGTCGTCGAAGGAGAGCGAGTTGAGCCGCTCGCCGTTGACGGTCAGCACCCAGGTCGACAGGAACCGGGTGTCGATGGAGAAGAGCCCGGTGGGCTCGCTCGGCGTCGCCTCGATGTCACCGGTGTCCTCGCAGACGACGAACGTGTTGCCGTCCAGGATCCGGATCGTGTTGCTCTGCCCCATCAGTTCCCCTCCCCCACGAAACGCCGACGCGGCCCACGGGCGTCCGGGGAACCCGGGAAGATCCGCTCCACCTGTACGACCAGCCGAGCGTCGCCGGTCACCGTCATGTCCCCCCGCAACAGCGCCGCCAGGCCGTGCTCGCGGCCAGAGGCGATGTCGTCGAACAGGATCGGGCTCGCGCCGATCACCGTGTCGGCCTCCTGGTCCTCCTGACTCACGTTCAGCCGGCCGTGGTCGATCCTCAGCAGCCAGTGCCGGGTCTGCGCCCCCTCGTGCAGGTCGATACGCAGCGTCCCGGAGGTCTTGGCCAGCAGCGGCTCGTACCCCCGGCGATCCAGATCCTCGAAGAACCTCGTGGTCGCGTCCACCATCGGGTCCACTCCTCCCAGTTGCCGGGCCCGGGATCCCACCCACCGCGCTCGCGTTCGCGCGGACGGCCGGCGTTGCACGTCTGAGCACGGGTCCCCGCCGCTTTCCCGCCCAACCTCACCCAGATCGGGTGAACCCCCCTGTGCCGGTGATCAAGAGCTTTGCGTCACCACCTTCGGCGTGTCGTGACGCAAACTTCTTGATCAACCAGGGGAGGGGGGAGGGGACGGGGGCGGGGACGGGGGCAGGGACGGGCCGGCCCTCCCGGGAGGGAGGGCCGGCGCGCGCCGCGGCGGACGGTCAGTTGTTCGGGTCGTTGGCGCTGATGTCGGCCAGGACCGACTGCGGTTCGCGCTCGACCGCGAGGTCACCCATCGAGACCAGGCCGACCAGGCGCCCGTCGTCGATCACCGGGAGCCGGCGTACGGCGTACGTCCGCATCAGGTCCGCGGCGGCCACGGCGTCGTCGTACTGACTCACCGTGATCACGTCGCGGGTGGTGATCTGATTCAGCCGGGTCGAGCCCGGGTCCATGTTCTCCGCGACACCTCGGACCGTTATGTCCCGGTCCGTTACGATGCCAACCACATTGTCGCCGTCGGTTACCACCACATCGCCAATCGCACTGTCACGCATCTCCTGCGCGGCGGCGATGAGCGTGTCGTTGCCGTCCATCGTCACCAACCGGGTCGTCATGAACTCTCCGACCGTTGTCATGGTGCTCCCCTCTCGGTGTCGGCACAGCCCGTCTACCCGCCGCTCGGGAGGGGGTAACGCCGACGGCCCCGGCCTATCCGCGCGTACCCGAGGAGGCCGATCGCGGCCCGTGCCCGTTCGGCCGGGAAGAACCGACGCGGCACCGTCTGGTCCAGCAGATCGGGAAAGCAGGGCGCTATACCCGCCGACCGGCGGCACACCTGCCCACGGGGCGGCGCACATCGGCTCCACTGCCTACCGTGGCCGGATGACGACGGACCACGTAAAGCTGCGGCAACTGGTCGTCGGCAGCGGTTGGCTGACCCGGGCGCTGACCGTCGTGCGTGACTCCGGCTTGCCGGACGCCTGGATCGGCGCGGGCGCCCTGCGCGACCTGGTCTGGGGCGAGTGGTACGGCGACGGGTTCGACCCGGCGGGGGTCCGCGATGTGGACGTGGTCTTCTTCGACTCGGCGAGGCTGACCCGCGCCGACGACGACCGGGCCACCGCTCGACTGGCGGGGATGTGGCCGCAGCCACCGTGGCAGGCGCGCAACCAGGCCTCGGTGCACATCTGGTACGCGGCCACGTTCGGCGGCGACCCGATCGAGCCGTACCGCAGCGTGGCCGAGGCGGTCGCCACCTGGCCGGAGTACGCCACAGCGGTGGCCGTCCGCCTGGACCCGGACGGCCGGCTCATGGTCTGCGCCCCGTACGGCCTGACAGATCTGCTGGGCGGGGTGTGGCGGCACAACCCGGCCCGGGTGGACGTGGCCCGCTCCCGGCAGCGGTTGGCCCGGCACCGGCCGGCGCAGCGTTGGCCCGGCGTGACCGTGATCGAGCCGGGCTGATCGACTGCGGGCGGGTCAGCCTCGGGGCGGCATGCCGTAGAGGCGCTCGACGTGCAGGCGCAGCACGATCCGTCCCTCGTCGACCATGGCCTGGCGGTACTCGTCCCAGTCGGGGTGTTCTCCGCGCAACCCCCGGTAGAGCGCCACCAACTCCTCCACCGTGTCGTCGCCGAGCTGGGTGGCCGGCGGGGTCAGTTCGGCGCGACCCTCGACCACCGCGTACGCCCAACCGTCCTCGCTGCTGACGTGGAAGCTGGCACGTGGGTCACGGCGCAGGTTGGCGGTCTTGGCGCGGCCGTCGGTGACCGAGACCCGGATCACGCCGGCGTCCCGGTCGAAGGAGTAGAGCACCGTGGACAGCTGCGGACGCCCGTCCCGCTTGATGGTGGCGAGCACGCCCATCGAGCGGCCGGCCACCAGATCGGTCAACGCCTGCTGGGTGCGGTCATCCGGCATGGTGTCCTCCAGGTTGGACGATCGTCTCCGACCCATCCAAGCACGACCTGCCGGCCGCCGCGGGCGACCACCCGGATCGGCAGCACGACCACCCGGAACGACACCGAGCCCCCGCCGGCGAACGGCGAGGGCTCGGTGCTCGGTGCTCGGTGGGAGTTCGGTGTCTTGGCGACTGCTCCGGCGTCTTGGCGACCGTGTCGGTCAGCGGCGCTCGGCGGCGACCAGCTCGGCGAGTTGCACCGCGTTCAGCGCGGCGCCCTTGCGCAGGTTGTCGTTGGAGCAGAACAGGGCCAGCCCGTACTCGACGGTCTCGTCGGCGCGGATCCGACCCACGTAGGTCGGGTCCTGGCCGGCGGCCTGCAACGGCGTCGGGACGTCGGTCAGCGCCACCCCGGGCGCGTCGGCCAGCAGTTCATGGGCGCGTTGCGGGGTGAGCGGCCGGGCGAACCGGGCGTTGATCTGGAGCGAGTGGCCGGTGAAGACCGGCACCCGGACACAGGTGCCGGAGACCTTCAGGTCGGGGATCTCCAGGATCTTGCGGCTCTCGTTGCGGAGCTTCTGCTCCTCGTCGGTCTCGAACGAGCCGTCGTCGACGATCGAACCGGCCAGCGGGAGGACGTTGAAGGCGATCGGCTGAGCGAACGAGCGCGGCGCGGGGAACTCCACGGCCGCCCCGTCGAAGGCCAGCCCGGCGGCGTGCTCGGCGACCTTGCGGACCTGCTCGTCCAGCTCGGCCACGCCGGCCAGCCCGGCGCCGGAAACCGCCTGGTAGGTGGAGACGACCAGGCCGACCAGGCCAGCCTCGGCGTGCAGCGGACGCAGCACTGGCATCGCGGCCATCGTGGTGCAGTTCGGGTTGGCGATGATGCCCTTGGGCCGGTCCCGGGCGGCGTGCGGGTTGACCTCGGCGACCACCAGCGGCACCTGCGGGTCCATCCGGAACGCCGACGAGTTGTCGATCACCACGGCGCCGGCCTCGGCGACTCGGGGCGCCAACTCCCGGGCGGTGCCCTTACCGGCCGAGAAGAGCACGATGTCCAGCTCGGAATAGTCCGCGGTCGCGGCGTCCTCGACGATCACCTCGCCGTCACGCCACGGCAGCGCCCGCCCGGCGGACCGCGCCGAGGCGAACAACCGCACCTGCTCCGCCGGGAACTCCCGCTCCGCCAGCACCTGCCGCATCACGCCACCGACCTGGCCGGTGGCCCCCACAATGCCGATCCTCATGCCCGCGAGGCTACCGACCCTACCCCCGAAACCGGGACCCCTTTCCCACCCCCCGGGTCCCACCTCACACCCCCACCCCACCCCCCGCGCCGGCCCCACCCCCACCCCCTGCCCCACCCCGTCGATCATGAAGTTATTGCCGCGACACGCCGTGGCGAGTGACAACAACTTCATGATCAACGGCGCGAGGCCGGGTGGGGCCGGGTGGGGCCGGGGGGCCGGGAGGGATTGGGGATTAGGGGAGGAGGTCGCCTAGGGCGGTGGACTCCAGGTCGGCGCGGATCACTTCGGCGTCGCCTTCGACGACCAGGGTCAACGCGTCCGGGTGCAGGTGGGTGGCGGCTGCCGCGGAGACCTGGTCGACGTCGGCGGAGAGCAACGACTCGCGCAGCCGCGCGTGGTAGTCGTCCGGCAGGTCGTGCACCACCAGGGTGGTCAGCGCGGAAGCGATCGCCCGCGGGCTCTGCAACTCGACCGAGAGCTGGCCGGCCCGCCAGGAGCGGGCCACCGCCAGCTCGTCCTCGGTCACTCCGCCCGCTTGGGTACGGGTGATCTCGCCCACCGCCTCGACCAGGGCCGGCGCGGTGACCGCCGTCTGCACGCCGGAACTGACCGCGAACCGGCCGAACCGCCGCGACGCGGCGAAGTCACCCCGGATGCCGTAGGTGTAGCCGTGCACCTCGCGGAGCAGGTGGTTGAGGCGGGAGGTGAACGCCCCACCGAGCACCGTGCCGGCGAGCGTCATCGGCACGTGGTCGGGGTGCGCCCGGTGTGGTGCCGGGTGGCCCAACCGCAGCGTGGACTGCACCGAGCCGGGCCGGTCCACCAGGATGATCCGGCGGCCGCCGTGCAGCGGCACCTCGATCGGGCCGCTCCGCTCGACCGGGCCGCCACCGGTGCCGGCGAACGCCGCCGCGGCCAGCGCGTCCAGGTCGATCCGGTCCAGGTCACCGGCGACGATCAGGGTGCCGGGGCGCAGGAACCACTCGGAGTGGAAAACCGTCACGTCCTCGACGTCCAACCCGGCGACCGACTCCGGGTCGCCGTGCATCGGCCGGCCCCAGCGGTTCTGCGCGCCGAACAGGTCGGCGCGCAGTGCCGCGTCGGCGCGCGGGCCCGGGTTGGCCCAGTCCATCCGCAGCGCGGTCGCCTCGTCGTCCCGGACCCGGCGTACGTCGGCGGGGTCGAGCTTGGGCGTCCGGACCGCCTCGGCCAGCAGTTCCACGGCCGCGCTGAGCCGGTCCACCGGGATCACCACGCTGGCCTGGAACGAGTCCCAGTCCAGGCCGGTCGACAGAGCGGTGCCGAGCCCTTCGACGGCGAGCGCGTACGCGGCGGCGTCCCGCTGCGCGGTCCCCTCCTCCAACGCCTTGGCCAGCACCCCGGACAGGCCCTCCTTGCCGACCGGCTCCTGGCCCGCGCCCACGTCGAGCAGCAGCAGGGCCACGGCGAGGTTCTGCCCGGGCAGGTGCGCGGCGACGACCTGACCACCGGCTGCGGCGCGGCGGACCACCGGCGGGAACCGGTATGGGCGGGCGGCACCCGGGCCGGGACGGTCGGCGATCAACGTCATGAGGTCTCCTCGGGCAGGTAGGTCAGGATCACCCGGTCGGTGGCGAGCACGTCGGCGGCGGCCTCGGCGATCTGCTCGGCGGTGACCGCGAGCAGGGCCGGCAACTGGTCGGCGACGCGGGCCGGGTCACCGAACTGCGTGGCGTACCGACCGAGCAGGTCCGCGCGGCCGTCGACGGTGGACAGTTGACGCCACCATCCGGTGCTGAGCAACGCCTTGGCGCGATCCAGCTCGGCGGCGGTCACCGGTACGGTGGCCAGCTCGTCGACGACCTCGGCCAGCCCTTCGGCCAGCCGCTCGGCGCTCACTCCGGGGCGGGCGGTGGCGGTGGCGATCAGCGGTGCCGGGGCGTGGGCGAGGTCCACCCCGTACGCCCCGACCAAATCCGGCTGCGCAATCCGCTCACCGTCGGCGAGCCGCTGGTAGAGCCGGCTGCCCCGGCCGCTGCCGAGGATGGTGGCGAGCACGGTGATCACGTTGTAGCCGGGGCTGCCGAACGGGTAGCTGCGGTGGGCGATGTACACCCGTGGTGCGGGCACGTCGGCGCTGACCGACTCGACGGCCGTCTGCCCGGTGGCGGGGACGCTGCGGCCGTCCGGTGCCGACGGAATGTCGTCGCGGGCCGGCAGCGCGCCGAAGTACTTGTCGGCCAGCGCGAACACGTCGGCCGCGGTGGCGTCACCGACCACGGTGAGCACCGCGTTGTTGGGCGCGTAGTAGGTCTGGTGGAACGCCTGGAAGGTGGCCAGGTCGGCGGCGTTCAGGTCGGCCATCGAGCCGATCGTCGCGTGGTGGTAGGGGTGTCCCGGCGGGTAGAGCAGCGGCAGCAACCGCAGCCAGGCGTCGCCGTACGGAACGTTCTCGTAGCGCTGCCGACGCTCGTTCTTGACCACGTCCCGCTGGTTGTCCAGTGTCTCCTGGGTGAGCGCGGGCACCAGGCCGCCCATCCGGTCGGCCTCCAACCAGAGCGCCAGCTCCAGGTGCTCGGCCGGGACCGTCTCGAAATAGTTGGTCCGGTCCGGATTGGTGGTGGCGTTGAGCGAGCCGCCGGAACCTTGGATCAGCTTCATGTGCTCGGTCTTCGCCACGTTCACCGAGCCCTCGAACATCAGGTGCTCGAAGAGGTGGGCGAAACCTGTCTGCCCGGCCGGCTCGTGCCGGGAGCCGACGTCGTACCACAGGTTGACGGCCACGGCGGGCGCGGTGCGATCCTCACTCACCACCACGCGCAGGCCGTTGTCCAGGTGGGACGTCTCAATGGGCCAGGGGTAACCGCTGTCGGGCATGCCCCGACGCTATCCGATCTCGCGGGCGGAAAGGTGACGCGCGGTCGGTCGGCGAGCCGACCCGGCCGCATCGGGGCCGGCTCTCGGGGTACCGGAGAGAAATGACCACCACCCCGCCGCCACCCCGCCCCGCCACCGCCGTCGAACGCGCCAGCGCCGCGCTCGGTCGGCTGCGCCGCGGCCGGTTGCTGCATCCCGCCGGTCGCTCGTTCGTCGGCGAGACGGTGATTTGGGGTACGCCCGGACCACCCACCGGAGTGGCGCTGCTGGATCACCCCGGCCGGTACCGGACGACCGTCCGGCTCTCCAAGGGGACGCCCACCCCCGGCAGCTGGCCTGACGTGCTGGGCCTCGCGCTGCGCCTGCACCGCGACGACGGCCGACCGTTCGATTTGCTGGTCAGCTCCAGCGCCGCGGCCCCGGTGCTGCGGAACCTGCCGCTGCCTCGACGCCGCTTCACCGGCACGTACAGCACGATCACCTGCTACCGCGCGGGTCGGCGCCGCCTCTGGCTGGCCGTGCTGGCCGACCCCGACTCGGCCGACCTCGGTCGCAGCCTCGCCACCGCGGCCGCCGCGACCCGGACGGACACCCCGCGCCTGGTGCTCGCGGTCGCGTCGGCCGTGGGTCACTGGCGGCTGGTCGGGCAGATCCTCCTCGGTGCGCAGCTCAGCGCCGGGGAGGACGCGGCGCTCGCGTTCGACCCGGTGCGCAACCTGCCATCCGAACTGCGGATGGCAGGTCCACTGGCCTGGCTGCGCGACCGGACCTACCGGGGGTCGCGCCGGGCCCGCGGGGCGAGCGCTCAGTCCGGCGGCTCGACCGCGGCCACAGCCTGATCCGAGGTACGCCGTTCCAGCACCGTGTCCGGAGCGGCGTTCTGGTCCGCCGCCCGGATGTCCGACTCGGCGAGGATGGCCTCCGCCTGCGCGTCCGGGTCGTCGCTGCCCACCGCCGTCTCCTCGGGCAGTAGGTGGTGCGCGCGGGACTCCACCCGGTCCTGATCGCTCTGCTCGTGGGTCATGGCACCCCTGTTACCCCGACCGCGCCCCCGGCACGCGATGTTCACCCCGCATCTTGGGACGACGGTCCGGGTGATCGCGTCCGGTCGGGTACGCTGGCCTGGTGACGCGTTCCTATCGATGGTTTAGGCAGCCGGCTCGCACGCCGGTGACTTCACCATGAACTGACGTCACCACGGACCGAGCCGGCTGGGCAGGAGCTGTCGTTCCTGCCCTTTTGCGTACGAGCAGCCGGCTCGTCCCGGGCACCGGCCCCGGGCACGGTCGGCGGAAGGATGCCCACCGTGACGACCCCGGAGACCGATCGGGTCAGCGATCAGCGGATCGACCGTGTCGTGCCGCTGACCACGCCCGCCCTGCTGCACCACGAGTTGCCCCTGGACGCCCCGCTCGCGTCGGCCGTGCTGACCGGCCGCCGCGCGGTGAGTCGCGTCCTGGATCGCGAGGACGACCGACTGCTGGTGGTGGTCGGCCCCTGCTCGGTGCATGACCCGGCCGCAGCCCTGGACTACGCGCAGCGGCTGCGGACGGCGGCCGACCGGCTGGCCGACGACCTGCTGATCGTGATGCGGGTCTACTTCGAGAAGCCACGCTCCACGGTCGGTTGGAAGGGCCTGATCAACGACCCGGGCCTGGACGGCAGCGGAGACGTCAACACCGGGCTGCGGCTGGCACGGGCGTTGCTGCTCGACGTGCTGCGCCTCGGCCTGCCGGTGGGCTGCGAGTTCCTCGATCCGATCACCCCGCAGTACATCGCGGACACGGTCGCCTGGGGCGCGATCGGCGCGCGCACGGTGGAGAGCCAGGTGCACCGCCAGCTGGCCTCCGGTTTGTCCATGCCGATCGGCATGAAGAACCGCCCGGACGGCAGCATCGGCACGGCCGTGGACGCGATCCGCGCCGCCGGAGTGCCGCACGTCTTCCCCGGCATCGACTTCTCCGGCACCCCGGCGATCATGCACACCCGGGGCAACACGGACGGGCACCTGGTGCTGCGTGGCGGGGGCGGCCGGCCCAACTACGACGCGGAGTCGGTCGCCGGGGCGCTCGACCTGCTCCGTGCGGCCGACCTGCCGGAACGGCTGGTCATCGACGCCAGTCACGCCAACAGCGGCAAGGACCACCGCAACCAGCCGTTGGTCGCCGCCGACGTGGCCGCTCAGCTGGCCGCGGGCCAGCGTGGGATCACCGGCGTGATGTTGGAGTCGTTCCTGCTGCCGGGCCGGCAGGAGCTCGACCCGACCCGGGAGCTGGAGTACGGCCGGTCGGTCACCGACGCCTGCCTCGGCTGGGACGACACCGCCGAGGTGCTCGACCACCTGGCCTCGGCCGTGCGGGCCCGTCGGGCCACCCTGCCCACGACAGTGTGACCGCCGACACTGCGACGTCCGGAACACGAGCGGGGGTCGGCTCGTTGACTGGGGTGTCGGTGTGTCCAGTGTCCCCGGGCCTCACCTAAATAGCCTTCGCGGAATACCGTCCGGCTGGAGCCGCGTAGCGCCACTCGCCGAGAGGCGACCTGCACACCGACACCAGCGCCGCCCCCGGCCCACAAGGCCGGGGGCGGCGCTGTCTTTTGGCGGGCCACCGACGGGAGCCTGAGGCGCCGCAGGGGAACTGGTGAGCCCGGTACGCCGGTCGTCGGCGTGACGTTTGACCGATTCCGCCCCGGGTAGCTGATCGACGTGACCGACGACGCATCCGTGACCGGCGAGCCGGACACCCGGGCCCTCGACGACCTGCTCGATGACATCTTCCGGGCGCAGGAGCGGGTCACCCAGGCGGAGATTTACCGCCAGGCCGTGGCCGCCGAACTTCCGCCGGACCTGCTCGCCCGCATCGACGCGCTTCCCGAGGGCGAGTACGCGGTGGACGAGGCCAGCGACCTGCTGGGCGGTTCCATCGGGTGAGCGACCGCAGAAGGGACACCGACATGACGCACCACGAGGACCACGACGAGAAGGTGCCGGCGCTGGGTCAGCCCCCGAAGGGCAGGGACACCACGCCCGAGCCGGACTTCGCCAACGAGCACGATCGCACGGCGGTGGATCGGGACATCATCACCGGGGCGGACGAGGACGTACGGGAGCCGGAGTCGCCGCACGGCTGGTCCGGCATGCAGCGCTGAGGCGTACGAACGAGAAGGGGGCCGGCGAGCGCCGGCCCCCTTCTCGTGTCCTGCTCGTCAGTCCTCGTCGTGCCCACCCTCGGCGGCCTGCTGTGCCGTCGCGTACGCCATCTGGAGGAAGTCGGACGCGGCGACGGCCGTCAGCGCGGTTGCCACCAGCCGGGTGAGCCGGGGCGCCAGCACCAGGCCACCGGTCAGTCCGGTGGCCACCCAGACCGCCAGGCAGAACGGGCAGCTCAACAATTCACCGATGGCGTGCCGGGTGGAGCTGCCCGAGTCGCGGACCTGCTCCATCACCTCACCGCTGCCGATCGGGCGGTCGTAGCGGGTGAACGGGGCCCGCAGCGGGCTGGTCACCGCGTCCTTGGACAGCAACCGGCTCAACTTGTGCGTGGCGATGGAGAGCAGCACCACGTCTGACGGGGCGGGACGCTCCGGCACTGGCCGACCGGTCACCTTGACCAGGCCGGCGAGAGCACCGGTCACCCCGGCGTAGACGCCCATCGCCGCCAGGTAGCCACCGAGCGGCCGGTGTTCGTGCGGCGCGTACGCGCGGCGCAGCCTCGTCGCCTTCTGTCGTAGGCCAGTGTCGCTCACCCGATCTCCTCACATGTCGTGGTGGTGCGGGAGGGGTGTCCCGCGCGGCCGATTCAGCCGGCCTGGAGGTTGTCGGCGACCTCGCGTACCAGGTTGTTGAGCGCCTCGTCGGCCAACTGGTCCGGGCTGGTTCCACCCGAACCGTCGGCCAGGTCGAGCTGGATCCGGGCGCCACCGGAATCCGCTGGTTCCACCCGAATCTCGGCGGACCAGTCGTCCGCGTCACCGTCCCCCCAGCGAGCCCGCAACTCCTCGCCGCTGATCTCCGCGGCGGGGCTGCCGTCGCCGCGCAGCGGCTCGGGCAGCCAGGCCGAGGCCCGGTCGGGGTCGGTGGCCGTGTTGAAGACCACCTCGGGTGGCGCGGACATGCCGCGCACGGCGCGCGCCGGCATCAC
This sequence comes from Micromonospora sp. NPDC050276, assembly GCF_044459545.1. NCBI lineage: Bacteria > Bacillati > Actinomycetota > Actinomycetes > Micromonosporales > Micromonosporaceae > Micromonospora > Micromonospora sp. NPDC050276. Next base: position 341,462 of record NZ_JBITJA010000007.1, on the reverse strand, counting down.
GCGTCCCGCAGGCGGCTGGGATCGACCTCCCGACCCGGGTGGCGGGCCAGGTACTCGGTCTCCAGCTCCGCCGTGCGGCGCAGGTGGTTGGCGAGTGCGGAGTCCGCCGCGTGCCGCAGGGTGTCCAGGCGGGTGCGGTGCAGGCTGTGCATCTCGCGGATCAGATCCTCGTCGGTCAGCTCCGTCGGGTCGATGCCGAGCAGGTCACCATCGAGACCGGAAGCGCCGGCCGGGTCGGCGAGCTGGTCGCCGCCCCACTCGGGCACCCGCTGCTCCGGGCTCATATCCGTGCTGCCGCTGGACGCGAAGCCGTCCTCACGTACCGATCCGGTCATGATCGCCCCCCTTGATCTCGTTTGGGCTGGCGTCTAGACGATTGCCCAGGCGCGGTGCTGCCAAACCACCCCGGCGAGGCGACAACTACGACACGGTGTCGGAGACCGGCAGCGCCCCCGGTACCCTCGATGCCATGAGGCGGCTCTGGACCCCGGCGTGGATCGCGCGCCACGTGGCCATGGTCGTGCTGGTCGTGGGCTTCCTCGGGCTGGGCTGGTGGCAGATCAGCCGGGCCGCCGCCGGCAACAGCCTGAGCTGGGGGTACGCGGTCGAGTGGCCGATCTTCGCCGGCTTCGTGGTCTACGTGTGGTGGCGTGAGGTGAAGCTGGCCCGGCGCAGGGCTGCGGAGGCCGACGCGCCGCCCCCGGATCCGGCCGTCGAGCCGACACCGGCGGTCACCACCGGGTCCCGACCGGCCGTACGCCGACCGGTGCGGGTGTCCCGGGTGCCGGCCGCCGGCGATGTCGTCGAGGACACTGACCTGGCCGCCTACAACCACTACCTGTCATGGTTGAACGCCAATCCGGGCGCCAAGCCCGGTGACTATCCCGGCTGAGCCGGGCTCGGAAGGACGGACGAAGGTGGGCGCTGCCCTTACCCGGTACCGCGTGATCGCCTGGATCGTGGGCGTGGTGCTGATCCTGCTGGTCGTGATCGGCATGCCGCTGAAGTACGCGTTCGACAACCCGGTCGTGGTGGAGACGGTGGGGCCGGCGCACGGCTTCCTCTACATGATCTACCTGGTGGCCGCGTTCGACCTGAGCCGCCGAGCCGACTGGCCGCTGAAGCGGATGCTGCTGGTGATGCTGGCCGGCACCGTGCCGTTCGTCTCGTTCTACGCCGAGCGGCGGGTCAGCGCCTGGGTGGCCGCACCGCAGCAGGAGCGGGCTCCGGAGCCGGTCGCCCACTGAGCGGGCGGCGGGCCGACGCCGACCCGACGCCGGTCCACCGTCCATCTGGTCAGCGGTTGGGCCGCCACGGGTCGGCTGAGGCGAGCGGGTCGACCCAGCTGCCGTAGCGGTTGACCTCGCGGGCCCGCAGCAGCGACCGGGTGACCTGGCCGAACTGCCGTTCGTCGTCGGCGCTGAACAGCAGCACCTCTGATCCTCGGTACCACCCCCACAGCTCGTACGGCGGTGGCCGCCAGCGATCGCCCACCAGGGCGAGCGCGGCCGGTAGCAGGAACACCGCGCCGAGGATCAGGTACGCCCCGGCGGTGAGGCGTTGCAGGCCGCCGGTGAAGCCGAGGAGCACCCCCACACCGCCGAGCATGCTGGCGGTGATGACGACTGCCCGGACGGCGATCCGGTCGTGTGGGCCCCGGGTGGTACGTAGATGGGTCAGGTCGGCGACCCGGTAACTGGTCCGGCCGACGGTGAACCGGTCGACGGTCACGATGATGCCGGGCCGCGCGTACAGCAGGGTCGACCGGGCGCCCGGCACCGTTCGCGGCGGTCGCGTCTTTGCGCCTTCACGATTCACGGTTCCTCCCGAAGGGGACGGTTGGCCGATTCGACCCGCCGGTGACAGTCATCGCTAGCTGTCGACGGGATTCCCGGCTCCGGCCCTCATTGTGTTGCGGCGGCGCCACTCGACCTGGGCATTTACGGGCTCCCGACAGCTGGCCACCACCGGGTGACATCGCCGAGAAACAGCATCCATTTCAGGTTTTTTCGGTTATGGCGACCAGGAATCCGGCGGCATACGCCCGGAACGACGAAAGTCGTATATCTGTCATTAGCTCGCAAAAAGGGTGATACGCCGACGGCCGCAGGCGTCACCAGCCACGATGACGCCACCCAACCCAGCGGCACGACGTGCAACTCTTCCAACTTTCGCCCCTGCTTCAACTGCGAGCGACAACCGTCCCGGGTTAGGTTGGGCGAGCCGGTCCGGCCCAGTGCCGTCCGCCCGGATGGCCCCGGCCGGTGTCGCCGAGGGCGTCAGCAGCCCCGGCGGCCGTGGGAGAGGGGCCTTCCGCTCTTGTCATCCCTGAGAAATCTGCTGCGCACCATGGCGCTGGCCGGCATGTCCGCCGCGCTGATCGCCCCGACGGCGGCGGCCCAGGCCGAGCCGTCCCCCGCCGACCTGACCCGCCGGATCGAGACGTCCTCGGCCGAGTTGGAGCGGGTCGTCGAGTCGTACAACAAACTGCGTGAGGAGATCAAGACCAACGAGGCCTCCGTGGTCCGATTACAGACCCGCATCGGCCCACTCGAACAGCAGGTCGAGCGGAGCCGGGCCGACGTGGCCAAGATGGCCGCCACGGCGTACAAGAGTGGGGGCCTGCGCACCGCGGACGCCCTGCTGCGCCCCGGCGGCTCGGCCGCGCTGCTGGACCGGCTCGGCACGATCGAGCAGTTGACTCGCCAGCGGCAGGAGAGCATCTCCGGCTTCACCGCCGACCAGCAGCGGCTACTCGACGAGAAGGCCCGCCTGGGCGCCACCCTGACCCGGCAGGCCGCACAGGCTCGTCAGCTGGCGGCGGGCAAGAAGCAGATCGAGCAGGATCTGGCCAAGCTGTACGAGCTGCGCCGGCAGGCGTACGGCGCCGCCACCGAGCGACCCGAGCCCAGGGCCGCGGCGACCGAGGCCAAGAACGTGCCCGCCGTGGCCGGTGCCGCCGGCACGGCGGTGCGCTACGCGTTCGGCGCGATCGGCAAGCCGTACGTCTGGGCAGCCGACGGGCCGAACGGCTACGACTGCTCCGGGCTGACCTCGGCGGCTTGGCGGGCCGCCGGGCGGTCCCTGCCACACAACACCCGGATGCAGTGGAGCGCGGTCGCGCACATCAGCCGGGGCGACCTGAGCCCGGGCGACCTGGTCTTCTACAGCGGGCTCGGGCACGTCGCCCTCTATGTGGGCAACGGCCAGGTGATCGACGCGCCCAGCGCCGGTCGCAACGTGCTGAAGCGCGGCATGAACATGATGCCCATTCAGGGCTACGGCCGGGTTCGCTGACCCCGACCGGCAACGGCGAACGGCCGGCGTCCCCCTATCGGACGCCGGCCGTTCGCCGTAATTACTACCAGGTCAGGCTGCCTGCAGCCCCTCCGCCCGGGCCAGCTCACGAAGCCGGCCGAGGGCCTGGATCTCCAGCTGCCGGATCCGCTCGCGGGACAGCGAGAACCGGGACGCGACCTCGGTGAGCGAGTGCTCCCGGCCGTCCTCCAGCCCGTAGCGGGCCCGCATGATGCCGGCGGATCGGTCGTCCAGGTGGTTGAGCAGCCCCTCGATCCGCTGCCGCTCCAGGCCGCTGAGCACGATGTCCTCCGGCGACGGCGCGTCACTGTCGGCGACCAGGTCGCCGAGGTTCGTGTCGCCGTCGTCGCCGACCGGGGTGTCCAGCGAAACGGTGTCCTGCGACCAGCGGCGCAGCTCGTTCACCCGCTCGACGGTGACGCCGAGGGCTGCGGCGATCTGCTCCGGCTCCGGATCGCTGCCCAACTCACGGGTCAGCTGTCGGGCCACGTTACGCATCCGGTTGACGTCCTCCACCAGGTGCACCGGCAACCGCACGGTGCGCTCCTGCTGAGCGATCGCCCGGCTGATCGCCTGACGGATCCACCAGGTGGCATAGGTGGAGAACTTGTAGCCCCGCTCGTAGTCGAACTTCTCGACCGCCCGCACCAGGCCGGTGTTGCCCTCCTGGATCAGGTCCAGCATGGGCATGCCCGAGCGCACATAGCGCCGCGCGATCGACACGACCAGTCGGAGGTTGGCGCGGATGAAGAGGTCCTTCGCCCGCTCTCCCTCGACGACCAGCCACTCCAGGTCGGCCCGGTCGACACCGGCGGGAACGGCTTCCTCACCGAGCAGGTGCTCGGCGTAGAGGCCGGCCTCGATCGCCTTGGAGAGATCGACCTCCTTGGCGGCGTCCAGCAGTGGCGTCCGGGAGATCTCGTGCAGGTAGACGCCGACCAGGTCGCGCTCCTCGGCAACCTCGTCGGTTCGCATGCCGATGTTCTTGTCCACGTTGCCCACGGTCCCCTCGCTCGCGCCGGTTGCCCGGTTCCTTGCCATTCCCCACGTCCGTCAACCCCTGGTAACTTCTGCTGTGCCCAGCGGTGCTGACACCTACACAACAGATGAGACGTGTCGGGGATTCCATGTCGTGAGTCGAAAGTGTCACGAATGCCTGAGTAGTAGCTGAGAGCACGGTCCATGTTTGCTGTCAGCACCCCATCGGGTGGCTCGCCACTGGGCACCACGTAGGGGGTTACCGCACCATGGCAACACCGCCCGCCGTGGGGGCACAGCGACCCGGGTCACCACCACGCTGCGATCCTGGTCACTGCCAGATACGCACCGCGGGACCGGTCGGTTCATCCACGGGGAGTTATTACCCCCCGGCCAGATGAACAATCCGAGGCCCGGTTCGCTTCCCGGGGGCGGGTGGCGCTACGAGGTGAGCAGGGCGAGGGCGCCGCGCACCTGGTCGGCCGAGCGGGCCAGCGCGGCCCGGGCGGCGTCGATCTCGGCGCCCGAGACGAGGGAGACGAGCGCTGTCTTGAGGTCACCGTCGGCCTGGGTGAGGGCCTGCTGGGAGACCTCCTCCGAACAGCCGGTGGCCTCGACCAGAATCGAGATCATTCGGCCGCGGAGTTTTGCGTTGGTGGCCACCATGTCGATCATGAGGTTCGAGTAGACCCGCCCCAAGCGCACCATGACGGCGGTCGAGAACGTGTTGAGCACCAACTTCTGCGCCGTGCCCGCCTTCATCCGGGTCGACCCGGTGACCACCTCGGGTCCGGTGTCCACCCCGATGAACACGTCGACCGACCGGGCGGCCTCCGCCTCCGGATTGGCGCAGAGCAGCACCGTCGAGGCGCCGGTGCCGCGGGCTGCGGCAAGCGCCCCGAGGACGTACGGCGTGCGTCCGCTGGCCGCCAGACCGACCACCAGGTCCCCGGCGCGTACACAACTGGCCGCTTCGACCGCGCCGCCCCGGTCGTCGTCCTCGGCGTCCTCCACGGCCCGCCACATGGCGTCCGGGCCTCCCGCGAGGTGCGCGCAGAACCAGTGTCGGGGCGAGTTGAAGGTGGGTGCCAGCTCGGCCGCGTCGAGCACACCCAGTCGGCCCGAGGTGCCGGCTCCGAAGTAGTGCACCCGGTGACCACCGCGAAGCGCGGCGACCGCCAGGTCGACGGTGGTGGCGATCTCGTCGAGCACCGCGGCGACCGCCGCCGGCACCCGCCGGTCCGCCTCGTTGATGACGGTGAGCACGTCCCGGGTCGACATCAGGTCGAGGTCGACGCTGAGCGGGTTGCGTCGTTCGGTGGGTGCGCCCACCCGGACCGTCGGGCGAGCGGGCGGTGCGGGCATGTCCGCACCCGCCGTCATGCCCGCCTCCGGTTGGCACCCACCCGGTGCGACTGGACCGCCTCGGCGGTCGCTTCCAGGGCCTTGCGGGCCCGGGCCCGGTTGCGCGCGGCCACCCCGACGAAGAGACAGTCGACCACGGTGAGCTGGGCCAGTCGGCTGGCTGTCGCGCCGGAGCGGTAGGTGGTCTCCCGGGCCGCCGTGGTCAGCACGAAGTCGGCCACGTCGGTGATCGGCGAGCGCGGGAAGTTGGTCAGCGCCACGGTCGCGGCGCCGCGGGTGCGGGCCTGCTCCAGCACCTCGATCACGTCGGAGGTGGTGCCGGTGTGCGAGATGCCGATCGCCACGTCACCCCGGCCGAGCAGGGCGGCCGAGGTCAGCGCGGTGTGCACGTCCGGGAAGTAGAAGGCGATCCGGCCGATGCGGTGCAGCTTCTGTTGGAAGTCCGAGGCGACGAACCCGCTGGCTCCGGCACCGTAGATGTCGATCCGACCGGCCCCGCTGATCGCCTCGACCACCTGCTCGCAGACGGCGGGGTCGAGTTGTTCGGCAGTCTCCTCGACCGCGCGGGCGTCGTTGAACGCGATGGTGGCGATGATCTGGGCGAGGTCCGCGCCGGGCGGGATGTCACCGCCGACCACCCGGGCGTCCGGCGGCTCGATCCGGCGGGCGGCCTCGGCGGCGAGGCGGATGCGCAGCTGGGGATAACCGTCCATGCCGACCGAACGGCAGAAACGGATGACGGTCGCCTCGGACGTCTCCGCTGCGGTGGCGAGGTCGGTGATGGTCCTCCGGGCGGCGGCCGCCGGGTCGGAGACGACCAGCCGGGCGACCCGCTGCTCGGCGGGCGACAGCGATGGCAACAGCCCGCTGATGTGGACGATCAGCCCACCGGGCTCGTGACTCGCAGAAATCTTCGGACTCTTCGCCACGGGTGAAACTTACTTTCACGAAGCGTGAGCGTCAACTATGACTGTCCGAGGTGGGGGAAACTTCGATCAGCCGGGATCACCGGTCCCGCACAGCCTGCCACTCCCCCAGGATCGCCGCCTCATCCGCCGGGTCGAGTCCACCCTGCCGGACGGCGGCCGGGTGCGCGGTCATCCAGGACGCGGTCGCCCGAACGGTGTCGGGCAGCGGCCGGACCGTCAGCCCGCCGTCCAGGGCCGGTCGGACGTCCCGGTCCATCAGGCCACCGGTCTCCGGCAGTCGTACCCAGAGTGGCAGAGTTCCCGGACCAACTGCTCGATGCTCACCTCGCCCTCGCCGTACCAGCGTCGGCGAGCGGGACGAGCGCCTCCGGATCATCGCGGTCGGCCGCCACGAACCGCGCACCCTCCGGCACCGCGCCGGACACGCCCCGGGCCGCACAGGTCACGTCGTGACCCTGCTCGACGGCGAGCCGGGCCGTCGCCCGGCCGAGAATGAGGATGCGCATCCGCCGATCCTGCGCCCTCAACGGCCAAACGAACCACCACCCTGCCCGCGGCAAACGCGCGGCAGACGCGCGGCAGACGGCGATCATGAAGTTGTTGCCACCCAGATCGGCGTGTCACGGCAATAACTTCATGATCGACGGAGGGGGTGCAGGGGACGCGGGGGGCGGGGGCGGGGGCGGGGGCGGGCGGGGGGACTAGCGTGAGGCGCATGGCAGCGCGCAGCGTGTTGGTGACCGGAGGTTCCGGCGGGCTCGGCGTGGCAGTCGTCACCGCGTTCCTCGAGGCGGGCTGGCGGGTGGTCGTACCGGAGCGGGAAGTCCGCTCGGGGTCGCAGCCGGCGGCGGCCGGACTGGTCCGGGTGGTCGCGGACCTGGGCCAGCCGGCGGGCGCGGCGCAGGCCGTCGAGACCGCCGCGAGCGAACCGGCGGCACCGCTGCGCGCGGTGGTCAACCTCGTCGGGGGGTACGCCAGCGGCGGGCTGGTGCACGAGACACCGGTCGAGGAGTTCGAGCGGATGCTCACCGTCAACCTGCGGCCGACCTACCTCGTCACCCACGCCGCGCTGCCGCACCTGGTGGCAGCCGGCGGCGGCGCGGTGGTCTGCGTCTCGGCCCGCGCGGCCCTCGCCCCGTTCCGTGGTGCGGCGGGCTACTCGACGGCCAAGGCGGCCGTGCTGGCCTTCGCCAACGCCGTCGCGGTGGAGTACCGGTCACAGCACGTGCGCTGCAACACCGTGCTGCCCAGCGTCATCGACACCCCGGCGAACCGGGCAGCCCAGCCCGACGCCGACCACTCCCGCTGGGTGACCCCGGCCGAGATCGCGCCGGTCATCCGGTTCCTGGCGTCGCCGGAGTCCGCCCCGACCAGCGGCGCCACCGTTCCGGTCTACGGGCGGGCCTGAGCAACGACCGGGCCGACGTCATCCCCGGTCGCCCCGGATTGCGGCAGCCAGGTCTCCAGGTGCGCCTGGATCTGCTCGGTCACCTCCTCGGCCGGACGGCCCGCGTCCACCAGCACGAAGCTGGGGTACTCGGGCAGCGTCCGGTAGGCGGTGTCGGCCGCGGTCAGCCAACCCATCGTCTCGTGGTCGGTGCCCCGTTCCTCGATGCGCCGGTACGCCTCGGCCGGGTCGACGGCGAGCAGGAAGGTCACCTGCGGGGTCGGGAACAGCCGGTAGCCGGCCCGGGCGATCCGTTCCCAGCGCTGCCCGCCGTGCGCCCGGATGCTCGCGTACTGGCAGGCCGAGTAGCGGTCCATCACCGCTGTCCGGCCGGTGAGCAGGCAGCTGAGCAGCGCGATCGCGATGGCGAGCCAGCGCAGCACCGACTCCACGGCCAGGACGCCGTCCCGCCCGACGAGCCGTTGCGCGTCGGGCTGACCGAGCCGGCGGGCGAGCCGGCCGAGCCAGCGCCGCCCGCTGGCGTTGCGGCGGTAGGTGGCGGGGCGGCCGGCGGCGGTCAGCGCGTCGGCCAGCCGGTGTGCCTGAGTGGTCTTGCCCGAACCGTCGATGCCGATCAGGGCGACGGTGCGCAATCGGGCCTTGCGTCGTCGCATCCCCGATGATCTGGCCACTCTGCACAGGTTATCCGACCCACGCACGTGCTCCGCGAAGTTTGCGGTGGTTCATCCCTGTTGACGCCTGACCGCGACACCGGCAGGTGTGGCCGACCGGAATGCCGGGTACCGGAGTTTGAAATCCAACCGCCGGTGCGCCCACGACGACGGGAGAACCAGATGGCTGAGCGCGGGGACGAGAGCCTTGTGCACACCCTCAAGAAGGTCGCCGCCGTGCTCAAGCAGTCCGAGATCCCGTTCGCCCTGGGCGGCAGCTTCGCCGTCTACGCCCACGGAGGCCACTCCAGCGACCACGACGTCGACTTCCTGATCCGGGAGGCCGACGTGGAGCAGGCGCTGGAGGCCCTGGTGGCCGCCGGCTTCGTCGCCGAACGTCCACCGGAGGACTGGCTGGTGAAGGTCTTCGACGACGGCCGGATGGTGGACCTGATCCACCGGCCGATCGAGACGCCGGTGACCGAGGAGACGTTCGCCGACACGGTCGTCCGGCCGGTGGACGCGATTCACATGCCGGTGCTGTCCGCCACCCAGCTGATGGTGCACAAGCTCCTCAGTTTCTCCCAGCACTACTGCGACTTCGCCCGGGGCCTGCCACTGGCCCGGTCGTTGCGGGAGCAGATCGACTGGGAACGGGTACGCAAGGAGACGCAGCACTCGCCGTACGCCGAGGCGTTTCTGGTGCTGCTGGATCGGCTGGAGGTGGTGTCGGTCACCGGCACCCAGCCAGGAGAGGGGACATCGTGACCCATCATCGCGACATCGGCGCCGGGCCACCGGATGAGTACGTCGAAGCGGAGATCCAACGGTTGCTCGTCGAGGACCCCGCCGTCGCCGAACAGGGGATCACCGTGATCCGACGGGAACGCGCCCTCGTGCTCTACGGCGAGGTGGAGAGCCCACACCGGCGGGAGGAGATCCTGCGTCGGGTGTCCGAGCGCTTCCCGGACGTGCCGATCACCAGCGACATCGGGGTGATCCGCGCCCAGGCGCCCACGGAGATCGAGCAACTGCCCTGAGGGAGGTTCCATGGTGATCCGGATCGCCGCTGTGGGCGACGTGCATCTGGACGAGGACGTGGTCGGCCGGTTCCGACCGGCGTTGGAGGAGTTGCCAGAGTGCGCCGATGTGCTGCTGCTGGCCGGGGACCTCACCCGGCACGGCACCGAGGCCGAGGCGCGTTGCGTGGCGGAGGAGTTCGGTGGGTTGGCCGTGCCGGTGGTGACCGTGCTGGGCAACCATGACCACCAGTGTGACCAGGTGCCACAGGTGGTCAAGGTGCTGGAGGACGCGGGGATCACCGTGCTGGAGGGCAACGGCGTCGTGCTGGACTGCGCGGGTGGTCGGCTCGGCATCGCCGGCGTCAAGGGCTTCGGCGGCGGGTTCGCGGGGCGCTGCGCGAGTGACTTCGGCGAGCCGGAGATGAAGGCTTTCGTGCGCACCACCACCGACAGCGCGGACCGTCTCGGCGCCGCGTTGCGCTCGCTGGACTGCGACATGCTGGTCGCGCTCACCCACTATTCACCGGTGCCGGACACGCTGGCCGGCGAACCGTTGGAGATCTACCCGTTCCTCGGGTCGTACCAGTTGGGGCAGGCGATCGACTCGGCGCCCACCGCGCTGGCCCTGCACGGGCACGCGCACGCCGGCACCGAGCGCGGCACGACCCCCGGCGGGGTCCGCGTCCGCAACGTCGCGCACCCGGTGATCAAGCAGGCGTACAGCGTCTTTCACGTTGGCGATCAACTCGACACCGACCAGGTTTCCCCGATCGGCCAGTCGGGTAGTCAGAGGTCATGGAGCTGATTCTCTGGATTCTCGCAGTCGTACTCGTGGTCGCCGGCATCCTCGCGCTGTTCCGCCGGCAGATCCTGTGGGGCATCGTCCTCATCGTCGTCGGGCTGCTGGTCGGCCCGGGTGGTGTCAGCATCTTCAATTAGCGCTCGTTAGCCGTATTACCGGGACCCGCCGGGGTCGCCGCGACCGGAGCTTCGTCCTCCCGACAGGAGCACCGCCCGCCGCGATCCCGGCGCTTTCTTGTGGGGTTTGATCTGCTCGTCGGCGGAAATATCTCGACCATGGAGATATCTCGGGACGTGCCGGCGGCCTCCGGCCGGCGCGCCTGGTGGGCCCTCGTCGGCTTCGCGGCGCCGGTCCCCTACGGCGGCGCGCGCCGGGGACCGTGTCCGTTGCCGGGTCAGCAGCGGGGCACGCCGGGGATGTATCCGTCGGAGCCGGTGTACACGTACGCGTCGGCGATGTAGCGGCCCGAGCCGATCCGGTCCCAGATCGAGCTGGTGCCGTACGTGCCGGTGACCGTGGTGCCACTGGTCTGGCAGGCGATGGTCACCCGGGTGCCGTCGGCGACGGTGCCCACCGAGGCGTACCCGGTGCCGGGGCCGGAGCGGACGGTCAGCGGGGTGCCGCTGGTGTCGACAGTGCCGTTGCCGCCGCCCGAGGAGCATCCGTTGTCGCTGGTGTAGCCCTTGGTGCCCCAGTAGAGCGCGAGGGTGCCGTTGAACCGGACCTGGATGTCGCCGCCGTTGAGGCGCTGCTCGTAGTGCAGGTGCGGGCCGGTCGAGCCGCCGGTGCTGCCGACCCAGCCGAGCACCTTGCCGTACCCGACCGTCTGCCCGACCGAGACGTTGAAGCCGTTGAGGTGTGCGTAGTAGGTGCTGTAACCGCCCCCGTGGTTGATTCGGACGTATTTGCCGTAGCTGGTACCGCCGAGGTCGGTTACCCGATCGACCGTGCCGGGGGCACTGGCCACCACCGGGTCGCCGAGGTCATCGGTGCGGTTGAAGTCGACGGCGTACGCCGGACTGTGGTCCGACCGCGTCTGCCCGGACCAGGACTGGCCGCACGGGAACGGAACCTTGAAGGTCGGCGCGGCCAGCGCCGGGGTCGCCGGCACCAGTGCTCCCCCGACGAAGAGACCCGTCACCAGCAGGCTGATCCACCGCTTTCGCATACAGCTCCTCCTATGTCGAAAACCTTCGATCCGGTGCGCCCAGCCTGACAGATATCGTCAGTCTTCGAAAGAGGCCGAAGCTCGACCCGAGAGCGCGCCCCACCAGGCAGCCCGCAGGTTTCCGGATTGTTACTCGCTCGTGTCTGACAGGGGGTGGACCGCGCCGGATGCAAGCGCTTACATGTGTGCACGCCCAATCGGACCGGCGAGGGTCACCAGCACGACCGCGCCGGCTAGGAAGGAGGACGGCATGGCGGTCTTTACCAGACCACGCCAGGCCTTCGTGATCGCCGGCGTACTCGGGCTGGCGCTCAGCGCCAGCGCCTGTGGTACCGGCGACGACAAGAAGAGCAACAACGCGGGCTCCGCGGAGTGCGCGGCATACGACAAGTACGAGGGCCACGACGGCAAGAAGGTCTCCATCTACGCGTCCATCCGTGACGCCGAGGCCGACCTGCTCAGGAACTCGTGGAAGACGTTCGAGGACTGCACCGGCATTGAGATCGACTACGAGGGCAACGCCGAGTTCGAGGCGCAGCTCCCGGTCCGGGTCGACGGCGGCAACGCGCCCGACCTGGCCTTCGTGCCCCAGCCGGGCCTGGTCAAGCGGTTCGCCGACGCCAGCAAGCTGAAATCCCTCGGTGCCGACACCAAGACGATGGCCGAGCAGAACCTGCCGGCCGACTGGCTGAAGTACGGCACCGTCAACGGCACCCTCTACGGTGTGCCGCTCGGCGCCAACGTGAAGTCCTTCGTCTGGTACTCGCCGAAGCTCTTCAAGGAGAAGGGCTGGACGGTCCCCACCAGCTGGGACGACATGATCAAGCTCAGCGACACGATCGCGGCGAGCGGCATCAAGCCGTGGTGCGCCGGCATCGAGTCCGGGGACGCCACCGGCTGGCCGGCCACCGACTGGATCGAGGACGTGATCCTGCGTACGCAGGGCCCCGAGGTCTACGACCAGTGGACCACCCACGCCATCCCGTTCAACGACCCGCGGATCGTCGACGCGGTCAACCGGGCCGGCACGATCCTGAAGAACGAGAAGTACATGAACGGCGGCTTCGGCGGGGTGAAGAGCATCGGCACCACCGCCTTCGGTGAGGCCGGCCTGCCGGTCACCACCGGCAAGTGCGCCATGCACCGCCAGGCGTCGTTCTACGCCAACCAGTTCCCCGAGGGCACCAAGGTGGCCGAGGACGGCGACGCGTTCGCGTTCTACTTCCCGGCCATCGACACGGCCAAGGGCAAGCCGGTGCTCGGCGCGGGCGAGTTCGTCGTCGGCTTCACCGACCGCCCCGAGGTGCAGGCGGTGCAGACCTACCTCGCCTCGGCTGAGTACGTCAACAGCCGCGCGAAGCTCGGCAACTGGGTGACGGCGAACAACAAGCTGGACATCGCCAACGTCGCCAGCCCGATCGACAAGCTCTCCGTCCAGATCCTGCAGGACAAGACCGGCGTCTTCCGCTTCGACGGATCCGACCTGATGCCGGCCGCGGTCGGCGCGGGGACGTTCTGGAAGGGCATGGTCGAGTGGATCAACGGCAAGGACACCGCGTCGGTGCTCCAGGGCATCGAGAGCAGCTGGAAGTGATCTGAGCGGTGGGCCGGTCCGCACCCGCGGGCCGGCCCACCGACGGATCTGGACCTGGGAGGGTCGATGGAGTTCGACTTCGCTGAGGAGCAGCCGAAGTTCCTCATGCTGATGTACGGGCTGATCGCTTTCGTCGCGGTGGTGGGCGGTCTGCTCCTGCTTCTCGACGTGGTGCCGGCCTGGTTCGCCCGCCGTCGGGAGGCGCAGCTCGTCGCCGCGTCCGCCAGCGGTGCCCCGCTCCCCCGGCGCCCGAGGCAACGGGAAGGGCTCTTCGCGCTCTTCTTCATGCTGCCGACGGTGCTGCTGCTCACCATCGGGCTGGTCGTGCCGGCCATCCGCACCACGTTGCTCTCCCTGATGGACAAGGACAGCAACGAGTGGGTCGGCCTGGCCAACTACAGATGGATGTTCTCCGACGACTCGATCATCCGGGTGCTGACCAACAGCCTGATCTGGGTGATCCTGGTCCCGCTGGTGGCGACCGGCTTCGGCCTGATCTACGCCGTACTGGTGGACAAGGCCCGGTTCGAGGCCGTCGCCAAGTCACTGATCTTCCTGCCGATGGCGATCTCGTTCGTCGGCGCGAGCATCATCTGGAAGTTCGTCTACGCCTACCGCGGCGATGGCGACCAGATCGGCCTGCTCAACCACATCGTGGTCAGCCTCGGCGGCGAGCCCAAGCAGTGGCTGCTCGAATCACCGCTGAACACGCTGCTGCTGATCGTCATCATGGTCTGGATCCAGGCCGGCTTCGCCATGGTGGTGCTCTCCGCCGCGATCAAGGCCATCCCCGGCGACATCGTGGAGGCCGCCCGGCTGGACGGAGTCAGCCCGTGGGAGATGTTTTGGCGGATCACCATGCCGACCATCCGACCGGCGCTGATCGTGGTGGTGGTGACCCTCTCGATCGCCACGCTCAAGGTCTTCGACATCGTCCGAACCGCTACCAACGGCAACTACGACACCAGCGTGATCGCCAACGAGATGTACAACCAGGCGTTCCGGTACGGCGAGAACGGGCAGGGCTCCGCGCTCGCGGTCTTCCTCTTCATCCTGGTCATCCCGATCGTGATCTACCAGATCCGCAACCTCCGTCAGCAGCGGGAGGGCTGAGATGACCACTGCCACGCCCACAACCGCCGTCGGCACCCAGCGGACCGACGGACCGAAGACCACCGCCGGGCGGGTCCGCAAGCGGCTGAACAGCCGCACCGCGACGCTCGTCTCGATCGTCATCGCGGTGGTCTGGACCATCCCGACCTTCGGCCTGTTCATCTCCTCGCTCCGACCCGAAGACGAGATCAAGACCACCGGCTGGTGGACGGCCTTCACCAACCCGCAGTTCACACTGGAGAACTACCAGCAGGTCCTGTTCGGCCGGTCATCGTCGTCCGGGCAGCTGGCCAGCTACTTCATCAACTCCCTGGCGATCACCATCCCGTCGGTGCTCTTCCCGCTCGCCTTCGCCTCCCTGGCGGCGTACGCGCTCGCGTGGATCAATTTCCGCGGTCGGGACTGGGCCTACATCGCGATCTTCGCGCTGCAGATCGTGCCGTTGCAGATGGCGCTGGTGCCACTGCTGAAGTTCTTCTCCACCGGCGTCAGCCTCGGCGGCGTCACCCTGATGCCGGCCTGGGACCTGGTCGACGAACAGAAGTTCGCCCAGGTGTGGTTCGCGCACACCTGCTTCGCGCTCCCGTTCGCCGTCTACCTGCTGCACAACTTCATCTCGCAACTGCCGGGGGATCTGATGGAGGCGGCCCGGGTCGACGGGGCCACCCACCCGAAGATCTTCCGCACCATCGTGCTGCCGCTGATCACCCCGGCGCTGGCCGCGATCGGCATCTTCCAGTTCCTCTGGGTCTGGAACGACCTGCTGGTCGCGCTGATCTTCGCCGGCGGTGGCGACGAGACCGCCCCGCTCACCGTCCGGCTGGCCGAGATGGCCGGCACGCGGGGCAACGAGTGGCAACGGCTGACCGCCGGCGCGTTCGTGTCGATCGTCGTACCGCTCATCGTGTTCCTGTCCCTGCAGCGCTTCTTCGTGCGAGGTCTGCTCGCCGGCAGCGTCAAGGGCTGACCGCGCGCCCGCCGCCGCCCGGACCGTCGGGCGGCGGCGGGCACCGGGCACCGAGCGGGGGAAACCGTGACGAGGATCGATGATGTGGCCCGGCTGGCCGGGGTCTCCACGGCCACCGTCTCGCGGGCCCTGCGGGGGCTGCCGACGGTCTCGGCCGCCACCCGGCGCCGGGTACTGGCCGCCGCCGAGCAGCTCGACTACGAGGTCTCACCGAGCGCGTCGCGGCTCGCCGGTGGTCGCACCGGCACAGTCGCGGTGGTCGTCCCCCGCATCACCCGTTGGTTCTTCAGCACCGTCGTCGAAGCGGTCGAGGAGTACCTCCACCAGTCCGGCTACGACCTGCTGCTCTACAATCTGGGCGGCCGGGAGCAGGTCCGCCAGCGGGTCCTGCGTACGGCCAATCTGCACAAGCGGGTGGACGCCATCATGCTTGTCGCCACGCCCCTGCGTCCGGCCGACCTGACCGCGCTTGCCACGCTGGAACTGCCCGGAGTCACCATCAGCTCGGGCAGCAGGGTGCCCAACTGGCCGTGTGTACGCATCGACGACGTGGCCGCCGCGCGAGTCGCCACCAAGCATCTGATCGACCTCGGCCACCGCCGGATCGCCCACATCTCCGGCGACCCGGACGACGAGTTGGCCTTCACCACCCACCTCGACCGACGGCGGGGTTACCAGGCGGCGCTGCGCTCCGCCGGCCTGCGACCCGACCCGACCCTGGACATCGAGTCCACCTTCACCATCGACGGCGGCAACCGGGCCACCGCCGAACTGCTGGCCCGCGGTGAGCCGCCGACCGCGATCGTCGCCGCGTGTGACGAGATGGCGATGGGCGCGATGACCGCCCTGCGCGACGTCGGACTGCGGGTGCCGCAGGACGTCAGCGTGGTCGGCATCGACGACCACTACCTGGCCGGTGTGCTCGGGCTCAGCACCGTCGCCCAGCCCGCCGCCGAGCAGGGCCGGCTCGCCGCCCAGATGCTGCTCGACCCGCTCGGGGCCCGACCGCCGAACCCTGTCGTCAGTCAACGGGCCGCCGGTTGCGACACTCCGGTGGTCCTGCCCACCCGGTTGGTGGTTCGGGATTCGACCGCACCGCCCCGGGCACACTGAAATCCACACCGCAACACGGGAGACGACCCTGAACACCGACCCGACGCAGCAGACCTCCTCCGACCAACCGGCCACCGGCTGGTGGACCGAGGCCGCCATCTACCAGATCTACCCCCGCTCGTTCGCCGACTCGGACGGGGATGGGATCGGTGACCTGCCCGGCATCACCGCCCGCCTCGACCACCTGGTCGAGCTGGGCGTGGACGCGGTGTGGCTCTCTCCCTTCTACCCCTCGCCACAGGCCGACGCCGGCTACGACGTGGCCGACTACCGCGACATCGACCCGCTGTTCGGCACCCTCGCCGACGCGGACAAGCTGATCGCCGAGGCCCGGTCCCGCAACCTGCGGGTGATCGTCGACCTGGTCCCGAACCACACGTCCTCGGCGCATCGCTGGTTCCAGGCCGCGCTGCCGGCCGCGCCCGGCAGCCCGGAACGGTCGCGGTACATCTTCCGGGACGGCCGAGGCCCGGGCGGCGACCAGCCGCCGAACGACTGGCAGAGCGTCTTCGGTGGTCCAGCCTGGACCCGCACTGTCGACGCCGACGGGCAACCCGGCCAGTGGTACCTGCACCTGTTCGACACCGGGCAGCCGGACCTCAACTGGGACAACCCGGAGGTGCACGCGGAGTTCCTGGACGTGCTGCGGTTCTGGCTGGACCGTGGGGTGGACGGCTTCCGCGTCGACGTGGCGCACGGCCTCATCAAGCAGGCCGACCTGGCCGACTGGCAGGAGCCCCAGGAGATCCTCTCCGGCAACGAGATCGACAAACCCCGCCCGCCGATGTGGGACCAGGACGGCGTGCACGAGATCTACCGGCAGTGGCGGCAGGTTCTGGACAGCTACCCCGGCGAGCGGGTGCTGGTCGCCGAGGCCTGGGTGGAGCCGGCCGAGCGGTTGGCCCGCTACGTCCGCCCGGACGAGATGCACCAGGCGTTCAACTTCGAGTACCTGCTCGCGGCGTGGACCGCACCGGCCCAGTACGCGGTGATCACCCGCTCGCTCGAGGCGACCGACTCGGTCGGCGCGCCGACCACCTGGGTGCTGTCCAACCACGACGTGGTGCGGCACGCCTCCCGGCTCGGCCTGCCGGTCGGCACCGTACGCCCCAACGGCATCGGCATCGGTGACCCGCAGCCCGACGCCGCACTCGGTCTGCGCCGGGCCCGGGCGGCCACCCTGCTGATGCTCGCACTGCCCGGCTCGGCGTACCTCTACCAGGGCGAGGAGCTGGGGCTGCCCGAGCACACCACGATGCCCGACGAGGCCCGGCAGGACCCGACCTGGGCGCGCAGCGGGCACACCCAGCGCGGCCGGGACGGCTGCCGGGTGCCGATCCCGTGGGAGGCCGACGCCCCGTCGTACGGATTCGGGCCGACCGACGCCAGTTGGTTGCCGCAGCCCGCGCTCTGGGCGGAGTACGCGCTGGACCGTCAGCGCGACGTGCCCGGCTCGACGTACGAGCTGTACCGCACGGCGCTGCGGTTGCGCCGTGCCCACGGGCTGGGCCGCGGCACCCTGGAGTGGTTGTCCTCCGGCGACGAGGTGCTGAGCTTCCGCAACGGTGAGCTGACAGTGCTGACCAACTTCGGTGCCACCCCGGTACCGGTGCCGGCCGGCGCCGAGGTGCTCGCCGCCAGCGCCGCCCTGGACGACGACGGCGCGGTCCCGACCGACGTGACCGTCTGGCTGCGCGGCTGACCCCACGCCGACCGGCCCGCCCGTCGAGGAACAGTCGGGGGCGGGCCGGTCGGGTGCGGGTTCAGAGGCGGTCGGCTCGGGTGTGCAGCAGGTCGTGCACGTTGTCGATGTCCGCCGGTGAGGTCCGCGAGGCGAGCCAGTACATGACACCGGTCGGGATGAAGAAGAGCTGGAACGCGGCCAGCCCGACCGCGAAGTTCAACGGCGGCGGGAATGCGGCTCGCAGGGCCTGGAAGGCCACCCCGACCAGCCCGTTGCCGGCCGCGCGCCCGACTCCGTTGACGAGGTTGCCCAGGCTGTAGACGGTGCCCCGGTGCTCCGGTGGGTTGACGTCGGCGATCAACGCGAACCAGTTCGGCGAGTTGGCCGAGGTCAACGCGAGCGCCACGATCGCGGTGAGCAGACTCAGCCCGACCGACGGCTCGGTGAACACGCTGGCCAGCACCGCGCCGACCACGGCGCCGCCGCTCGCGCCGTCCGGCACGTCGATGGTCACCGGAACGAAGAACAACACCAGATAGAACGGCAGCGCGGCGAGGATGCCGACCGAGGCGACCAGCGCCCGCCCTCTCGGGGTACGCCGTTGCACCGCGTCGCCGATCAGCCCGCCCACGATGGACAGCACCCCGCCGAGCTGGAACAGGGTGGCGAAGACACTGCCCACCACCACCGCGGTCGACGCCGAGTAGCCCTGGGCCTCGGCCCGTTCGGCGAAGAGCACCGGCAGCCAGACCAGCGAGCCGAACGCGGCCTGCGCGGTCAGACCCTGCAGGATCAGCCACCGGTTGGTGCGCCGGGCCAGGATGCGCGGCAGGTCGGCGCGGCTGATCCGATAGTCGTACTCGGCGCCGGCGTCCAGCCGGCCGGCCAGTTCCGGCTCGCTCTGGCCCCGCCGGATGTCGTAGGTGAACAGGTAGGCCAGGGTGGCGGCCAGGCCGACGCCGGTCAGCAGCAGGAACGGCCGCCGCCAGTCGGTCGAGCCGAGCAGCCCGCCGACGAGGGTGCCGGCGAGGGTGCCGACCCCCTGGGAGAGCCCCCAGAAGCTCATCACCAGACCTCGCCGGCTCGGTGAGATCAGGTCGGTGACCACGGAGAAGCCCACCGAGCCGACCGCGCCGAGACCGACCGCCGCGACCAGCTGCGCGGCCAGGAACGTCAGGTAACCGCCGGCGAGCGCGCTCCCGCCGGTGCCCGCCGCCCAGAGCAGCGTGCCCACCATGAGCAGCGGCTTACGGTTGGTCCGGTCCCCGACGTACGCCCAACCGACCGCGGCGACCGCGCTGACCAGGAAGCTGACCGCGGTGACCACGCCGAGCAGCCGGCCGGACACGTCGAACGCGTCGGAGATCGGTCCGTACAACGGTGGGACCAGCCCGATCGCCACGTTGTCCAGCGAGGCGAGCAGCACGAACACCACGACGCTGTACAACCGGTGCGCCCGCCCACCGCCCCGACCGTGCGGGCGCCGGTCGGACCCGCCACTGGTCACCGTCATGACCGGCAGCCAACCAGACTCCGTGCGGCAGGTCGTCACGCGGGTGGGTGCCGGTCACCGTCGGCCGGCACCCACCCGTGTCGATCCCGACGCTCAGCGCCGGTCGAGAACCAACCCGCGAGCTGCGGCGTACTGGTCGCGCACGGCGGGGACGGCCTCCGCCGCGTACTCCTCGGTGCCCTCGACCGCCCAGACCGGCGGCGCGGCGCCACCGAGGGCGACCCAGGCGGCCTGCCGGGCAGCACCGTCGGCGACGTACTCCCCGGCCGGCGGGACGACGACCGGGCAGCCGAAGACCTGCGGTGCGATCCGGCGGACCGCGGCGGACCGGGCGCCCCCACCGATCAGGATGACCCGGCGGGCGGTGGCGCCCTGCGCCTTCAGCGCGTCCAGGCCGTCGGCGAGCGCGCAGAGCATGCCCTCCACGGCGGCCCGGGCCAGATGCGCGGGGGTCGACGTGCGCAGGGTCAGCCCGTGCACCGCACCGGTGGCGAGCGGACGGTTCGGCGTCCGCTCCCCCTCCAGGTAGGGCACCATGACCAGCCCACCGGCACCCGCCGGCGCGGACAGCGCCAGGTCGGCCAACTCGTCCAGGCTGACGCCGAGCAGCGCGGCTGCGGCGTCCAGCACCCGGGCGGCGTTGAGCGTGGCGACCAGCGGCAGGAACCGCCCGGACGCGTCGGCGAAGCCCGCCACGGCACCGCTCTCGTCGGCCGCCGGCACGTCGGCGACGCTGAACACGGTGCCGGACGTGCCGATCGAGACGATCACGTCACCCGGACCGGCGCCGACGCCGAGCGCGGCGGCGGCGTTGTCCCCGGTGCCCGCGCCGAGCAGCGCGCCACCCGTGCCGCCCAGGTCGTCGGCCAGCTTCCCCGCCGACTCCGCCGGGCCGAGGACCTCCGGCACGATCAACTGCCGGCCGAAGCCCTGCTCCAGCAGGTCCATCCGGTACTCGCCGGTGGCCGGCGACCAGTAGCTGGTGCCGCTGGCGTCACCCCGGTCGGTACGCAGCGCGCCCAACCCCGGTGCGCCGGCCAGCCGCCAGGTCAGCCAGTCGTGCGGCAGGCACACGGCGGCCACCCGGACGGCCTGCTCCGGCTCGTGTCGGGCCAGCCAGCGCAGCTTGGTGAGGGTGAAGCTGGCCACCGGCACGCTGCCGGTGGCCTCGGCCCAGAACCGACCGCCCGCCGCGCCGCCGCCGGCCTCCTCGATGAGGTCGGCGGCGGCATCGGCGGATCGGGTGTCGTTCCACAGCAGTGCCGGGCGGACCACCCGGCCGTCCTCGTCGAGGCAGACCATGCCGTGCTGCTGGCCGGCGACGGATATCGCCGCCACGTCGGCCAACCCGCCGGCCTGTTCGGCGGCGCTACGCAGCGCCTGCCACCAGGCTTCCGGGTCGACCTCCGTGCCGTCCGGGTGCGGTGCTCGGCCCTGCCGGAGCAGGGTGCCGGTCTCCGCGTCCCGGATCACCACCTTGCAGGACTGGGTGGACGAGTCGACGCCTGCGACCAACGGCATGGCGGGGGCCTCAGCGGGCGCCGAGCAGGTGCTCGACGGCGAGCTGGTTGAGCCGGACGAAGGCGAAGCCCCGGGCGGCCACCGCGTCCACGTCGACATCCTCGAACGCGGACCGGTCGGCCAGGAACTCCTGGTAGCCCTCGCCCTCGCCGAGCGTCGGCGTGCTCAGCTCGCCGACCTTGCTGGCGGCGAGCGCCTCGATCACCTCGGGGTCGGCGCGGAACGCCGCCGCGCGCTCCTTGAGCAGCAGGTAGGTGCTCATGTTGGCCGCCGCGGAGGCCCACACGCCGTCCATGTCCTCGGTGCGGGAGGGCTTGTAGTCGAAGTGCCGCGGCCCGTCGTAGGTCGGCCCGCCGTTGGGGCCGCCGTTCTCCAGGAGGTCCACCAGGGCGAACGCGTTCATCAGGTCGCCGTGGCCGAAGACCAGGTCCTGGTCGTACTTGATGCCGCGCTGGCCGTTGAGGTCCAGGTGGAACAGCTTGCCCTGCCAGAGCGCCTGGGCGATGCCGTGGGCGTAGTTGAGCCCGGCCATCTGCTCGTGGCCGACCTCCGGGTTGAGGCCGACCATCTCCGGGTGGTCCAGCTGGGAGATGAAGCCGAGCGCGTGCCCGATGGTCGGCAGCAGGATGTCGCCGCGCGGCTCGTTGGGCTTGGGCTCCAGGGCGAACCGCAGGTTGTAGCCCTTGTCGATGGTGTACTGCGTGAGCAGGTTCACCGCCTCGCGGTAGCGGTCCAGCGCGGCGTGCACGTCCTTGGCAAGGTCGTACTCGGAGCCCTCGCGGCCACCCCACATGACGAAGGTGCTGGCACCCAGCTCGGCGGCCAGGTCGACCTGGCGCAGCACCTTGCGCAGCGCGAAGCGACGGACGTCGCGGTCGTTGCTGGTGAAGCCGCCGTCCTTGAAGATCGGGTGGGTGAAGAGGTTGGTGGTGACCATGGGGACCACCAGGCCGGTCTCGTCGAGCGCCTTGCGGAACCGGGCGATGTGCTGGTCACGG
This sequence comes from Micromonospora sp. NPDC050276, assembly GCF_044459545.1. NCBI lineage: Bacteria > Bacillati > Actinomycetota > Actinomycetes > Micromonosporales > Micromonosporaceae > Micromonospora > Micromonospora sp. NPDC050276. The sequence continues at coordinate 319,319 of NZ_JBITJA010000007.1, read as the reverse complement.
GTGGCGGCGTCGGCGCCGAAGGGGATCAGGTCGTCGTCGTGGAAGGTGATGCCGTACGCGCCCAGCTCGGCGAGCCGGTGCACTGCCTCGACCGCGTCGAGCTCGGGACGCGTGGCGTCACCGAACGGGTCGCGGGCCTGCCAGCCCACGGTCCAGAGCCCGAAGGAAAACTTGTCGGCGGGGGTGGGACGGGGTGCCATGAGCGACCTCCGGGGTGGTGTTGTCCGCTATTTGTTCAGCGATTGAATTATTTGCCCACCATATGGCACTGTCAAGGGGTGAGCCTCACCCACGCCCCGGCCGGCGCAGTCCGGCAGGGCAGTCTGCGCGAGCTCAACCTCGCCCTGGTCCTCGGCCGGATCGCCGCGGCCGACCGACCTCCGTCCCGGGCCGACCTGGCGACCGCGACCGGCCTCACCAGAGCCACCGTCTCCGCGGTGGTCGAGGACCTGCTCGGCGGTCGGTTGGTGAGTGAGTCCGAGCCGGCGCCACGCTCCGGCGCCGGCCGCCCGGCCCGTGGACTGGTGCTGGCCGACCAGGGGCCGGCCGGGCTCGGCCTGGAGGTCAACGTCGACTACCTGGCCGTCTGCGTGGTCGATCTGGCCGGTCAGGTGCGGCACCGCACGGTGCACCGGGCCGACCTGCGCCCGGTGGCGCCCGCCGACGCCCTGGCCCGGTTGGCCGAGATGGCCGCGGCGGCCCGGGACGAGGCTGCCCGGCACGACCTCACCCTGGTCGGGGCCGCGCTCGCGGTGCCCGGCCTGGTGGACGACAGCGGGCTGGTCCGGCTCGCGCCGAACCTCGGCTGGCGCGACGTGCCGGTGCCCGCGCTGCTCGCCGAGCACCCTCCGTTGATCGAGGAGGTACCGGGTGTCCCCGTGCTGACGGTGGACAACGAGGCCAACCTCGCCGCGCTTGGCGAGCTGCACGCCCGACCACCCGGCCCGTCCAGCTTCCTGCACATATCCGGAGAGGTCGGCATCGGTGCCGGCATCGTGCTGGACGGGGCGCTGTTTCGCGGCGTACGCGGGTGGAGCGGGGAAATCGGGCACCTCCCGGTCCACCCCGAGGGCCGCCCGTGCCGCTGCGGCGGGCAGGGTTGCCTGGAGCAGTACGCCGGCCAGGAGGCGATCGTGTCCGCCGCTGGGCTGGCCCGGGCGGAGCTTCCCGCGGACACGGCGACGGCACGGTTGGCCGAGTTGGCCGAGGCCGGCGACGCCGACGCGCTGCGGGCGCTGCACGACGCCGGGACGGCGCTCGGCGTCGCGGTGGCCGGCGTCGTCAACCTGCTCGACCTGGACACCGTGGTGCTCGGTGGCGGTTACGCGGCGCTGGCACCCTGGCTGTGCCCCCCGGTGCTCGCCGAGATCAGCAGCCGGGTGCTCACCGCCGCCTGGTCGCCGGTCACGGTTCGGCCGTCGACGCTCGGCGCGGAGGCCGCCGCCGTGGGTGCCGCCGGCTCGGTGGTTCGCCGGATCGTCGCCCAGCCGGCCGGATGGCTGGCTCGGCCCAGCTGATCACTGCCCCGCGCGATGGGCGTCCGGCGTGACCGACGGCGACGACCGGCCGGCTCGATCAGGCGGTACGGGCCACCGGCGGTTCGTCGGCCGGCCATTCTCGGGTGGTGCCGACCGATCGTTCCAGGCCCCCCGACGGGCCCGTCCACAGCGCGTGGGGCTGCCTTTCCGAATCCACCGACCAGTCCCTCGACCGCCCACCGGGCCGGTCCGGGTCGTCCGGCCAGTCACCCTGGTCCGTCGACTCAACCGGCGGCGGGTTCTGCGCCTGTTGGCGGCGGGCGACCTCGTCGAACTCCCGCATCCCGCGCAGCAGCGCGTCGCGGCCCTCCAGCGTCATCCCGGCCAGCACGGCGCCGAGTTGGGCCTGGCGGTCGGCCCGCAGCTCGGCGAGGAGCCGGCGGGCCTCCGGGGTGAGGTGCAGCGAGATCTCCCGCCGGTCGAAGCGGCCGGGCTCGCGCTCCAGCATGCCGGCGGCGACCAACCGGTCGCAGAGGCGGCTGGCGGAGCTGAGCAACATGTCGAGGCGGGTGGCGAGCCGACGCAGGTTGATCCCGTCGGACTGCTCCACCACCATCACCGCTCGTAACTGGGGCCCGGAGACGCGGTTGGCGGTCCCCTCCCGGGCAGACTCCCAAATGCCCAGCAGGGCAGCAGCCGCCGCGTCCAGCGCGGCAGCCATACTCGTCTCAGGGTCCGTCGGACGGTTCAGTTCGGCCATGGTGGCCCGAGACTACTCCGAACCTACTGGTGGTCGAGCTTTCAGCGAGGGAGTGACCATGAGCGAACCGGTCAATCAGGCACGACGTGCCCTGAACGAGGCACCAGCTGACCGGCTCGTTGGTCGTATCGGGGATGTCCTCGCCCGGTCGTACGGGATCACCGACGTCGAGCTCTACCAGGTCGACTACCGACTCGCGGAGCTGCTGCCACTCACCGACGGTGACTCGATCACCAGCCCCGGGCACCCGGCCTGGCGCGCCTTCGACCACCAGTCACCGATACTCACCGAGGGCACCGCCTGGTTCCCGGTGACGATGCGGGGCGAGCGCCGGGGGGTGCTGTGCCTGGCCCCCGTGCCGGACGACCGAGAGATGATCGCCGAGCTGACCGACATCGCCACCGCGCTCGCCCACGAGGTGGCGGCGGTCTCCGCCGGCACCGACGTCTATCGGGCCGCCCGCCGCACCCAACGCCTCACCCTGGCCGCCGAGATGCAGTGGGACCTGCTCCCCGGCCGCAGCCGGGTCCGCCCCTCGTTCAGCCTGGCCGGGCAGTTGGAGCCGGCGTACACGGTGCGCGGCGACAGCTTCGACTGGTCCGACGACGGGGAACGGCTCTGGTTGTCCACCATCAACGGCACCGGTGAGGGCGTGGCCGCCTCCCTGCTCACCTCGCTGGCCACCCACGCGCTGCGTAACGCGCGCCGGGCCGGACTGAGCCTGGCCGACCAGACCGCCCTCGCCGACCAGGCCATCTACGACCTGTACCGGGGCGAGCAGCACCTCTCCGCGTTGCTGATGGAGCTGGACCTGCGGTCCGGGATGATGACCGTGGTGGACGCCGGGTCGCCCCGACTGGTCCTGCTGCGCGACGGGGAGGTCACCGAGCAGCCCCTGGAGGCGCAGTTCCCGCTGGGCATGTTCGAGGCGACCGACTACCACGAGCAGAAGTTCCCGCTGGAGCGCGGTGACCGGCTCTTCGTGGTCAGCGACGGGGTGGTGGAGGCCACCGGGCAGCACACGCGCTACGGCGAGACGGCACTGGACCGGTTCTTGCGGCGGACCGGGCCGATGGCACCGCTGGACGCCGTCCGGTCGCTGATCGGTGACCTGCGCGCGTTCGTGGCCGGCGACCTGGTCGACGACGCGGTGGTCGTCTGCCTGGACTGGACCGGCCCGCAACCGTGACCGGCGAGGTCAGTACGCTCCGCGGCCGTTCAGCACCGCGCCGAAGGTCTTCCACAGGATGGTGAGGTCGGCGGCGAGGGACCAGTTCTCCACGTAGTAGAGATCGAGTCGGATGCCGTCCTCCCAGCTCAGGTCGGAGCGGCCACTGACCTGCCACAGGCCGGTCATGCCCGGCTTGACCAGCAGCCGCCGGGCCACGTCGCCGTCGTAGCGGGCCACCTCGGACGGCAGCGGCGGGCGGGGCCCGACCAGGCTCATCTGGCCCAGCAGCACGTTGACCAGCTGCGGCAGCTCGTCCAGCGACCACTTGCGCAGCAACCGGCCGACGCGGGTGACCCGGGGGTCCTGGCGCATCTTGAACATCAGCCCGTCGGTCTCGTTGCGGGCGGTCAACTCGGCGAGCATCGCGTCCGCGTTCACCACCATGGTGCGGAACTTGAACACGCCGAACTCCTGCCCGCCCCGACCGACGCGGACCTGCCGGAACAGCACCGGACCCCGGCTGTCCAGTTTGATGGCCAGGGCGATGAACGCGATGAGCGGCAGCAACACCGCCAGCGCCAGCGACGAGACGGACCGGTCGACGAGACCCTTCACCAACTTGCGGGCCCCGCGGAACTCGGGCGCCTCGACGTGGATCAGCGGCAGGCCGGCAACCGGACGGGTGTGGATCCGCGGGCCGGCGACGTCGGTCAGCGCGGGCGCCACCACCAGGTCGACGCCGGTGCCCTCCAACTGCCAGCCGAGGCGGCGCAGCCGGGCCGCGGTCAACTCACCGGAGGCGGTCACCGCGACCGTGTCCGCGCCGATCGCGGTGGCGGCCTCCGGGATGCCCCGGAACGACCCCACCACCGGCACGTCACCCAACCGTTGCGCCACCGGCGCGAGCAGCGCGTCCGGGATGCACGCGCCCACCACCTGATAGCCGGCGTACGGCTCGCGGCGCAGCGTGTGCACCAACTCCAACACGTGGGCGGTGTCGCCGACCACCAGCACCCTGCGGGACCAGCCGGCACCCAGCGAACGGGCCCGGTGCAGGCGCTTGCGGGCCGCGAACCGTGCCACCTCCAGCCCGACAGTGCCCACCGCGAAGGAGATGCCGAGGAAGCCACGGGAGACGCCGAGGTCGGCGATGTAGCCGGTGATGGCTATCGCCCCGGCCAGGCGCAGGCTGGCGGAGCTGACCCGCCGGTACTCGTCCGCCCCGTAGCCGATCACCCGGTCGTCGTAACAGCCGAGCGCCTTCAGCGAAATCAGCCAGGCCAGCACCATCCCGGGGGCCACCAGCACGTACGGGATCTCCGAGCCGATCGGCTCGTCGTCACCGAACCGGGCGACGTATCCGATGAGCAACGCGATGATGATGATGGTGGTGTCCAGCACCACCAGGACCCGGGTGTAGGCCCGTTCGTCGGCGCGGGCCACCAGCCCGGCGGGTCGGCCGTCCGGCTCCGCCGACACGGCGGGGGTCAACAGTGTCGCCGCGCTCACCGGCCCTCCCACTCTCTACAGGATGGCCCCGGCCGACGGGTCGGACCGGAGGCGGACCGACTATGCCGGAACAGTCGACATCCTGCCTCGACAACTATGACTGCCGATTACTTCCGACGTATTGCCGTCACTTTTCTTCAACCTGGTGGCCGAAAACGGGCCTGCCGCACCGGATCGACGGTACGGCAGGCCCATTGACATCTGAGCGTCGGATCAGCGCGGTGCCGGCGGACGCCGCGCGATGGCGCTGAGGAAGATGCTGCCGATCTCGTTCGGGTCCTTGGTGACGAACACGTCGCCACCGGTCACCTTGGTGACCGACTCCAGCTCCGCCTTACTGACGCCCTCGCCGATACCGATCATGATGACCTGGACGGGCCGCTCCGGGTCGGCGAGCTGCTTGAGCTTGGCGAGCAACTGCTGCTGGTTGAGGCCGTTGTCGTCCTCGTTCTTGCCATCGGTGAACAGCACGATCGAGTTGACCCGGCCGGGCTGCCAGTCCTCCTGCACCGCCTGGTACGCGGCCAAAATGGTGTCGTAGAGGCCGGTGTCGCCGCTGGACGGTTTGATGGTGGCGAGCGCCCCCTCCAGCTGGGCCCGCTGACTGGAGAGCGGCCCGATGGGAACCAGTTGTCGGTAGTCCCGATTGCCGACCAGCTTGGTGGAGAAGGTCCACAGGCCGATCGACCAGGAGTCGTCGAAGAGGCCGAGGCCGCGGCGCGCCGCGTCCACGGTCACCTCCTCCCGGCTGCGGTTGTTGGCGCTCGGCACCTGTTCCTTCATCGAGCCGGAGACGTCGATGACGGCCAGCATTCGACCGGACTGGGTGGCGATCGACCAGCTGGAGACGACCCGCTGGATGGCGGCCGGGTCCAGGCCGCCGGCCGCGGTGCCACCGTTCGCCGGTGCCGTCGGCGCGCCGCCGGACGGGCTCGGCGCACCCTGCGGCGCCTTGAAGCCCTCACCCCAGTTGCCGTCCGGCGCGCGCAGCGACTGCGCGGCCAGCCGGTTGCGGAAGGTGGGGCTGGTGAGCAGCTCGAACAGCACCCGGGCGGCCGACGCCTTGCTCGGCTCGATACCGGGCAGCACCGCGTACGGGTAGTCCAGCGGCATCGGCGCCGGCTCCATGTAGAGCGCGGCGAGCGGCACCGGCGGCTTCTTGCTGTTGTAGGCGATCACGTCTTCTTCGGACAGGGCCGCCGCGCCGAGCCCACTGGCGATGGAGGTCGCGTCGTTGGCCGTCGGGAAGCGGGCGAGCAGGTCGTTGCGGAGCGAGGAACGCCCGGTGGCCAGGGCGCGGAGCGCGCCGACGGTGCTGCGCTGGGCGTCGCCGCCGGCCGCGCTGGCGGCCGCGGTCAACGAGAGCAGGCCGGACAGGCCCGCCGCGTCGCGGGTCGGCTCGACGATCCCGGTACGCAGCGGAGTGCTGCTGTTGACCTGCTTGAGCAGGTCGGTCCAGTTGAACTTCTTGTCCGGCCAGCCCAGCCGGGTGGCGATTGGCTCGGGCATCGCGACGACGACCGGGCTACGCGCGATGGACGCGCCGTTGGTCGGCGCGAACGCGGTCGCGTCCTTCTTCAGCCGCAGCAGCCAGGTCGAGGAGTCCGGCACCCAGACGTCGGGGCTGACGGCGGTGCCACTGGCCTGCCCGACGCCGGCCAGTACAGCGCCGTGCTTGGCGGCCACCACGGCCGCCACGTCGACCGGGTCGGACGCGGAGACGTCGACACGGATGCAGGTCGGGCCCACCGCGGCGCCATCCTTGACCCACTGGGACGCGGCGGCGTCAACCGCCGGCGCGAGCTCGGAGGCGACCGCCACGGCGAGCCGGATCTCGCCCGAGCAGTTGGGCTGGATCAACTCCCGATAGCCGAACCACGCGCCCGTCGTGACGACGAGCACCCCCGCCGTCGCGGCGGCGGCTGCTAGGCGGAGTTTCGAACGCATGCGATGGCGGCCTGCTGACACGGTGACCATCTTGCGTACTAGGTGGCATCTCTGCCACATCCGTTCGGACTAAAGTTACGGAGGAGAAACAGTTGACCACCTTTTTGCAACAGAGGGTGACGCGGCAGCCCCGAGGCGTTGCCGGATCGGTGTCATCCTCACGTCTGCACCGCGGCTTTCAGCTCAGCACGCACGTCGGGCTCGGCACCGGCACCGGCTCGCCGACCGCCTCCGGGATGCCGGTGTCGGCGTCGCGCCGGAACACCCGCACCATGTCCGCCCGCTCGTCGGCGACGTAGAGGTGCTCCCCGATCAGCGCGAAGTGCCGGGGCCACTCGCCACCGGTGTCCACTTCGGCCACCAGCTCGGGCAGCTCCCCGGCCAGGGCGAAGACCGCCACGGTCCCCACGCCCCGATTGGCGACGTAGAGGAACCGACCGTCCGGGGCGACCGCGACCTCCGACGGCTGGACGTGACCGGCCCGCCCGCTCGCCTCCACCCGCCCGCGCTGGTGCAGCGCGCCGTCGTCGGTCAGCTGGTACGCGGTGACCGAGGCGTCCAGCTCACCGACGAGATAGCAGCGCCGTCCGTCCGGGTGACGGGCCAGGTGCCGGGGGCCGGCACCGGGCGTCGTATGGATCCGCGGTGCGCGCGGGACCAGTCGTCCACTCGCGTCATCCAGGTCGTACCGGTAGACCGAGTCGGTGCCGAGATCCACGGCGAAGATCGGCTCCCGGCCCCTACCCGGGGAGACCATGTGGGCGTGGGCGTGGTCCTGGCGCTCCGGATCCGGACCGTGCCCCTCGTGCACCACCAGGTCGGAACGCTCGCCGGGCACGCCCTGCGGGTCGAGCGGGAAGACCGCGACGCTGCCGCTGCCGTAGTTGGCCGCCAACAGGTGATCGCCACTGGGCAGCACCGCCAGGTGACAGGGCTCGGCCCCGCCGGTCGATCGGCTGCCGAGCGGATCCAACGCGCCGTCCGCCCCGACCCGCCAGGCGCTGATCTCCCCCTCCGCCAGCTCATTGACCGCGTAGAGCACCGGACGGGTGGGGTGCCGCGCCAGGAACGAGGGGGACGGGGTGACCGCCACCGTGCCGAGCGGGGTCAACGCCCCGGTACCCGGGTCGCGACGTGCCGCGACGATGCCGCTGCCCCGCCCACCGCTCTGCGCGGTGTAACCCCCGATGTGGACGACCTCGCCCTGACCGCTCACGTCCAACTCCTCCGCCGGCATCCTTCGTTGATCCAACCAGAGGCTGCCCGCGTTGCCCGCCCGTTAACCGGCTTTCCGGCCCCGGTTCTCAGGCCGCCGGCACCGGCTCGCCGCGCTGTCGGGCGACGTGCTCCACCAGAGAGATCAACACCATCTTCCCGGACTGCCGGTCCCGGGCGTCGCAGAGCACCATCGGCACGTCCGGGTCCAGGTCGAGCGCTCGGCGTACGGTCTCCAGGTTGAACCGCCGGGAGTCGTCGAAGCAGTTCACCCCCACCACGAACGGAATGCCACGCTGCTCGAAGTAGTCGATGGAGGGGAAACAGTCGGCCAGCCGCCGAGTGTCGGCGAGCACCACCGCCCCGAGCGCGCCGAAGGCCAGCTCGTCCCAGAGAAACCAGAACCGGTCCTGGCCCGGCGTGCCGAACAGGTAGACCTGCAGGTCGTCGTTGATGGTGATCCGGCCGAAGTCCATCGCCACCGTGGTGGTGGACTTGCCCTCCACGCCGGAGATGTCGTCGGTGCCGACCCCGGCACCGGTCAGCACCTCCTCGGTCTGCAGCGGACGGACCTCGCTCAGGGCGCTCACCAGCGTCGTCTTGCCGGCCCCGAAGCCTCCCGCAATGAGGATCTTCAGTGCCAGCGGGATGGTGGTGCTGGTGCCCACCTGGTCAAAGCGCACGGAGTCCACTGACCACCGCCTTGAGGATGTCGTCGTCGGGAAGGATGCCGGCGGCCGGGGGCTCGTGCACCGCGACCAGGCCCTCGGCGAGAAGATCACCGAGCAGTACCCGGACCACGCCGACCGCGAGGTCCAGTTCGGCTGCCAACTCGGCCACCGACACCGGCCGGCGGGCCAACCCGACCAGCCGTCGATGCTCCGGCAGCAGGTGCGGGTGGCTCGCCGCGTCGACGTCCGAACCGGCCAGCACGAACGCGACCAGGTTGAAATCGTCGACGGCGGAGCGTACCCGGCCGCCGGTGAGCGTGTACGGGCGCACTACCGGGCCGGCCTCGCTGTCCAGCCACTCGTGCTGCGGCCCGGGCGGCTCAGTCCGCGTCACCGGTGCCCGCTGTCGATCGGGCCGGCGCGGCGAGGTTCTCCCCCACCCGGATCACCAGCATCGCCATCTCGTACGCGACCAGCCCGATGTCCGCGTCGGCGTCGCTCACCACCGCCAGGCAGGCACCCTGTCCGGCGGCGGTGACGAAGAGGTACGCCGATTCCATCTCCACCACGGTCTGCCGGACCGGGCCGCCGTCCACGTGCCGGCTGGCGCCCCGGGCGAGGCTGGAGAAGCCGGCGGCGAGCGCGCAGAGGTGCTCGGCGTCGGCGCGCTCCAACGCCGCCGAACTGCCGAGCAGCAGGCCGTCGGCGGAGAGCACCACCGCTTCCCGGGCGGCCGGTACGCGTTGCACCAGCTCGTCGAGCAACCAGTCGAGGCTGGCGCTCTGCTTGGTCGAATGCCGCACTAGGCGTCCCTTCCAGTCGCGGTCGGAGTCTCGGGGGTCGTCGGCGGGTCGGTGGAGGTCGCCGGAACCGCCGGACCGGTTGGCGCCGCCGAGCCCGCCGCTGGCGCGGGGGCGGTCGGGGTGATGACGGTGGCGCGTCCACGTGCCGTGCCGGCCTGAAGCGCCGCCATCACCCGGCGTACCTCCTCCGGAGAGCGAGGCGACGGCATGTCGGTGACGGTCGACCGGGGATGGGCGGTGGGGGTACGGCGTCGCACCCGGCGAGGCAGGCCATCGAGCTCGTCGGCCGGCTCGTCGGGGGTCGCCGACTCATCGTCGCGCCCATTGCCGGGCGAGCTGGCCGAGGTTGGTGCTCCGGTGGGTGGGGCGGGCGGGGCCGGGCTGGCGGACGGGGCCGCCGATGGACGGGTCCGGGAGCGGGTCACCGCGCCCCGGCGCGCCGTTCGAGCCAGCCGGCGGCCCGGGTCGGCCGACGCGGCACCGAGCGTGGCCGGGTCGGGCCCGGCCGGCGGCTCACTGGTGACCAGGTCGGTGGGGACCAGCACCACGGCGGTCACTCCACTCTCGCCGGCGGGGCGCAACCGCACCCGTACGCCGTGCCGGGCCGCCAGCCGGGCCACCACGAAGAGGCCAAGTCGGGCGCTCTGCGCCGGATCGAACTCGGGTGAGCTGGCCAGCCGGGTGTTGGCGGTCTCCAGCGCCGCGGCGGACATGCCCAGCCCCTGGTCGGTGATCTCCAGGGCGTACCCGTTGGCCACCTGCGTTCCGGTGACGGTGACCCGGGTGTCCGGCGGGGAGAAGGCGGTGGCGTTCTCGACCAGCTCGGCGAGCAGGTGGATGACGTCGCCAACCGCTCGCCCCAGCACGCCGGCCGGCTGCACGGCGGTGACGTCCACCCGCTCGTACGCCTCGACCTCGGAGATCGCGCCGCGGATCAGGTCGACCATCGCGACCGGGTTTCGCCAGCCCCGGCCGGGTGCGGAGCCGGCGAGGATGACCAGGTCCTCGGCGTGCCGGCGGAGCCGGGTGGCCAGGTGGTCGACCTGGAACAGCTCGGCCAGCTCGTCCGGGTCCTCACTGCGTCGCTCCATCCGGTCCAGCAGGTGCAGCTGGCGATGCACCAGGCTCTGACTCCGTCGGGCGATGTTGAGGAAGACCTCGTTGAGCCCGCGTCGCAGGGTCACCTCGTCCACCGCGGCCTGCACGGCGGTGCGCTGCACCTCGGTGAAGGCCCGGCCGACCTCGCCGATCTCGTCGTGGCCGTACTCCAGCGGCGGCGCCTCTCGGGCGACGTCGACCTGCTCGCCACGGCGCAGCCGGGTCACCACGTCGGGCAGCCGGTGCTCGGCCAACTCCAGTGCGGCGGTGCGAACGCCGCTGAGCCGGCGGACCAGGGTGCGGCCGACCCGCAGCGCCACCAGCACCGAAACCACCACGGCGACCAGCCCGAGCACGCCGGCGGCGGCCAGCCGCACCAGGATGCGGACCGCCATCGGCACCGAACGGTCGGTGAGGGCATCGGCCTCGGACAGCTCGAAGTCACGCAACTGCTGCTGCACGGCGTCGTAACTGGCCTGCCACGACGCCGCGTCCACCGGTGGCCGACCGGACCTGTTGGCCCCGATCAGCGCCTCCTGCATGGCGCGCAGGCTGGTGAACGCCTCGTTCTCGGTCAACCGCTGGTAGGCGACGCGCCCGGCCTCGGGCAGGTCGGCCACCGCGCTCTCGGTGAGCCACCGCTGGTTGCCGATGGCCTGGACGAGCTGGGCGTGCTCTCCCTGGGCGAACCGGCCGGCGGTCAGCACGCCCGCCAGCATGGCGTCGGTCTGGCCGAGCAGTTCCCGGGAGCGGCCCAACGCGGTGAGTGCCAGTGCCTGCCGGTTGATGGCGGGATCGCTCAGGGTTGCCATCCCGGCGAACGCCTGGAAGGCCGCGGAGACCATGCCGCTGTACAGGCCGATCGCGCCGGCCCGGTCCATCATCCGGTCGTCGATGAACTCCCGGCCGGTCGGCAGCGCCGCCACGGCGGTGAGCAGCCGGTCGACCCGGTCCTCCAACAGGTCGTCGGCGGCATCGCGCAGCGCCTCGCCGTCGACCCGACGACGCAGCTCGGCGATCGCCCGATCGGTGCGTTGCCGCTGCTCGTCCAGGGCCGGCAGCTCGGTGGCGCTGGCCAGCTGCACCACCGAGAGTCGGCGTTCCCGTTGCAGCTCGGTGACCACGGCCTCGCCGGGGCGACCCAGGTCGTAGAGCAGGGTGCGGGCGGAGAGCAGGTTCAGAGCGGGACCGAAGGTCAGTGTGGTCGCAAAGATCCACAGCGCCAGGAGCGCGGTCACCGGGGCGACGACCAACGCGGTCAGCTTCGAGCGGATCGGCCAGTCGCGGGTTCTCATCAGACCTCGCCCGTACAGGGGTGGCAGGAGGGGCGCCGGCACCGCCGGGCAACGCGCCGGCCGGCTGCGCGCCCGGCCGTTCGCCGGGCACCGGCGCGGGCGCCTTGGGCAGGATACGTAATCGAGGGCCGTTGCACTACCGCCCGTCGCGCCGACATCGACGCTCCGGGATCTGCCGGAGGGGAGACGGCGAACGCCCCGTCGGCGGACCGGCGGGGTCGCGGGTGGCTTCGGAGGAGTCCCGGCCGCCGATGACCGTGGAGAAGCGCAGGCTCACCGGCGTCTTTCCGCCCTTGACCTGGACCAGCTGGCCCGGGTGTAGGTCGCGGCCGGCTCGTCGCCGATGGTCCCGTACGCCTCGAACTCACCTGTGCGACGAAACCACGCGCTTGCACGACTCGCTCCGGGATCCGCTCCCGGTCGAAATGGCTGATCTTTCCAGAAAGTGGTATTTCTCCAGCGTGGCGGGGCCGCGCGAGCCAACCGTCCGCTGCTGCTGGTCTCCCTCATCAGGAAAGTGCCTCGGATCGGGATTGGCGATCACTACGCGGAGGGAATACCAGGAGACGAAGGAGGAGCCCATGTCGCCCACGCAGGTAATCGTCATCGTGCTCGTCGTGCTGGTGATCGTCGCGGTGCTGGCCCTGGCCGCCCGCTCGCTCAGCCGCCGTCGCGCGCTGCGCAACCGGTTCGGGCCGGAGTACGACCGGGTGGTGGCGGAGCAGGACAGCAGGTCCGCCGCGGAGCGCGAGCTGCGCGACCGGGAACGCCGGCATGCCGAGCTCACGCTCACCCCACTCAGCCCGCAGTCCCGGGCCCGATACAGCGCCGCCTGGGAGGAACTCCAGGTCCGCTTCATCGACTCCCCCGGCGAGACCGTGGGTGACGCGGACGAACTGGTTACCCGGCTCATCGAGGAGCAGGGCTACCCGACCGGTGACTTCTCCGACCAGATCGCCCATCTCTCCGTCGAGCACGCCCGCACGCTGACCAACTACCGGGACGCACACGAGATCTACCTGCGCAACTCCCGGGGCGAGGCCAGCACCGAGGAGCTGCGACAGGCGGTCGTGCACTACCGCGCACTCTTCGCCGACCTCCTCGGCGAGAAGCCGGTCGGCAACCGTACGCCCGAACAGCGCCACCACCCGGACCACGACGCCACGAGCCGCTGAGGAGGCCACCGATGCGCCAGGAAGAGCAGCAGGTGAGCAACGACCACCCGGAGGCCGTCCGGTCCGCACCGGTGCCGGTACCGCCGGCCGACGACCGGGCCGGCCGCTCCGACGTACCCGAGGACGCTCTCGACGATCGGGGCACCTTCGACGACCAGGCCGCCGCCCACGAGCGAACCGACGACACCGACCCGCGCCACCGGCGCGACGACCGGTCCACCGACGAGGGCGGATTCAACGAGCCGGGGCCGCTGCCGACGACGTTCGGCGCCACCACGGTCGCCGACGCGGTGGCCGCCTCCGCGCTGGCCAGCCCACGGCCGCAGGATCAGCCGGACCCCCGGGCCGAACGGACCGCCCAGCCGGGCGACGGCGCCGAGGACGGCGAGCGGGAAGGCCTACGCGCCGACCCCACCGCCGAGCTGCACCGCCGCGACACGGACGTCGACGACCGCACCGACCTCGACGACCGCACCGACGCGGACACCTCCACGCGGACCGTCGTTCCGCCGGGAAGTACAGACGGCGGCCCCGAGCGGCGCAGCGATCTGACCAGCGATCGGGACATCGCCCCGGCGGGCGCGGTCGGCTACGGCAGCGCGACACCGGAGATGGTCGACCCGGACGCGGACGGCGAGCCGGTCCCCGGTGACGACACCAGCCCGACGCTGGAGTCCGCCGGAACATCCCGACCCGCTGGGTCGACCGTCGCGGCCGAGCCGGCCACACTCCTCGACACGGACACCGCGCAGGGCTTCCGGGACCGCTGGCGCGATGTGCAGCTGCGTTTCGTCGACGACCCGAAGGCGGCGGCCGGCGAGGCGCAGTCGCTGGTGGAGGAGGCCATCCAGGCGCTCTCCTCGGCGCTGGCCGCGCAGAAGAGCACGCTCGGCGGCTGGCAGGACGCCGGCTCGGCCGACACCGAGCAACTGCGGATGGCGGTCCGCAACTACCGGGACTTCCTGGACCGCGTACTGGGTCGCTGAATCGCCCACGGATACGAGGGCGCCCCGGCCGGTCGGGCGGGGCGCATTCGTGCGACGTCCAGCCGGCACAGGACCCGTTGATCGACGAGGCGCAGGCGGAGCAGCGGCGTTCTGCCGCGGCCCGGCTGTTTGACATCCGCCGGGTGATCGGTGGTCTCTTCGTCGCGTACGGGATCATCGTGACGCTGATCGGCATCTTCGACAGCCGGGCCGAGATCGACAAGGCCGAAGGGGTACGGATCAACCTCTGGGCCGGGCTGGCGATGCTCGTGTTCGGCCTGCTCATGCTGCTCTGGCAGTGGTTGCGCCCGGCGGAACCGCCGGCACCGAACGAGCAGCAGCCCGGCAGTTGACCGCCGTGCCGCGCGGCATGAGCGCGGCACGAGGGGGTACGCGAGGGAATCCAGGCACCGTGTCGGACACAGGAGGCAGCACCATGACCGATCGCGATCGCCAACCGCCGTTGGAGGACAGCCCCGAGGTGGCCTCGGCGGTGGATGATGACACCACCGTGCCGCAGCTGCGGACCGGCGGAGGCCCCGACCGGGACACGCCGGGCTTCGCCGAGCCCCGCAGCCGACCGGACGATCTCGCGCCGGACACCGACGATCTGATCGGCGACCCGTACGCTGCCGGCTCCGGGGCCACCGGGACGGGCACCGGCGCCGGCGGGGACAACATCCGCACCGGGGGCGAGCAACCCTGGGAACCGGAGGACCTGGTGATGGCCCGCGGCCAGGACCTCACACCGGAGAACCTGGACAAGGCCCGCCGGGACCTGGCCGAGCAGGGCCGAGCGGCGATCGAACGCACCGTGCCCTGATCGAGGCACAAAGGGGGGTCCCCGGCTCGACCGTCGACGGTCGAGCCGGGGACCCGGGGGGAACCTGCTGCCGGCAGTGCCTCACCAACCACTGGCAGCGGGTTGGTGCGTGAGCTACCCGATCAGAGCGCCGGGTAGGCGTTGCGCATGAGCTCCTGGAACTGGGCGGAGAACCACGCACCGGAGATCGGTGCGTCGGCCAGGGCGCCCGACGGGTTGTTGCCGTTGCGGGCGTTGCCGCCGTACGTCGGGTCGCACATCCGGTCGAAGCCCTTGCCCTCGTTGTTCGGGATCTCCTTGCTGGAGCCGTCCGACTCACCCGGCGGCTTCACCCAGACGTAGGCGTCGATGCCCGGCTCCGGGTTGGCCCGCGGCCGCTCGCCGAGGCCGGCGCCGGCCTGGTTGCACCAGTTGCCGAGGTGGAGGCGTCGGTCGATGCGACCCCCGTTGACGTACGTGTCGACGCTGGTCGTGGCGCCCGGCCCGGTGGGCCGCGCGGAGCCGCCCCAACCGTTGCGGGAGGTGTCGATCAGCATGCCGATGTTGGAGTTGAAGCCGACCGAGACCAGCTTGTCGCGGAACGCCTGAGCGAAGGAGAGCTCGTCGACGTAGTAGTTCCAGTCGACCCACTTGGACTGCCGCACCGTCTGGCCGTTCACGTTGTCGGTGACCTTGAAGTACGGCTCGCGCAGCGCCGAGTAGTTCGCCGTGTTGACGATGAACCCGTGCACGTTGTTGACCGTGCTGCCGGAGGCGACGGCGGCGGTCTTCAGGATGTCGGCGGTCGGGCCGAAGTTGGTGTCCCAGCCCAGCCAGCCGTGGTGACCGGCGTCGACGTAGTTGTAGACGTTGCCGATAGCGCCCAGCTTGGCGAGGGCGTAGCCGACACCGTTGACGTAAGCGCCGTTGGCCTTGACCGTGTCGCACATCACCGTACCGCCGGCCTGTCCGGAGGTGTTGGTCACCAGGTTCGGCAGCGAGTCGATCTCGATGACGTTGATGATCCGCAGGCTGCGGTACTTGGCATCGCTCTGGATCGCGGCGATCGGGTCGATGTACTGGGCCTTGTACTTGGGCAGCTCGTCCGGGCCCAGCTCACCGTTGGAGGCGAGCGCGGAGCAGTCCCGGCCGGGCAGGTTGTAGATCACGAACTGGATGTAACCGGCGCCCTGGCGCAGCGCCTCGTCCAGGTGGTCCCGCACCCCGAAGGCGCCGTTTGAGCTGCTGTTCGGCGTGCCGTTGATCGCGGCGATCCGGTCCAGCCAGACGGCGGTGGGGTTGTTGGAGACCCGGCTTCCGCCGGCCTCGGCGTCCGCCTTGGCCTTCCACTCCGGGTTCACGTAACCGCGCACCCCGGCGTACGGGTTGTCGACCTTGGTGCCGGGCGGAGGTGTGGTCGGCGGGGGCGTGGTGGGCGGGGGCGTGGTGGGCGGGGGCGTGGTCGGCGGGGGCGTGGTCGGCGGGGTGGTGCCACCGTTGCAGACCACGCCGTTCAGGGTGAACGAGGTCGGCTTGGGGTTGCTGCCGCTCCACGCGCCGTTGAAGCCGATGCTCGTCGACGCGCCGGTGGCCAGGGTGCCGTTGTAGGACAGGCTCCGGGCGGTGACCTGGCTGCCGGACTGGGTGAACTCGGCCGACCAGCCCTGCTGCACGCGCTGGCCGGAGTTGGGGAAGGTCCAGCCCAGCGTCCAGCCGTTGAGCGGGTCGCCGACGTTCTTGATGGTGATGCTCGCGGTGAAGCCGCCGGGCCAGTCGTTGCTCGTGTAAGCGATGTCGCACTGCGTCGCGGCCTGCGCCGCGGTAACCGGAATCGTTACGAGCCCACCGGCGACCAGGGCACCCGCGCCGGCGAGCGCGAGGGCCCGGCGTGGGCCGGTTAGCCTTCTCCACACATTCATGCCACTGATCTCCTTGGGCGAGACCGAGCCCAGGTACGGCCCGGCGGGACGGCCCGGTGGGCGTCCTACACGGACGGCCGCCGGCGCCAACGGGATTTTTTGGGGGGCGCCCGACCCGGACGGGCGATGGTGGTGGTGGTGCCCGGCCCATGCGTCGGCCGGTCGATCGGCGGCGGGACGTCGCCCGGTGAACCGGGTGCCCTCGACTGCCCTGCCTGCGCGGTGTGGCTCGCTGAACCGCGTTCGCCGATTCTTGCATGGGAGCGCTTCCATGGCAATGGCTCGATGCGTTGCCCGGGGCCGGCTCGGCACCACATCGGTATCCGGCCCCTCCAGCACGGTTTCGGTGCCCCGACCGGGAAGAGCACGCGTCGACCGGACCGACCCCGCTCAGCACGCCGCGCAAACCCACCGCAGCGCACGGGTGGCGTGCTCGACTCGGGTTCACGGAAACCGCGCCGTCCCGTTAGGGGGATACCCCGAAATTACGGAAGCCGTGTCGATCACACCCGGCTGTGCGATCCGCGCGGTCTGGTGCGGTTCGCTCTCCGGTTTCGGACGGATACCCCCGAGTAGACCCGAGCGGTCCGCCACCGTCATTACCGGATGACCCACGCGGGTCCGCACGGCGAGCACCGAACACGATTCGCCGCCCAGGACGCCGCGGGCCGCTCGACACGGCGCTCAGTGCGGCGAAAGCCGCGTAGCACCCCTTCACCTCTTACGTGGATCAAAGGTCAAAACGCGAATCTTTCACTTCATAAGTCATGAAAAGGTCTAACGTCGGTCTTAGCTCGGTTGTCGCCGAGCTCAGGACAACAGGGATGGAGTGACGCAGGTCATGGCTAAGAAGATGCTCGGGAAGGTCGTTGCGGGCGCCGCGCTCGGCGGCGCGTCGCTCCTGGTGTTCGCACCGGGGATCGCGTTCGCCGACGGCCACGACGACGGCAAGGTCTACGCCAAGCCGCACGTCGTCAAGGCTGGCGACAAGGTCAAGCTCCTCGAGATCTGCCCGGATCGGCAGGAGCACGCGTACGTGTGGTCCAAGGTCACCGGCAAGGTCAAGCTCAAGCCGGCGCACGAAGACCGGGGCGAGGACCGCGAGTGGCGTGAGGAGGAGGACTCCTCCGACCACGACAAGGGCAAGGACGAGCACGGCAAGGACGACAAGGGCAAGGACGACAAGGGCAAGGACCACGAGGGCAAGGACGACAAGGGCAAGGACGACAAGGGCAAGGACGACAAGGGCAAGGACGACAAGGGCAAGGACGAGAACAAGGGTGGCCAGGGCGGCGGCGCTGCCGCCGACGCCTACGGCGACGAGGGCAGCAAGGACTGGAAGGGCGAGGAGCACGGCCAGGACGCCGAAAACAGCCGTGACAAGAAGGACTGGGACTCCAAGGACGAACACAAGAAGGACTGGGAGTCCAAGGACGAGCACGGCTCGG
>NZ_JBITJA010000007.1:0-300944 GCF_044459545.1 Micromonospora sp. NPDC050276 | reverse complement strand
GGAATACGGCTCGGACAAGGGCTGGGACTCCAAGGACGAGCACGGCTCCGAGTACGGCTCGGACAAGGGCTGGGACTCCAAGGACGAGCACGGCTCGGAATACGGCTCGGACAAGGGCTGGGACTCCAAGGACGAGCACGGCTCCGAGTACGGCTCGGACAAGGGCTGGGACTCCAAGGACGAGCACGGCTCCGAGTACGGCTCGGACGAGCGCGGCGGTTACGGCTCGGACGAGCGCGGCGGTTACGGCAAGGACGAGCGCGGCGGTTACGGCAAGGACGAGCGCGGCGGTTACGGCAAGGACGAGCGCGGCTCGGACAAGCGTGACTGGCACAAGGAGCGCGAGTTCGTCTACTACGGCGAAGCCAAGGTCGACAAGGACGCCAAGCCGGGTCGCTACGAGCTCAAGGGCTCGTGCGGCGAGGGCGAGCTCGTCGTGCTGCCGCACGGCGGTGTCGACGGTGGTGACGGTGGCGCCAGCACCGGCACCGACCGGAACCTCGCTACCGGTGGGGCGGGCCTGCTCGGCGCCGCCGCGCTGGGCGGGATCGTGCTGATGCGTCGTCGGCGGACCGATGGTTCGCTCGTCTGACGTGACGACGACACGGGCCGGCGGCCGTCACGGGAGACCGTGGCGTGCCGCCGGCACGGCCGTCGTCGTCACCATGGCCATGATCGGCGCCGGCATGATCGGTGCCTCGCTGAAGACCGCGCCGGCTCCCCGACCGCCGCAGCCGCTGGCCCAGGCCGGCCCCGAGGTCACCGGGTCCGGCGCTCCGGTCGACGGTCGGTCGACCGCTCAGGGGGATGCTCCAGCGGGGTTGGCGCGTTCGGCACCGACCAGCATCGAGATTCCCCGGATCGGTGTGGACGCGACAATCATGTCGTTGGGCACCAACCCGGATGGCACCGTCCAGGTCCCCCCGCTGGACAAGGCCGACCAGGCCGGGTGGTACGAGCCGGGTGCGAGCCCCGGCGAGACGGGTAACGCGGTCGTCGTCGGGCACGTGGACTCGGCGGTGCTCGGCCCGGCCGTCTTCTTCGACCTCGGCGCCCTCACCCCCGGCGACACCATCACCGTGCGCCGTGCCGACGGAGTGCCGGCCACCTTCTCGGTCGACTCGGTGAAGTCGTACCCGAAGACGGCCTTCCCCACCGAGTTGGTGTACGGGCCCAGCGACCGGCCCAGCCTGCGGGTGGTGACCTGCGGCGGTCAGTTCGACGAGGCGGCCAAGAGCTACCCGGACAACATCGTCGTCTTCGCCACGCTGGTGGCGTGACCCGGGACGAACAAACGCGGTCCGGCCGATCGGGGTGACCCGGCCGGCCGGACCGCGTCCGGCGTACCTGACTCAGGCGGCTGCGGAGGTCCGCACCAGGGTGCGGATCTGGCGCAGCAGCACCGAGAGGGCGGCGAGATCGGCCCGCGACTCGTCGAACTCGCCCATCGCCCGCCGGGCACGGTGGATCGAGGTGGCGTTCGACTGCTCCCACTGCTGCACCCGCTCGTGTGGCGGCAGGTCGTCCGGGGTGGAGTCGAGCACCTCCGCGGTGAGTGCGGCCAGTGCGGCGTACAGGTCGTAGCGCAGCGCCATGCGGGCCAGCGTCTGCCAGCGATCCTCCCGGGGCAGCAGGGAGATCTTCGACAGTAGCGAGTCCACCCGGAACAGGTCGGACAGCACGAAGTAGACCGAGGCCACCTCGCTGACGTCCCGCCCACTGGCGTTCGCCGTCTCCACCACGTCCATGAGGCCGAAGCTGTACATGAGCCGGGTCGCCCGCTCCGCCAGCTCGCGGGGCAGCCCACGCTCGGTCATCGAGTCCATGTGCGCGGCGATGCCCTGGCGCTCGTTGCCGTAGAACAGCTCCTCAAGCCCCGGCAGGAGCCGGGTGACGCCGTCCCGCAGCCGGGCGATCTCGGCGGGCACGTCGATCGGTGAGCGCCGGTTGGAGACCAGCCACCGCACCGCCCGGTCGAGCAGCCGGCGGGTGTCCAGGTAGACGCTGGTCTGCAACTCCGGCGCCACCTTGTTGTCCAGTGCCTCCACCGCGTCCCACAGGTCGCGCAGGCCGAACACCTCGCTGACCACCACGTACGCCCGGATCACGTCCGCCGCGCTGGCCGCCGTCTCCTCGACCACCCGGAAGATGAACGAGATGCCACCCCGGTTGATCGCCTCGTTGACCAGCACTGTGGTGACGATGTCCCGGCGCAGCCGGTGCCGGCCCATCCGGTCGGCGAACCGCTCGCGCATCGGCGTCGGGAAGTAGTTGACCAGGACGTCGGTCGTCCACTCCTCGTCGGCCAACCCCTCGGTGAGAATCTCGCGCTCCAAGACGATCTTCACGTACGCGAGCAGCACCGCGAACTCCGGCGCGGTCAGGCCGGACTCGCTGCGGACCGCCAGCTCCTCGTCCGGCGGCAGCGCCTCCAACGACCGATCCAACGCGCCGGAACGCTCCAGCTCGTTGATCATCCGGCGGTGCACCGGGAGCAGCGAGGCGGCCTGGGCCTGGGCGTTGTTGATCGCCCGCGCCTGGTCGTAGTTGTCCCGCAGCACCAGCTCCGCGACCTCGTTGGTCATCCCGGCCAGCAGCTCGTCCCGTTCGGCCGTGGTCAGCTCCCCGTCGGCCACCGCCGTGTTCAGCAGGATCTTGATGTTCACCTCGTGGTCGGAGGTGTCCACGCCGGCCGCGTTGTCGATGAAGTCCGTGTAGATCCGGCCACCGGTCAACGCGTACTCGATCCGGCCGAGCTGGGTCCAGCCGAGGTTGCCGCCCTCGCCCGCCACCCGGCAGCGCAGGTTGCGCCCGTCCACCCGGATCGCGTCGTTGGACTTGTCGCCCACCTCGGCGTTGGTCTGGGTGGACGCCTTGACGTAGGTGCCGATGCCACCGTTCCAGAACAGGTCCACCGGGGCGGTGACGATCGCCTTCATCAGGTCCTGTGGCGACATCTGCGTGACGTCGTCGTCCAGGCCGATCGCCGCCCGGACCTGCGGCGTGATCGGGATGGACTTCGCGGTACGCGGGAAGATGCCGCCGCCCGCCGAGATCAGCTCCGGGTTGTAGTCCTCCCAGGACGATCGGGACAGCTCGAACAGCCGCCGACGCTCCGCGTACGAGGTCGCCGTGTCAGGCTCCGGGTCCAGGAAGATGTGCCGGTGGTCGAAGGCGGCCACCAGCCGGATGTGCTCGGAGAGCAGCATCCCGTTGCCGAACACGTCGCCGGACATGTCGCCGACGCCGACCACCGTGAAGTCCTGGGTCTGGGTGTCCAAGCCCAGCTCCCGGAAGTGCCGCTTGACCGACTCCCAGGCGCCCCGGGCGGTGATGCCCATCTTCTTGTGGTCGTAGCCGGCGGAACCGCCGGACGCGAACGCGTCACCCAACCAGAAGTTGTGCGCCGTGGAGATCTCGTTGGCGATGTCGGAGAACGTCGCCGTGCCCTTGTCGGCCGCCACCACCAGGTACGGGTCGTCGCCGTCGTGCCGGACCACATCCTCGGGCGGCACGATCTGCCCGCTGACGATGTTGTCGGTGACGTCCAGCATCGCGCCGACGAACTCCTGGTAGCAGGCGACGGCCTCGTCCCGGTCACCCGGCTTCTGCTTCAGCACGAAGCCGCCCTTGGCGCCGACCGGCACGATCACGGTGTTCTTCACCATCTGCGCCTTGACCAGGCCCAGCACCTCGGTGCGGAAGTCCTCCCGACGGTCGGACCAGCGCAACCCGCCCCGGGCCACCGGCCCGAACCGCAGATGCACACCCTCGAACCGGGGCGAGTAGACGAAGATCTCGAACTTCGGCCGCGGCGCGGGCAGGTCCGGGATGGCCTGCGGGTCCAGCTTGAACGCCACGTACGCCTTCGGCCGCCCGTCGGCGCGCCTCTGGTAGAAGCTGGTCCGCAGGGTCGCCTCGATCAGCGTCAGGTACGAGCGCAGGATGCGATCCTGGTCGAGGCTGGCCACGTCGTCCAGCGCGCCCCGGATCGTCTCCACCAGCTCGCCGCTGCGCTGCTGCCGCTGCTCGGTGCTCAGCTCGCCCGGCGCGAACCGGGTCTCGAAGAGCTCCACCAGCAACGCGGCGAGCTTCGGGTACGCGATGAAGGTCTGCTCCATGTAGTCCTGCGAGAAGACCGTGCCAGCCTGCCGCAGGTACTTCGCGTACGCCCGCAGCACCACCACCTGCCGCCAGGTCAGCCCGCCACGCAGCACCAGCTCGTTGAACCGGTCCACCTCGGCCTCGCCGCGCCAGGCCGCCGCGAAGGCGTTCTCCACGTGCGGACGCACCTCGGCCAGCTCGTGATGCCCCTCGGGCAGCATGAGGCCGAAGTCGTAGAGGTAGACCCGACCGTCGATCCGGTCCACCTCGTACGGGTGCTCGTCGACCACCCGTACGCCGAGTGAGTGCAGCACCGGCAGCACGGCGGAGAGCATCATCGGTTCGCCGTACCGGTAGACCTTGAACCGGACGTCCATCGCCTCGGCCAGGTCCGCACCGGGCACCCGGGTGCCCGCTCGGGGGGCGAGCTGTTTGCGGAACAGGTGCATCTCCAGCTGGCCGGGCTCCTCCAGCAGCTCCAGCTTCGCCAGGTCCTTCATCGCCTCGTACGGCGTGTGCCCGTCCTTGTAGCCCTCCGGGAACGCGTCGGCGTACCGGGTGAACAGGTGCTTGGCCTGCTCGTCGCCGAGCTTGCGCTCCAGCACCAACCGGTAGTCGTCGTCCCAGAGCCGGGTGGCGTCGGCCAACTCCTCGGCCAGCAGGTCGGCGTCGATCTCGCCGGGCGGCCGCGTCGGGTCGGTGCGGACGATGAAGTGCACCCGAGCCAACATCGACTCGGTGACCCGGGTGGTGTAGTCCACCCCGACGCCGTTCAGCTCACGCAGCAGGATGTCCTGCATACGCAGCCGGTTCTGGGTGGTGAACCGGTCCCGGGGCAGGTAGATCAGGCAGGAGATGAACCGCCCGTAGGCGTCCCGGCGCAGGAAGACCCGCAGCTGCCGGCGGCCGGCCATCCGCAGGACGCCGATCACCGCGTGGTACAGGTCGTCGGTCTTGATCTGGAACAGCTCGTCGCGCGGGTAGGTCTCCAGGATCTGGATCAAATCCTTGCCCGAGTGGCTGCGCTGGCTCAGGCCGGAGCGGTCCAGCACCTCGGCCACCTTGCGGCGGACCACCGGCAGCTCCCGGACGCTGGTCCGGTACGCGGCCGTCGAGAAGAGGCCCAGGAAGCGCCGCTCACCGATCACGTCACCGGCGGAGTTGAAGATCTTGAAGCCGATGTAGTCCAGGTAGGCCGAGCGGTGCACGGTGGCGCGGGAGTTGGCCTTGGTGATGATGAGCAGGCGCTTCTCCAGCACCTTCTCGTGCGCCTCGGGCGTCATCGAGGACAGCGACCGGGCCTCCGGCGAGTCCGAGCGCAGGATGCCCAGGCCGGTGCCGAGCACCGCCTCCAACGCCTTGCCGTCGACCGGGTCGGTGGCGTTGCCACCGTCGGCGTCCACCAACCGGTACTCGCGGTAACCGAGGAAGGTGAAGTGGTCGTGGGCGAGCCACCGCAGCAGCTCCACCGAGTCGGTGATGTCCTTTTCCGGCACCGGTGGGCGATTATCCGAGGTACGGGCCGAAGCCAGCTCGTCGGCGAGCGCGAGGGCACGCTGCCGCATCTTCGGCCAGTCCTCCACCGCCTCTCGTACATCGGTGAGCACCCGCTGCAACTCGCGGCGCAGCCGGTCCCGCTCGGCCGCGTCCCGGACCGGGTCGATCTCGATCCGCATCCAGCTCTCGACGATGTCGCCGGCGATCGCGTCGTCCGGCTCCACATCCGCGGAGACCTCGGTGAGCCGGCCCAGCGGCTCACGCCGCACCACGACCAGCGGGTGCACCAGCAGGTGCACATCCAGGTGGTACGAGTTGAGCAGCGCGGTCACCGAGTCGACCAGGAACGGCATGTCGTCCGTGACGATCTCGACGACCGTGTGGTGCTGGTCCGCGTGCGGTTCGTGGATCCGCAGCTTCAACTCGCCCGGCACCCGCTGCTGGGCCAGGTCCCGGTGTGCCCGGGCCGCGTCGAGCATCTCCTCCGCCGTGAAGCCGACCAGTTCCTCGTCCGGGGCGAACCGCCAGAAACGGCCGACAAGTGTCGCCGCGTCGTGATCGTCCCCCGCGAGCGCGACGGCCTGAGCCACCAGGCGCTCCGCGTTGGGAACGGGTTCGTCGAGCTCGGCGTCCTCCACGTCGTCGGCCAACGCCTCGGTCGGCAGGCCCAGATCGTAGATGGTGTCGATGCTCGACCCGGTCAGCCCGGTGACTCCCGTGTCGAGCCGGCCGTAGCCGTCCCCGTCGGTAGCCGAATCGAAGCTGTCGTCGTCCCGGCCGGAGTCATCCTGCCGGAGGTCGGGTTCCGGTTTGATCGCCGGACGCCGGTCCATCGGTGCCACTCCCCTCGACCCACCGCGTTGTGGGTCACTCTGCCGCCCAGCCTAGGCCCTACCGTTGTGCGCCTTCGTCGGCGGACCACTGGCCAGACGTCCGGATCGGGACTTTGTCCTTTCACCCGTTGCGGGTCCGAGGTTGGCCGGCTGCGGGATACCCCGCCACGCGATGTTCATCACACGGGCGCGGCCCGTCTTTGCGCTCGGCCGAGCACCCAGGGGACGTTGAGGACGCCGTTCGCGTACTACCGTACGAGGGCAGTCCGAGATCGGAAGGACCAGCTTCATGCCCCTGTCGTACCCCTGGCCCCACCGGCCGAACCCCGCCCGACGCCTGGCCGCCGCCGTCACCACGGCGCTGCTCGCGGCGGGCGTCCTGGTCGGTTGCTCGGGCGACGACGGGCCGCAGCGCTCCATCGACGCCTTCCTGGCGGGCTGGCGCAGCGGTGACCTCCAGGCGGTCGGCCTGATCGACCCGATCGGCAACAAGCTGCCGTCGGCCGACGTGGCTCGCGAGATCAAGGACCTCTCGGGTGAGCTGGGGGCCACCCCGCCCGCGCTGACGCGTCGTGGCGAGCCGAAGGTCACGAAGGACATCGCGACCACGACCGTCCAGGTGGAGTGGACCCTGCCCGGTCAGACCCGCTGGGCGTACGACCGGGAGGTGCGGCTCGCCAAGGGCGACGGCGACCAGTGGCAGGTGATCTGGGAGCCGAAGGTGGTGCACGAGCAGCTCACCAAGGGTGACCGGTTGGCGCTGCGCCGGGACGCCGGCGCCCGCGCCGCGGTGCTGGACAACGCCGGGAAGCCGCTCGTGACCCCGCGCACGGTGGTCCGGGTGGGTGTGCAGCCCAACGGGGTCTCCGACATCAAGAAGCTGGTCAAGGACCTCGACGCCGCGTTCAAGGCCATCCGCCCGGCGCTGGTCCCCGGCGTCGACCTGGCCGACCTGCCCGAGCGGGTAGCCAAGGCCGAGCCGGGTGCCTTCGTCGAGGTGGTGTCGCTCCGCGAGGAGGCGTACCTGCAGATCAAGCCCCGGATCTACGACCTGCCCGGCACCAAGTTCATCACCGACAAGATCGACCTGGCGCCCACCCGTGAGTTCGCCCGAGCGCTGCTCGGCACGGTCGACCCGGCGCAGGCCGACGACCTCGCCGCGCACCCCGACCGGTACGTCGTCGGCGACAAGGTCGGGCACGGTGGGCTACAGGGCCGCTACGACGAACGGCTGCGCGGCGGCCCCGGGCTGACCGTGGTGGTCGAGCGTCCGACCGAGGGCGGCAAACTCGAACCCACCGGCACCGAGCTGTTCCGTCGGGAACCGCAGCCCGGGCAGGCGTTGAAGACCACGCTGGACGTCACCGCCCAGAACGCGGCCGACGAGGCACTGCGCGCCGAGCCGCGCCGGTCCGCCCTGGTGGCGCTTCGGATCAGCGACGGCGCCGTGCTCGCCGCAGCGAACGGCCCCGGGCCGGCCGGGGAGAATCTGGCCTTCGATGCCCAGGTGCCCCCGGGCTCCACGTTCAAGATGGTCAGCACGCTGGGCCTGCTGGACCGGGGCGCGGTCACCCTGGACGGGCCGGTGAACTGCCCGAAGACCTTCACGGTGGACGGTCGGTCCTTCAAGAACTCGGACAACTTCGAACTCGGCTCGGTGCCGTTCCGCACCGACTTCGCCAAGTCCTGCAACACGGCGTTCGCCTCGCTGGCACCGAAGCTCGGCGGCGACGGGCTGGCCGCCGCCGGCCGCTCGCTGGGTCTGGAGGGCCAGTGGGACCTCGGCACCGACGCCTTCACCGGCAAGGTGTCGACGGGCGGCAGCCCGGCCGAGCAGGCCGCGGCCTCATTCGGGCAGGGCACCACGCTGGTCAGCCCGCTCGCCATGGCCGGCGCCACTGCCGCCGTCGCCCGTGGCCGTTTCGAGCAGCCGAAGCTGTTGCTCGACCCGGCGCCGGCCAAGCCGGCCCCGGCCGGCGAGCAACTCAAGCCAGAATCGGTCGCGGCGCTGCGCGCCATGATGCGCGAGGTGGTCACCACGGGCACCGGCAGTGCGCTCAAGGACGTGCCCGGCGAGGTGTACGGCAAGACCGGCACCGCCGAGTACGACAACAACCCGGCCCACACCCACGCCTGGTTTGTCGGCTGGCGGGGCGACGTGGCGTTCGCCGTCTTCGTGGAGAAGGGTGGCGCCAGCACGGCCTCGGCCGTCCCGATCGCCGAACGCTTCCTCCGCGCCCTGCCGAACTCCTGACCCCACCGCCCCCGGCCACACTCGGCCTTGATCCACTCGGTTTCGCTGAAACTGGGGTATCCAAGCCGCCCGGACGCCCCGGACTCACTGACCCCGAGTCGATCAAGGCTAGGTGGCCGCGGGGCAGGTCAGGCGGTGTCGGCTTCGTGCCTCTGCGGCGGGCTCTGCGTCGTCGGGGCGGTGCGTCGGAGGAGACCTGGGCCGGCCGACGCCGGCGGACCGACCGGTTCGCGCTCGACTAGGGGCGCGACACTGGCCGCGACGCCCGATGGCTCGGGGTGAGCCCGAACACCCGGGTCGGGTGACTCCGCCTCGACCGGGGCGTCGTGTGGCACCGCGCTTACCGACGAACCGACGCCGGGGGTGACGCCAGCGGGCCCAAGAGCAGCAGGCCCAACCCCGGCGGAGTCCATGTCACCGGGGACATCAAGCCCCGCCAGCCCGTCGAGCCGCTCGGCACGGTCGGCACGGTCGGGACGGTCGGGACGCTCGGCACGGTCGGTAGCGGTCGCGGCGCGGCCGTTGCCCCGCCGTGGACCGGGCGCCGGACGGGCCGACAGCAGCCGGGGCGGCACCGCCTCCGGGGCGGTGACCGGCGCCAGACCGGCGACCACGGTGTTGACGATCTCCGCCGCGTACGAGCCGTCCGGGTCGTAGTCGGGGTCGAAGACGGTCAGCTCCACACCGAGGCAGTGCGGGGTGTCGACCAGGCCGGCGAGCAGGATCTCCAGCTCGGCGAAGGCGATCCCGCCCGGGTCGGGGGCGTCCACGGCGGGCATCACCGCGGGATCGAGCACGTCCACGTCGATGTGCACCCAGTATCCCGCACAGTCGGCGAGCTGCTCGTGCGCCCACTGGGCCGTCCGGGCGGCGCCTTCGGCACGCAACGCCGGCACCGGTCGGGTGGTGATCCCGGCGGCCTGCAGGTCGAGCCGGTATTCGTCCTGGGCACGGATGCCGAGCACCACCACGTCGATGTCGCGGAAGTAGGGCCGGCGACCCTCCAGCGCGGCCAGGTCGGCCTGCCCTCGCCCGGTGACCAGGGCCAGGTCCTCACCAGCGGCAGCGCCGACGTAGGAGGCGTTGCCGGGGTGCCGGAAGTCGGAGTGCCCGTCGACGAAGACCAGCCCGATCCGCCCGCCGACAGCCTCACCGAGGCGGTGCATGGCCAGCGCCGAGCCGAGCAGTACCGAGCAGTCGCCGCCCAGCACCACCGGGAACTCGCCCCGGTCGATGATCGAGCCGATGCGTTCGGCGAGGGCCAGCGAGTAGTCGGCGATCTCCCGGGCGTGGCACACCCCGTCGCCGGGGCGCCAGTCGCCCGGATCGTACCGGGCGGGGGTGACGCAGCCGGCGTCGCGGGCACGGAGCCGGGCCAGCAGGTCGTGGTCGCGCAGCGCGCCGGGCGCCTTGGCGCAACCCGGGACCGACGTGGGCGTCGGCGGCCGCAGACCGAGATTTGTCGGCGCGTCGAGGACGGCGATCCGGCGCATCATGAGCTCCCGTCCTCGGTGGTCGGGCGGGCCGGCCGGAACGCCGGCCCGCGCTGGCGTGCTACGAACTCAGAACAGGGCGCTGGCCAGGGCCCGGCGCGCCGAAGCGACTGCCGGGTCGTCCGGGCCGGCGATCGAGAAGAGCGAGACCAGGTGCTGGCGGACCGTCTCGCGGTCCTCACCGGCGGTGCGCCGGACCAGACCGACGAGCCGCGCGTACGCCTGCTCGGCCAGGCCGCTGAGCACCTCGATGTCGGCGGCCAGCAGCTGGGCGGCGACGTCGTCGGGGGCGCTCTCGGCGGCGGCCAACGCGGTGGCGGGGTCAGCCCCGGCCACCCGGCGGGCCACGCCGACCTGGGCCAGCCCCGCCGTGGCTGCGGCGTCCGCCGGAGCGTCGGCCAGGATCTTCCGGTACGCCTGCTCGGCGGCGTCCAGATCGCCGCTCATCAGCGCGTCGTCCGCCTCGTCGAGGCGGGGGTCCTCCGGCTCGGCGACGGTCACGCCGCCAGCCTTGAGGACGGCCTGGATCCACTGCCGCAACTGCGCCTCGGGCACCACCCCGGAGAAGGCGTCGACCGGCTGGCCGCCGACGACCGCGTAGACCATCGGAATGCCCTGGACCCGGAACATCTGGGCGATTCGGGGATTTTCCTGCACGTCAACCCGGGCCAGCACCCAGCTGCCGCCGCCCTCGGCGTTCAGCCGCTCCAGGACCGGGGCGAACTCGTCGCTCTCCGGAAAGCCGGCCGCGCCGAAGAACACGACGACGGGCGTGGCCATCGAGCGTTCGAGCACGTCGGACTGGATCGTCGCCTCGGTGACGTCCACGATGGCGGTGGCACCGCCGGTGGGCGCGCCGGGGGCGCCGTTGGACGGGCCGCCCTGCGGGGGCGTGCCGGGGCGGGTACTGGCTGGTGCGGGGCCACGCAGCGTGCTGAGGTCGACCGCGCCGCGGGTGAAGATCGACGAGGTGATCCGTGGGTCGCTCATGGTTACCTAGTCTCGCACGTGAGCCCGGATTCTCAGCTCACCCACAACCCCGACGTTGCAACTCTCACCCCCACCCCGCAGCCCCGCCAAACCCCCGCCGATCTTGCATTTTCTGTCGCCGTTACGCCGCTTTTGCAACTTATATCGGCACAGAAAGTGCAAGATCGGCGGGGCGGGGCGGGGCGGGCGGGGCGGGGGTGGGGTGGGGCGGGGCGGGGCGGGCGGGGTGGGGTGGGGTCGGGTGGGGGTGGCAGCAGGGTGGGTTAGAAGCGGGCTGGTTCGCGGTAGGTGCCCCATTCGGCGCGCAGGGCGTCGCAGATCTCGCCCAGGGTCGCCTCGGCGCGGACCGCGTCGAGCATGGCGGGGATCATGTTCTCGTCGGTACGGCTCGCCTCGACCATCCGGGTCACCGCAGCGCGGACCGCCGACTCGTCCCGCGCGTTCTTGCGCTCGGCGAGCACCCGGCGCTGCTCCAGCTCCACCTCGTGCGAGATGCGCAGGATCTCCAACTCCTTGGCGACGGTGCCGGTGTGGCAGTTGACCCCGACGATCTTCTTGTCGCCCTTCTCGAGGGCCTGCTGGTAGACGAAGGCCGACTCGGCGATGTGCCCGGTGAACCAGCCGTCCTCGATACCGCGCAGAATCCCGGAAGTCATCGGGCCGATCTGGTGCGGACCGTCGCCGCCGAGCTGCC
Source organism: Micromonospora sp. NPDC050276 (assembly GCF_044459545.1). Lineage (NCBI taxonomy): Bacteria > Bacillati > Actinomycetota > Actinomycetes > Micromonosporales > Micromonosporaceae > Micromonospora > Micromonospora sp. NPDC050276. The sequence continues at coordinate 289,079 of NZ_JBITJA010000007.1, read as the reverse complement.
GGATCCGGGCGAAGATCTCCTCCGCCTCGGCCTCGATCTTGTCGGTCAGCGCCTCGACGTACCAGGAGCCGCCGAGCGGGTCGGCCACGTTGACCACGCCGGTCTCCTCCATCAGCACCTGCTGGGTACGCAGGGCGATCTCGGCCGACTCGTCGGTGGGCAGCGCCAGGGTCTCGTCCAACGCGTTGGTGTGCAGCGAGTTCGTGCCGCCGAGCACCGCCGCGAGCGCCTCGACGGCGGTGCGTACCACGTTGTTGACCGGCTGCTGCGCGGTCAGCGACACCCCGGCGGTCTGCGTGTGGAACCGCAGCCAGAGAGCCTTCTCGCTGGTGGCGCCGTAGACGTCACGCAGCCAGCGGGCCCAGATCCGGCGGGCGGCCCGGAACTTGGCGATCTCCTCGAAAAAGTCGAGGTGCGAGTCGAAGAAGAAGCTTAGCCCCGGCGCGAAGACGTTGACGTCCAGCCCGCGCGAGAGGCCCAGCTCGACGTAGCCGAACCCGTCGGCGAGGGTGTACGCCAACTCCTGCGCGGCGGTCGAGCCGGCCTCGCGGATGTGGTAGCCGGAGACCGACAGCGGCTTGTAGCGCGGGATCTCCCGGGCGCAGTACTCCATCAGGTCGCCGATCAGGCGCAGGTGCGGCTCCGGGTCGAAGAGCCACTCCTTCTGCGCGATGTACTCCTTGAAGATGTCGGTCTGCAGGGTGCCGTCCAGCTTGGACAGGTCGGCGCCCTGCCGCTCGGCGGCGACCAGGTACATGCAGAACACCGGCACGGCCGGGCCGGAGATGGTCATCGACGTGGTGACCCCGGCGAGGTCGATGCCGTCGAAGAGCGCCTGCATGTCGGTGGCGGTGTCGATGGCCACGCCGCAGTGGCCGACCTCGCCGAGCGCCTGCGGGTCGTCCGAGTCGCGGCCCATCAGCGTCGGCATGTCGAACGCGACGGAGAGGCCGCCGCCACCCGCACCGAGGATCATCTTGTAGCGCTCGTTGGTCTGCTGGGCGTTGCCGAAGCCGGCGAACTGCCGGATCGTCCAGGTCCGCCCGCGGTAGCCGGTCGGATACAAACCCCGGGTGTACGGGTATTCGCCCGGCCAGCCGATCCGTTCGAAGCCCGGGTACGCGCTGCCCTCCGGCGGTCCGTACACCGGCTCCACCGGCATCCCGGAGAGCGTGGTGAAGTCCGCGTCCCGCTTGCGCGCGGCGTCGTACCTGGCCTGCCAGCGCGCCCGTCCGGCGTCGATCTCGTCGGCGTCCATGAGCAGGGCTCCTCCTCGGGTCCTCGACTGCACGTCGAGTGTAAGGCCCCTACCTGAACGATCGCTAAGTCACGCCCTACCCACGGGTAACGGCAGGCCCGGTCGCGTCCCGCGCCTCTCCGGCCGGCGTCGACGTGGCGGGCCCGTCTATCGCCACGTCGTCGACCCGGATGTTGACCTCATCGACCCGCAGCCCGTACGCCTCGACCGCCTCGGTCACTCGAGCCCGCACCTGACCGGTGATCTCTGGCACCGGCCGACCGGCCTGAATCACCAACACCAGATTGACCACGGCGGCGTCCCCGGTCACGTGAGCCGAGCAACCCCGCCGGGCGTCGCCCACCTGCTCCAGCCCGACCCGGTCGAGCACCGCGTTGAAGAACCGGGCGACGTCCCCGCCCAACTCGGCCACGCCGGGCACGGCACGGGCCGCCGCGACGGCGATCTTCTCGATCACCTCGTCGGCGACCTGGGTCGTCCCACCAGCCGGCACCGACGCCCCGGTCAGCTCCTGCGTTGCCTCCAGGTCCACAGTCGCTCCCTGCTCCCTGCACCACCGCGTCGGCACGTCCGACCTCCACCGAAGGTGGGGCGGTGCGAGCCTACTAGGGCGCGCTTGCCCCGGACGCCTCGTGGACAGTCAACGGGCGGTCCGGCAGCCGTCGGGCACCTACGCCTCAGGCTCCGGCGGCCGCCCCCGGCTGGTTCAGCTCGATGTCGTCCACCGTGACGTTGACCTGGGTGACCGTAAGGCCGTACTTCTCGACCGCCTCGATCACCGCGGCCCGCACCGCCTCGGTCACATCGGCCACGACGTGCCCGGCGTCGATCACCAGGACCACGTTGATGACGGCCGAGCCGCCCTTCACATCGGCCGAGACGCCGCGGCGAGCGTCGCCCACCTCATCCAGGCCGACCTTGCCCAGCACGCTGTTGAAGAATCGGGCAACGTCACCGCCGAGATCGGCGACACCGGGCACCGCACGAGCGGCCGCGCCGGCGATCTTCTCCACGACCTCGTCGGAAACCGACGTGACACCCCGGGCCGCGCCCGTCGCGGGCTGCACTGTACCGGCGTTCTCCACCGCGTCCGTCATGATCACATCTCCCTGGTCCCGGTGCATCGTGGACCGACCGGCTCGTCAGCCCGCCGCGCGGCAGTTGACTGCCGGCTACGCGCCGCGAGCCTACTAAAACCGGAGCCGCCTTCGCTTCCGGGCACGCGGCTTGCCGCGACCCGACCGACCGCACGAGCGGCGGAGTCGCTACCCGCGCTGCCACCCTGCCGACCGCGACGTCCAGGGTGGACGCCCACCACCGGCCCGAGTCAGCGAGCGAGCTGTGTGAGCAACTCGTCCGCCGCTGTGTACGGGTCGATCGCACCCTCGGCGACCTTGGTGGCGAGCGTGGCCAACTCCGTACCATCGCGCAGTGAGCCGATCCGGGCGCGCAGGGTGCCGAGCGCGATGGCCTCGATCTCGGCGGCGGCCCGCGCCTCCTGGCGGCGGCGCAGCTCGCCGTGCTCGACCAGCCAGCCCCGGTGCTTGTCGATGGCGGCGGCGATGTCGTCGATGCCCTCGCCGCGCGCGGCGATCGACCGGACCACCTGTGGCCGCCACTGCCCCGGCCCGCGCTCTCCGAGAGCGATCATGCCCTGGATGTCACGGACGGTGGCGTCGACGCCGTCCCGGTCGGCCTTGTTGACCACGAACACGTCGGCGATCTCCAGGATGCCGGCCTTCACCGCCTGGATCGCGTCGCCCATCCCGGGCGCGAGCAGCACCAGCGTGGTGTCGGCCAGCGAGGCGACCTCCACCTCGGCCTGCCCGACGCCGACCGTCTCCACCAGCACCACGTCACAGCCGGCGCCCTCCAGCACCCGGACCGCCTGCGGCGTCGCCGCGGCCAACCCGCCGAGGTGCCCCCGGCTGGACATCGACCGGATGTAGACGCCCGGATCGGTGGCGTGGTCCTGCATCCGCACCCGGTCGCCGAGGATCGCGCCGCCGGTGAACGGGCTGGACGGGTCGACCGCCAGCACGCCGACCCGGTGCCCGCGGGCCCGCAACGCGCGGACCAGCTCGTTCGTGGTGGTCGACTTGCCCACCCCGGGGGAACCGGTCAACCCGACCACCTGGGCCTGCCCGGCGTACGGGGCCAGCGCCGCGGCGATCGCCGGCAACAGCTCGTCACCGTTCTCCACCAACGTGATCAGCCGAGCCACCGCGCGGGGGTCACCCGCGCGGGCCCGCTCGACCAGCAGCGGTACGTCCCGACTGCGGCGCACCGACGTGGTGCCCGCTGCCGGAACGTGCTCGGCCGCCTCGCTCACCGCACCATCTTCGTTCGCGACTGCGGGGCTCGCGAAACCGGCGCACACCACGCGCTCACTGGCTGCCCGCGGCCTTGCCCGGCACGTGGATGATCAGGGCGTCACCCTGGCCACCGCCGCCACACAGCGCCGCCGCGCCGGTGCCACCGCCGCGCCGCTTCAGCTCCAGGGCGAGGGTGAGGACGAGACGCGCGCCGGACATGCCGATCGGGTGCCCCAGCGCGATCGCGCCGCCGTTGACGTTGACCTTGTCCGGGTTGACCCCGAGATCCCGGGTGGACTGGATGCCGACCTGCGCGAAGGCCTCGTTGATCTCGATGAGATCCAGGTCCGCCACGCTCAGGCCACCCTTCTTCAGGGCGTGGTTGATCGCGTTGGACGGCTGCGAGTGCAGGGAGTTGTCCGGGCCCGCCACGTTGCCGTGCGCACCGATCTCGGCCAGCCAGGTGAGCCCCAGTTCCTTGGCCTTGGCCTTGCTCATCACGAGGACCGCGGCAGCGCCGTCGGAGATCGGCGAGGAGCTGCCGGCGGTGATGGTGCCGTCCTTGGTGAAGGCGGGGCGCAGCTTGGCCAGCGACTCGACGGTGGTGTCCGGGCGGATGCCCTCGTCCTCGCTGATCACCAGCGGGTCACCCTTGCGCTGCGGGATGACCACCGGGGCGATCTCGTCGGCGAAGTGGCCGTTCTTCTGTGCGGCGGCGGCCCGCTGGTGGCTGGCGGCGGCGAAGGCGTCCTGCTCCGCGCGGGAGATGCCGTGCTTGGTGCCGAGCCGCTCGGTCGACTCACCCATCGAGCAGCAGTCCCAGGCGTCGCTGAGCCCGTCGTGTGCCATGTGGTCCTTGACCACCACGTCGCCGTACTTGTAGCCGGTGCGCTGACCCATCAGCAGGTGCGGGGCGTTGGTCATCGACTCCATGCCGCCGGCCACCACGATGTCGAACTCGCCGGCGCGGATCAGCTGGTCGGCCAGAGCGATCGCGTCCAGGCCGGAGAGGCAGACCTTGTTGATGGTCAGCGCCGGCACCGACATCGGCACGCCGGCCTCGACCGCCGCCTGCCGAGCCGGGATCTGACCGGCGCCGGCCTGCAACACCTGCCCCATGATCACGTACTGGACCTGGTCCGGGCTGACGCCGGCCCGCTCCAGCGCCGCCTTGATGGCGATCCCGCCGAGCTTCGTGGCCGGTAGGTCCTTGAGGTTGCCCAGCAGCCGCCCCATGGGGGTGCGCGCGCCGCTGACGATCACCGAAGCCATGCCTGCCTCCGAGGGGGGTGCCGAGCTGTACGCCTGAACGATGGTTCGGTCAGACTAACGCCATGGCAGAGAACTCCCCCGCCGAGCCCGGTGCGGACTACGTCACAGACATCGGCCTTCGCAAGATTGACCACGTCGGGATCGCCGTGGCCGACCTGGACGCCGCGATCGACTTCTACCAGCGGACGTTCGGGATGCGCTGCGTACACGTGGAGACCAACGCCGAGCAGGGCGTTCGGGAAGCGATGCTGGCCGTCGGGCCGACCACCGAGGGGGGCTGCGTGCAGTTGCTCGCCCCGCTCACCCCGGAGTCGACGATCGCGAAGTTCCTGGACCGCAACGGGCCGGGCGTGCAGCAGGTCGCGTACACGGTGGTGGACATCGACGCGGCCTGCGCGGCGCTGCGCGAGCGCGGCATGCGCCTCCTCTACGACACCCCCCGCCGGGGCACCGCGGACAGCCGGATCAACTTCGTCCACCCCAAGGACGCCGGCGGGGTCCTGATCGAACTGGTCGAACCCGCCGCCCCCACCGCCACCACCACCCACTGACCGGACCCCTGCCCCGCCCACCCCTGTTGATCAAGAGGTTCGCGTCATCCTCCGCCCCGGAGCGACCGAAAGCTCTTGATCAACAGGGGTGGTGTCCTTCCGCGCACGTCAGTGCGCGGTTGGCGGGGCGGCTGGACACCTTCACGCATCGGCGGATGCAGTTTTTCACAGAGGACTTCCCGGCCTAGCTACCGTTCAGTAACGTCCGGCCCCACCGGAGCGCGACCGGTGCCGGATGTGTCGAATGCCGACATGGCGGTCGTGCCCACCGGCGCCGACGATGGCAGCACCCGGGCCCGTGCGGGTGCGGACGAACCGGAGGTCACCGTGCAGGACATCCTCGAAGCGATCATGGCGGCGGAGGAATCGAACGATCCGGACCGCGAACTCGCCGGCGTCGCCGGGCTGCCCGTACCGGAGAGCTACCGGGGCGTGGTGGTCCGCGCCGAGGAGACCCGGATGTTCGACGGCATGGCCACCCGGGACAAGGACCCCCGCAAGGCACTGCACGTGCAGGAGGTGCCCACGCCCGAGCTGGCGCCGGGCGAGGCGCTGATCGCCGTGATGGCGAGCGCGATCAACTACAACACGGTGTGGACCAGCATCTTCGAGCCGGTGTCCACCTTCACGTTCCTCCAGCGCTACGGCCGGGTCTCCGAGCTGACCCGCCGGCACGACCTGCCGTACCACGTGGTCGGCTCGGACGCGGCAGGCGTGGTGCTGCGCACCGGTCCCGGGGTGACCCGTTGGGCACCCGGCGACGAGGTGGTCGCGCACTGCCTCTCGGTCGAGCTGGAGGACGCGGCCGGACACGACGACACCATGCTCGACCCGCAACAGCGGATCTGGGGCTTCGAGACCAACTTCGGCGGGCTGGCCGAGCTGGCCGTGGTCAAGGCCAACCAACTGATGCCCAAGCCGCGACACCTGAGCTGGGAGGAGGCGGCCAGCCCCGGGCTGGTCAACTCCACCGCGTACCGGCAGCTCGTCTCGCACCACGGCGCCAACATGAAGCAGGGCGACGTGGTGCTGATCTGGGGCGCCTCCGGTGGTCTCGGCGGCTACGCCACGCAGATGGCGCTCAACGGCGGCGCGATCCCGGTCTGCGTGGTGTCCTCACCGGAGAAGGCGGAGCTGTGCCGCAGGATGGGCGCGGAGCTGGTCATCGACCGGGCGGCCGAGGGCTTCCGCTTCTGGAAGGACGAGGAGACCCAGGACCCGGACGAGTGGCGTCGCTTCGGCGAACGGATCCGCGAGCTGACCAGCGGCGAGGACCCGGACATCGTGTTCGAGCACCCGGGTCGGGAGACGTTCGGCGCCAGCGTCTACGTGGCCCGGCGCGGCGGCACCATCGTCACCTGCGCCTCGACGAGCGGCTTCCAGCACCAGTACGACAACCGCTACCTGTGGATGCACCTCAAGCGGATCGTCGGCAGCCACTTCGCCAACTACCACGAGGCGTGGCAGGCCAACCGACTGGTCGCGCTCGGCAAGGTGCATCCGACGGTGTCCCGTACCTATCCGTTGGAGCAGACCGGCCAGGCCGCGTACGAGGTGCACCGCAACGCCCACCAGGGCAAGGTCGGTGTGCGGTGTCTCGCACCCACCGACGGACTGGGCGTACGCGACGGGGAGTTGCGGGCCCGGCACGAGGACGCGATCAACCGCTTCCGCGGTCACTGAGCGGCAGGACCGGTCGCCGGAGGCGCTGACCGCACCACCGGGCCGGGGACCGGCCGGACGGTTGAACGCCGGATGGCCAATGCGATGATCAGTCATTGTTCTTCCGCTCCCATTAGCGGAAACCCACCCGGATCGAACAAAGGGCCTCGGGGTAACCCCGGGGCCCTTTTCCGCGTCACGCTCCGTGGCCTCCGACCCGCCGGGACCTGCCAAGATCGCCGATTGGTCCGACCCCGCCGATCGGGGGAGTTGACCATGTAAAGAGGGCACGAAAGCTGCGCACCGCTCTTGCGAAGCACCCTGGGGCGTCTGCCAGTATGTCCCAATGCCCCAGCAGCAGTCCTCCCCTCTCGCGTTCTTCGATAACGCGAACTCGCAGCCAGATTTCACCGTCGGCCTGCGCGGATACAACACCCATCAGGTCGACGACTTCCTCGGCCGGATGACCGCCGCGCTGACCCAGTCCGAGCAGGCCCGTGCCGAGGCCGAGCAGCGGATGAACGACGCCCAGCGTCGACTCCGCCAGGCCGAGCAGCGCATGAGTGCGCTGGAGCAGAAGCTCACCGACACGAACAAGCAGCTCGAAGAGAACAGCCGGCCCACCCTCTCCGGGCTCGGCACCCGCGTCGAGCAGATCCTCCGGCTCGCCGAGGAGCAGGCCAACGACCACCGCAACGAGGCCAAGCGTGAGTCGGAGGGCATCCTCTCGGCCGCCCGCCTCGAGGCCCGCGAGATCACCGACAAGGCCCGTGCCGAGGCCGCGGCCATGAAGGCCAGCGCCGAGCGCGAGGCGGGCAACCTGCGCACGGCCGCCGAGCGCGAGGCCGCCGAGGTGCGGGTGCAGGCTCGCCGTGAGGCTGACACGCTGCGCGCGGACGCCGACCGTGAGACCAAGCAGCTGCGTACCGTCACCGCGCACGAGGTGGCCGAGCTGAAGTCGACCGTCGAGCGGGAGGTCGCCACCCTCCGGGCCACCGCCGAGCGGGAGATCACCCAGCAGCGGGCGAAGGCCGCCCGTGAGGCCGAGGAGAAGCGCGCCGAGGCGACCAAGCTGCTCACCGACGCACGGGACAAGCGCGACAAGGACCTGCAGGCCCTGGAGCTCCAGCTGGCCGAGCGGCGGGAGAAGGCCGAGCGCGAGGAGTCCGAGCGGCACGCCGCCCAGGTCGCGCAGACCCAGAAGATGGTCAGCGAGGCCGAGCAGCGTGCCCGGGCCGCGCAGGAGCGGGCCAAGGAGATCGAGCAGCGCGCCGAGGCTCGCCGGGTCGAGTCGGAGCGCAACGCCGCCGAGACGATCGACAAGGCCAAGGCGCACTCCGAGAAGACGCTCAACGAAGCGAAGGCCGAGTCGCAGCGCCTGCTCACCGAGGCCCGCACCGAGGCGGAGCTGACCACGCAGGCCGCCCGCCGCGAGGTCGAGGACCTCACCCGGCAGAAGGACGCGGTCACCTCGCAGCTGGGTCAGATGCTTTCCGGTCTCGCCGGCATCGTCCCGGGGATGCCGGGGCAGGCAGCTCCGGCTGCCAAGCCGGACGCCAAGAAGACCGACGGTGGTCAGGAGCGAGTGCCCGCGGAGACCGCCGGCTGACGCGAGGCGTCAGATCGGGGCATCGACGGCGCGAGGTGACACCGGGTAACCGGTGCCACCTCGCGCCGTGTGCGTTTCCCAGCCCGTGGTATCCCCCGCCTGCAACGGAGTGAAGTAGCTCCCACAAGGCCCGTCCGTATCGCCCCAGCAGGGCCCGTTGCGTGTGAGGATGGGGGCATGTCGCACGGCGAGGAACTGTTCGCTCTCGGCGGGGACGTGACGACGGAGCCCAGCTTCGAGTCCGCTCTGCGGGGGTACGAGAAGAAACAGGTCGACCGTTATGTCGCGCGTGCTGAGCACGAGATCGCGACCCTCGCCGCGGAACGGGAACAGGCGTACACACAGATCCACAAGCTCGCCGGCCAGGTCGAGGTTCTCCAGCGCGACCTGACCCAGGTGCGCAAGCAGATGAACGTGGTCGACCGGGCCTCGTTCCGACATCTCGGCCCGCGGGTCGAGTCGATCCTCACTCTCGCGGAGGAGCAGGCCGAGCAGATCCTCGCCGATGCCAACGGGGAGATCGAGGCCCGTCGTGCCGCCGCCGAGCACATCATCGAGGAGGCCCGCGAGCAGGCCGCACGGGCACTGAAGGACTTCGAGATCGCCCTCGCCGCCCGGCGAGCGGAGGAGGAGCGGCACAGCGCCGCCAAACGCGCCGAGGCGGACGCGACCCTCCGGTCGGCCAAGGACGAGTCGGCGCAGTTGCGCAAGGCGGCGCAGGACGCGCTGGCGAAGGCCCAGCAGGAGGCCACCCAGCTGCGGGACACCGCCAAGGAGATTCACACCCGGGCCCAGCAGGAGGCCACCAAGCTGCGCGAGACGGCCCGCGAGACGCTGGCCAACGCCCGGCAGGAGGCCAGCGATCTGCGCGACGCCGCCAAGGAGGTGCATGCCAAGGCCCTCCAGGAGGCCAAGCGGCTCACCGACACCGCGACCGAGGCCGGGCGGGCCACGCACGCCAAGGCGCAGCAGGAGGCCAAGCAGATCATCGACGACGCGTCGATGGCCGGGCGGGCCACCCGCGCCAAGGCGCAGCAGGAGGCCGAGCGGCTGACCACCCAGGCCACCGAGTCGGCGAAGCGCAGCCGCGCCGAGACCGAGGCGTACGTGCAGCGGATGCGCGCCGAGACCGAGGCGTACGTGCAGCAAACCCGGGCGCAGACCCAGCAGGAGTTGGGCGCGTGGCGGGCCGGGGTGGAGCAGGAGGTCAACTCCCGCCGGGAGGCGGCCGACCGGGAGCTGGCGCAGCGACGGTCCACGGCCGAGCAGGAGTTCGCCAAGCGCCGGGACGAGCTGGACAAGCAGCACGCGTCGCGCCAGCAGGAGCTGGAGAACGGGTTCACCAGCCGTCAGCAGGAGCTGGAGACGGGGTTCACCACGCGCCGCGACGAGCTGGAGTCCGAATACTCCGGCCGCAAGAGCGCGCTGGAGATCGAGTACACCACCCGCAAGAACGAGCTGGAGACCGAGTACACCACCCGCAAGAACGAGATCGAGCAGGGCGCGGCCGGCATCCGCCAGGCGGCCGAGCAGGACGCGGCAGCGCTGCGCCAGCGGTCCGAGGCGGAGGCCGCCGAGCTGCTGAGCCGGGCCGAAGCCGAAGCCAGCGACAAGCGCCGCAAGGCTGACGAGCATGTCGCGGCGTCCCGACGGCAGTTCGAGGAGTACGCGGCCACCACGCAGCAGCACCTGGCCACCACCCAGCAGCACCTGGCGGCGACCCAGCAGGAGTCGGCAGCGGCCCGGCAGCAGTTGGCCCAGGTCATGCTGGAGATCGCTCAGGCCCAGCAGCAGCTCGCGGATCTGCGGCAGGAGACCTGGAAGGCCCGGCAGGAGTCCGACGAGCTCCAGCGGCAGATGTCCGAGCTGCGGTTGCAGAGCGTCGCCGGCCCGATCGACGGCCCGACCGCGCCGCCCGCCACGGACGGCGCGAGCGGGGGCGGGCCCGGCGGGGACGACGGCGTGAGCGTCACCGCCGGCGCGGCCCCCGGATCGGGTACGGGCACCGGTCTGAAGGCCGAGCCCGCCGACGTCAAGCAGCCGGTCAACGCGGGCGCGGAGGAGGCCGGGCAGCCCACGGCGCGGCCGGTGGCCGAGCCGGTGACCACCGTGGACGGTGGCACGGCGAGCGCCGGGGTGGACGGGGAGCCGACCGTGGCCGCCGTTCCGGGCGAGGGCGGCCGGGGTGCCAAGCCCACCAAGATCACTAGCACCGGCGAGAACGGCAAGCGACCCAGCAAGCCGACCACCGACGAGCGCAGCGCCAAGCCCAGCAAGGTCACCCTCGACAAGGACTGATCGCCGCCCGCCGCGGCGGCCATGATCGACACGAGATCAGCAAAGTCGGGGTGTTCCGCCCATCCGGACACCCCGACTTCCTGAATGCCGAGTGGATCAGGCCCGCTGGTCCGGGGGCGGGTCGATGATCGGGCGGCGGAACGGACCCCACGCCACGAAGCGTTCGAACAGTTCCCTGGGTGCCGGGCCGTCGTAGGGATTGAGCTGGTACAGGTCGTGCGCCGCCTCGTGGTAGAGCCCGGCAAGATAGATGGTCAGCGCGGCCGGGTCCTCGTCGAACTCCGCCTTCAGCAACAGCCGGGCGTCCGCGCAGGGCCACGGCCGGCCGTCGGCCCGGCAGCACCACATGGGTCGCAGCGGGGTGTGCGGCGTCCGCGCGCCGCAGGGTCGGGGAAACACGGGGTACGGCCCGAGCCGCGGCTGCGGTAACCCGGACGTCGGTGTACGTGCCCTCCCGCCTGAGCTGGAGCCCGGCGGAGTGCAGCCGGCGGACGACCGCGACGCCGAGGTGACGGGCAGCGACCGGCCGACAGGGCGAGACGTGGGCATGGGGTTATCTCCTCGACTTGGGCACGGTCGCGCCGCCGTGCGACAGCAGACCCGCGCGGTGGGGAACCGGAGTGGTCCGGGACGAACCGGTACGTGACAGTCTGCTGAGGACACGGCTACGGTCGGAAGGCATCGCCGGCTCCGGTGGGGTGACTGCGGTGACGACGTGACCCGCCGGGTCGACCGGTGGAGACGACCCTCGACCTGCGGAGGCACTGTGGAAGGCGACGCCGCGCCGACGGCCGACATGATCCGCGCACAACTGCGCCGGCTGCGGATCGCCGCCGGCATGAGCCAGGAGGATTTCGGCCGGCTGGTGCACTACTCCGGCTCGATGGTGTCCGCGCTGGAGCTGGGTCAACGTCCGCTGGACCGGCTCTTCCTGGCCCGCGCCGACGAGGTGCTGACCACCGGCGGCCTGCTCGTCTACCTGCTCAAGCTCGCCGAGCGGGACGGCCAGCCGAGCTGGTTCCGGCCCTGGCTGGACGCCGAGCGCACCGCCCACCAACTGCGCTGCTTCCAGCCCACGCTGATCCCCGGGCTGCTTCAGACCGAGAACTACGCCCGCGCGGTGATCCGCTGCGACGACCTGCTGAGCGACGACGAGGTGGAACGTCGGGTCCACGCCCGCCTGGACCGCCAGTCCATCCTGCAGCAGCCTGAACCACCGCAGTTGATCGCCGTGGTCGACGAGCGTGCGTTGCGGCACTCCGCCGAACACATGCGAGGTCTCATGTTCGAGCAGCTCACCCATTTGATCGCATGCGCTCAACGCCCACCGGTCAGCGTGCACGTCATTCCCGCCGACGTTGGGGTGCACGTCGGGATGTCCGGACCCTTCACGCTTGCGCGCGGCGCCGACGGTGGCTGGGTCGGCAACCTCGAGAACCAGCTTGCCGGCGTCGTGGTTGACCGAGATGGTGACGTAGCTACGCTGCTCTCACGATGGGAGACAGTTCGAAACGAAGCGCTTTCTCATCGGCACTCGATTGACCTGATGAAGGAAGCAGTGGATTCATGCACCTGAGCGGCGCAGTTTGGCGCACCTCCACTCGCAGCGGCAATAGTGAGTGTGTCGAGGTGGCGGACAATCTGCCCAGGGTCGTGGGGGTGCGGGACAGCAAGGACCCGACCGGCCCGGTGCTGGTGTTCGCGCCTGCCGCGTGGCGGGCGTTCGTGGCCGCCGCCCGTCGTCCGACGGCCTGAGCCGGGAGGTCCCTGGTGCCACAGCACGACCCGCCCGGCGACGACCCGGACGTGACCCCCGCTCCCCTATCGGCGGAGCCAACGCCGACGGAAACCACACCGCCGACGGAAACCACACCATCGGCGGAGACGCCACCGCCGGTGCCGGTTCCCGCGCCGGGGATCGACCCGGATGAGCCGCCGGCGGTCCCGTCCGGGAAGTTCGGTACGCCAGGGCGACCCCTGCGCCGCAGCAGTTTCCTGATCGGCTTCACCGGTGCGCTGGGCGTGCTGCTGGCGTACACCCTCTACCTGGGGATTCGCAACGCCGGCGGCATCCTCGTGCTGGTGGTGATCGCGCTCTTCCTCGCGGTCGGCCTCAACCCGGCGGTGGTCCGGCTACGCCGCTGGGGCGTGCCGCACGGCCTGGCGGTGGCGTTCGTGGCGTTGACGGTGGTGCTGCTGCTCTGCGGCGGCGTGGTGGCGCTGGTCCCGCCGATCGTCACCCAGTCGGGGCAGTTCATCGACCAGATCCCGAGCCTGCTCGACGAGTTGCGCCGCAACCCGACGGTCAATGACCTGGTGGAGCGGTACGACGTGGTGGAGCGGGTGCAGGGCGCGGCCAACGCCGAAACGGTCGGACGGGCGCTCGGCGGGGTGCTGGGCGGCGCCCAACTGATCTTCGGCACGGTGTTCCGGACGCTGACCGTGCTGGTGTTGACCATCTACTTCCTGGCCTACTTCGACCGGCTGCGCTCGCTGGGCTACTCGGTGGTCCCCCGGTCCCGGCGCCAGCGGGTGCAGCTGATCGGCGACGAGATCCTGGCCAAGGTGGGCGCTTACATGGTCGGGGCGCTGAGCATCGCGGTGCTGGCCGGCGCGATCACCTTCGTGTTCGCGCTGATCGTCGACCTGCCGTACCCGTTCGCGCTGGCCGTCGTGGTCGCGGTGACCGACCTGATCCCGCAGATCGGCGCCACCCTGGGCGCGGTGATCGTGAGCCTGGTCGGCTTCGCGGCGGACCTGCCCACCGGCATCGCCTGCGCGGTCTTCTTCCTGATCTACCAGCAGGTGGAGAACTACCTCATCTACCCGAAGGTGATGCGGCGCTCGGTGGAGGTCAACGAGGTGGCCGCGCTGCTGGCCGCGCTGCTCGGGGTGGCGCTGCTGGGTGTGGTGGGCGCGCTGATCGCCATCCCCACGGTGGCCGCGCTGCAACTGATCCTGCGCGAGGTGGTGCTGCCCCGCCAGGAGCGCGGCTGACCCGTCAGTCGCCCGGCTTGGGGACGGGCGTGTCGGCGAAGGCGGCCACCGTCCGGTCGGCGTACGCGCTGACGTCGCCGGCCTCCATCGGGCCGTCCCAGGTCGTCGGCAGCGGCACCTCGACGGCCGGGTTGACCCGCCGCACGATCTCGTCGAGCACGGTCTCCGCGTCACCCACCCAGAGGTGCTTGGCGCCCGGCACCCCGACCACCTCGGCCTGCGGCACGGCGGCGAACCGCTCCCGCGCCTCGGCCGGGCGCAGGTAGTCGTCGAACTCCGGCACCAGCGCCACCAGCGGACGACCCGAGCTGGCCCAGGTGGCCAGATCGTCCGGGGCGGAGAAGCGCAGCGGCGGGGAGAGCAGGATCGCCCCGGCGATCGTCGGGTCGCAGCCGTACTTCAGCGCCAGATCGGTGCCGAACGACCAACCCACGAGCCAGATGTTGGGCAGCTCGGCGAACTCCGCGTACTCGATGGCGGCGGCCACGTCGTACCGCTCACCCACCGCGCCGTCGAAGGCGCCCTCGCTGGTGCCGCGCACGCTGCTGGTGCCGCGGGTGTTGAACCGCAGCACGGCCAGGTCGGCCAGGGCGGGCAGCCGCCAGGCCGCCTTGCGGAACACGTGGCTGTCCATCATTCCGCCGTGGGTGGGCAGCGGGTGCAGGCAGACCAGGGTGGCCACCGGCGGCCGGTCGGCCGGCAGAGCCAGCTCACCGACCAGTCGCAGACCGTCGGCGGTGTGCAGCTCGATGTCCTCCCGGCGGCCGGGCAGGATCGACCACGCGCGGATCGCTGTGCTCACCGCCCAAGTCTGTCGCGAAGTCGCCGCCGCCGCCCGCCCAGGCACCAACAGGGTGACCCAGGTCGCTCAGGCCGGGAGCGCGAGACGCCCCCGGTCGCTCAGGCCGGGAGCGCGAGACGCCCCGGGTCGCTCAGGCCGGGAGCGCGAGACGCCCCGGGTCGCTCAGGCCGGGAGCGCAAGTGCGCCCCGCCCCGGGTCGGTCAGTAGCGCGGGGTGCCCCGGCCGCGCTGCACCGCCGGGCCGCGCCGGTCCCGGGCCCGCCAGCAGCCGCTGTGCCAGTGCCGCCGATCGGTTAGGTCACCCAGGCCGTCCGCCGGCCAGGCCACCAGGTGCGCCACCCCGGGTCGGATCTCCTGGTCACAACCGGGGCAGCGGTACGTCTTGACCGACGCGCCCGCCCCGATGCCGCGTACCTGCCAGGCGCCGTCGGTCCACTGCTGCACCGAGGCGACGCCCTGCCGGACCCGATCGGCGTCCAGGTTGGCGTTCTCGTCCCGGCGAGGGCGATTGCGACGGGGGCTCACAGTCACCAAGCGTACGTTCCGGCGGCGAGGCCGACCGGAGCGGTCACCAGGTCTAAGGCGTTGACCGGGTCAGCGGTGCGAGTGGTCGCGGAAGCCGCGGCGGGTCTTGCGGCCCAGGTAGCCGGCGGTGACCAGGTGCTCCAGCAGCGGCGCGGGCGCGAAGCCCGGCTCCCGCAGCTCCAGGTACAGCTCGCGCTGAATGGCCAGCGAGACGTCCAGCCCGACGACGTCGAGCAGCTCGAACGGGCCCATCGGGTAGCCGCAGCCCAGCTTCATCGCGTGGTCGATGTCATCGGCCGTCGAGTAGCTGGCCTCCAGCATCTTCACCGCGTCGTTCAGGTACGGGAAGAGCAGCGCGTTGACGATGAACCCGGACCGGTCGCCGCAGACCACGCCGGTCTTGCCGAGCGCGGCGCACACGGCGCGGGCGGTGGCGGTGGCCTCCGGGGAGGTGCGGATGGTGCGGACGACCTCGACCAGCGGCATGACCGGCGCCGGGTTGAAGAAGTGCAGCCCCACCACGTCGGCCGGCCGCTGGGTGGCCATCGCCACGTCGATCACCGGCAGCGACGAGGTGGTGGTGGCCAGCACCACGCCCGGCTTGCAGATCTCGTCGAGGCTGGCGAAGAGGGCCTTCTTGACGCTCAGCTCCTCGACGACCGCCTCGACCACCAGGTCGACGTCGGCGAGGTGGTCCAGCGTGGCGGACCAGCTGACCCGGCCGAGGGCGGCGTCCCGATCCGCCTCGGCGAGCTTGCCGCGCACCACGCCCTTGTTCAGCGAGGTCTTCACCGCCTCGCAGACCGTCGCGGACTTCTCCATGCCGCGGGTCACCGAGACGACCTCGTAGCCGGCCTTCGCGAACACCTCGATGATCCCGGTGGCCATGGTGCCGGAGCCCACCACGCCGACCTTGGTGATGGCGCGGGCGCCGTCGGCGAGCGCCGACTCCGTGTCCAGCGGCGTCGCCTCGTCCGGTACGACCTTCGGCGAACCGGGCCGCTCGTAGGTGTAGAAGCCCCGACCCGATTTCCGGCCGAGCAGCCCCGCCGTCACCATCTGCTTGAGCAGCGGCACCGGGGCGTGCCGGCGGTCCCGCCCGCCGCGCCGGTACATGGTGTCCAGGATCTCGTACGCGGTGTCCAGGCCGATCAGGTCCATCAGCGCCAGCGGGCCCATCGGCAGGCCACAGCCGAGCTTCATGGCGGCGTCGATGTCCTCCCGGGTCGCGTAGTGCGACTCGAACATGCCGACCGCGTGGTTGAGGTAGCCGAACAGCAACGCGTTGGCGATGAAGCCGGCCCGGTCGTTGATGGTGACGTCGACCTTGCCGAGCCGGGCGCAGAGCGCCTCGACGTCGGCGACCACCTCGGGTGCGGTGACGACCGTGCGGACCACCTCGACCAGCTTCATCACCGGGGCGGGGTTGAAGAAGTGGATGCCGATCACCTGGTTGGGCCGGCTGGTGGCCACCGAGATCTCGGTGACGCTCAGCGACGAGGTGTTGGTGGCGAGGATCGCCTCCGGTCGGCAGACCCGGTCCAGCTCCGCGAAGATCCGCTGCTTGAGGTCCAGGTGCTCGGGCACCGCCTCGATGACCAGGTCGACGGAGTGCAGCGCGTCCAGCCCGACCGCGAAGTGCACCCGCTCGTGCAGGGCGTCGCGGTCCGCCTCGGCGAGCTTGCCCTTGGCGACCGCCCGGTCGGTGGAACCGGTGAGGGTGGCCCGGCCCCGCTCCAGCGCCGGCGCGGAGATCTCCACGGCCACCACGTCGATGCCGTTGCGGGCGAAGACCTCGACGATGCCGGCACCCATGGTGCCCAGCCCCACCACGCCCACGGTGCTGAACTCGCGCGCCACGACCGGCCTCCCCAGAGACTCCGCACGACCGCTGAACGGCCGCTAAGGTTATGCGCGCGAGTCTGCCACGTGACGGTGAGTTGTCGAGACGCCGTGGCATATTTCACCCACGGCGCCGCGGGCCCGCTACCCGGCCGACAGCTGGACCGCCGTTCCGGCGGCTGCCACGCCGGTCAGGGCCAACAGCTCCGCGACGAACTCCGCCGGGCGCTCCAGGTGCGGGCTGTGACCGCAGCCGGGCAGCACCACCTCGTGGTACGCGCCGCCGGCCGCGGCGTACCGGTCCAGCACCGCCCGGGTCTGGCCGATCATCGGCTGCGGTGGGCAGGCGTCCGCGCCGGGCCAGCCGGGCACCAGGTCCAGCGAACCCAGGTACGCCAGGTCGAACAGCGAGGTGTCCGAGACGATGACGTCGGCGTCTCCGCGTACCCAGGTGACTGGGGGCTTTTCGGCGACGGCCACCAGCTCGTCGGCGAGCCGGAACCAGGTCGGCGCGAGCGCGTTGAGCACCCCGCGCTCCCCCGGCGCGGTGCCCGGCCAGTTCTCCGAGGGCACCGCCGTGCCCGGGTAGTTGTCGTCCCCGGTGGCGGTGGAGAGCACCGTATCCAGCAGCAGATCCTCGTCCGCACCCAACGAGGCGGGATCGGCCACATAGGTGGCTCGCAGGACGGCGCGCGGGCTGGCCGGGGTGTCCGCGCTCCGGTCGCCGGCCGCGAGCCGGGCGACGAAGTCCAGGTTCGCCGTGCCGGCGCCGGTGCCGGCGAAGTCGGGGGTGGTCGGCGTGCCGGTCAGGTCGCGGGTCCCACCGAAGCCGTACGGGGAGACCGGCGCCGCCAGCAGCAACGCCCCGACCCGGTCCGGACGGTCGACCAGCAGCCGCATCGCGACTCCGCCGCCGAGCGAGTGCCCGACCACCACCGGACGGGCGTCGGCGTGAAACAGCGTCGGGTCGTCCAGCAGGGCGGCCACGTCGTCGGCGAAGTCGCGCAGCCCTCGGGTGGCGTCCACCGGGGCCGTCTCGGAGTCGCCGTACCCCCGCAGGTCGGGGGCGACCACCCGCAGCGTGGGCGGCAGCCGCCGGACCAGCGGCTCCCAGAAGAGCGCGGACGAGCAGTTGCCGTGGATCAGCAGCACCGGCGTGCCGTCCGGCGGGCCGGCCACCCGTACCGCCTGGGTGATGCCGTTCGCCGTCACGGTCCGCTGCTCGGTCTCCATCCGCGGCATGCTGCCACGCCCCACCCCGCCGGTCCAGGTGTCGCACCGCCACCCGGCGGCGTCGGCCGGTGTGGCCGACCGCCAGGCGTCAGCTGCCCGGGTCGGGAAGACCGCAGGCGGTCAGCGGCGCGTGGCCGGCGGTGCGGCCAGCGGCAGGGGCAGCGTCAGTCGGACGTCCCGCCGGGACGGGCCGAAGCTGAGCCCCACCGGATCGGTGAGCGCCACCCCGGGGTCGAACAGGCGCAGCTCGGTACGGCCGAGTCGGATCACGTCACCGTCGGAGATTCGTTCCACCTCGGTGATCCGTCGGTCGTTGAGCCAGGTGCCGTTGGTGGAGCCGAGGTCCCGTAGGGAGGGGCCCTCCGGCGCCAGCCACACCTCGGCGTGACGACGGCTCAGGTGCGGGTCGTTGATGACCACCTGACCTGTCGGCGCACGGCCGATCACCTGAGGTTCGGTACCCATGCGAAAGCTCGCTCCGCGCATCGGTCCACCCGCGACCGTCAACAGCGGCATCAGTTCCGGATGTTCCTCCATGGACAGTCAGCCCTCCACCCCACACCGTCACTCCGCGCGTCAGCCTGCCACCAGACGGTAGTCGTCAATACCCACCGGCCGGTCAGCCTCTCGCCACCTCCCGGCCACCTGCTGTTCGCCGATTCGGCGGGCCGGGACCGCTGTCAACACGCTGACCTGCACTGATCAACGATCGGTCCGTCCGGTGCGACGCCGGTCCCACCGCCTCGAATCGGGACCTACCGGCGAGTAATCCTCGGGTCTAGACTTCCGCCATGACGGCTGTGCATGCCCCGGGGGTTCCGGTCATCGAGGCGGGCCGGCTGGTCTCCACCAGCCCGGCGACCGGCGCCGAGGCCGCTCGCCTCCCGGTCGCCACGGATGCCGACGTGTGGCAGGCCGTCGACCGGGCCCGCACCGCCGGCGAGTGGTGGGCCGGTCTCGGCTTCACCGGCCGCCGCGAGCGGATGCTGCGGTGGCGTGCCCTGCTCGCCAGGCGGATCGAGCAGTTGGCCGAGCTGGTGCACGTCGAGGGCGGAAAGCCGGTGGCCGACGCCATCGTCGAGATCGTCACCGCGATCGAGCACATCGACTGGGCCGCCCGCAACGCCGGCCGCGTGCTCGGTCCACGTCGGGTGCGATCCCGGCTCATCCTCGCCGAGTTCTCCGGGCACCTCGAATACCAGCCGTACGGCGTGGTCGGTGTGATCGGGCCATGGAACTATCCGGTCTTCACCCCGATCGGCTCCGTCGCGTACGCCCTCGCCGCCGGCAACGGCGTGGTGCTCAAGCCGAGCGAATACACGCCCGCGGTCGGCCAGTGGCTGGTGGACAGCTTCGCCGAAGTGGTGCCCGAGCAGCCGGTGTTCACCGCCGTGCACGGGCTGGGCGACGTGGGTGCCGCCCTGTGCCGCTCCGGGGTCGACAAGCTGGCCTTCACCGGCTCCACCGCCACCGCTCGAAAGGTGATGGCCGCCTGCGCCGAGACGCTGACGCCGGTGCTCATCGAGGGCGGCGGCAAGGACGCCATGATCGTCGACAGCGACGCCAACCTGGACGCGGCCGCCGAGGCGTGCGTCTGGGGTGGCATGACCAACGCGGGTCAGACCTGCATCGGCATCGAGCGGGTGTACGCCGTCGACGCCGTCTTCGACGCCTTCGTCGACAAGGTGGTGGCCCGCGCAGGTCGGCTGACCGTCGGGCCGGAGGGCACCGACATCGGCCCGATCACCATGCCGAAGCAGATCGACGTCATTCGCCGGCACATCGATGCCGCGATCACCTCCGGTGGGCGGGCCGTGCTCGGCGGCCCGGACGCCGTGCGGCCGCCGTACGTCCACCCGACCGTGCTCGTGGACGTCCCGGAGGATTCGGCCGCCGTCCGCGAGGAGACCTTCGGCCCCACGCTGACCATCAGCCGGGTCCGCGACGCCGACGAGGCCGTCGCCCGCGCCAACGCCCTGTCGTACGGCCTCGGGGGTTCGGTCTTCGGCCGACGACGGGCGGTGGCCATCGCCCGACGGCTGCGCTCCGGGATGGCCTCGATCAACTCCACGCTGACCTTCGCCGGCATGTCCACCCTGCCGTTCGGCGGGGTCGGCGACTCCGGCTTCGGGCGGATCCACGGGGCGGACGGGCTGCGCGAGTTCGGCCGAGCCAAGGCGATCACCCGGCGTCGCGCCCGGTCACTGCTGCCGTCGATGACCTTCGAACGGACTCCGACCGACGTGGCCCGGCTCGTCAAGGCCATCAAGGTCATGTACGGAAGGTGAGGGCGGAAGCCGATCATCAGCGAGGATCGGCGCCAGCGGTCAGAAGAGGGTCAACTCGTCCTTCTCGATGCCACGCAGCTTGTCGTAGTCCACGACCACACACCGGATGCCCCGGTCGGTGGCGAGCACCCGGGCCTGCGGCTTGATCTCCTGGGCGGCGAAGACCCCGGCGACCGGGCTGAGCAGCGGGTCGCGGTTCATCAACTCGAGATAGCGGGTCAGCTGCTCCACCCCGTCGATGTCGCCCCGCCGCTTGACCTCGACGGCGACCGCACCCGCGTTGGCATCGCGGCACAGCAGGTCGACCGGGCCGATCGCCGTCATGTACTCGCGGCGCACCAGCGTGAACCCCTCACCCAGGGCGCCCGGGTTGGCGGCCAGCAACTCCTGCAGGTGCGCCTCCACCCCGTCCTTGCGCAGGCCCGGATCCACCCCCAACTCGTACGAGGTGTCCTGGAAAATCTCCTCCAGGGTGATCCGCAGCTCCTCGCCAGCCTTGTTGACGACCCGCCACACACCGGGGGCCTCCTCCAGCCGACACGGCGGGCTCATCCAGTTCAACGGCTTGTACGCCCGGTCGTCGGCGTGGATCGACACCGACCCGTCCGCCTTCACCATCAGCAACCGGGTGGCCGGCGGCAGGTGAGCCGAGAGCCGTCCGACGTAGTCCACCGAGCACTTCGCAATGACCAACCGCACCCGACGAGGGTAGCCGAGCACCCACCGGTCGCCAGCGAGCGGCACTGGCGCGTCGATGCGATGCTGAGACCGTGTTCGAAGTCCTCACCGGCACCGGTCTCGCCGCCTCGGCGGGGCTGAACGCCTACATACCCCTGCTCATCCTCGGTCTGCTCGGCCGCTACACCGACCTGATCGACCTGCCCACCGGCTGGACCTGGCTCGGCAACGGCTGGGTCATCGCCATCATGGCCGTGCTGCTCGCCGTGGAAATGGTGGCGGACAAGGTGCCAGTGGTCGACCACATCAACGACGTGGTGCAGACCGTGGTCCGGCCCACTGCCGGTGGCCTGGCCTTCGGCGCCGGCTCCTCGTCGGAGACGGTGACGGTCAGCGATCCGGGAAGCTTCTTCTCGACCCACCAGTGGGTGCCGGTGGTCACCGGCGTGCTGCTGGCGCTGGGTGTGCACCTGCTCAAGTCCGCGGCCCGGCCGGTGATCAACGCGACCACCGCCGGGTTCGGCGCCCCGGTGGCCAGCACCGCCGAGGACGCCACCAGCGTGGTGGTCTCCCTGGCGGCGATCATCCTGCCGGTGTTGGTGCTCGTCTTCCTGGTCGGCCTGGCCTTCTTCATCTTCTGGTTCGTGCGCCGCCGTTCCGACCGACGCCGCGAACGAGAGGCGGCCCGCGCCGCCGGCTTCCGCGTCTGACGCGTGCCGGCCTGCGGGGGTCGCCATACCGGGGTTCCGCGGGCCGGCAAAAGCCTAGTATCGGGGCAAGAGCCTTGAGGAGGTCGGCATGACCGCAGCGTTGGAGATGCCCCGAGTCCAGGAATGTGTCGTCGCCGCGTGCGCGTACAACCAGTCAGGTGACTGCCACGCCTTCGCGATCACGATCGGCAGCATGGATCACGCGCACTGCCACACCTTCGTCGAGTCGCCCGTCCGGGGCGGCGTGGAGAACCTGATCGCGCAGGTGGGCGCCTGCCAGCGCGCCGACTGCCGGCACAACGAGCAGCTGGAGTGCCACGCCGCGTCCATCCGGGTCGGCCCGGACAACGACATGGCCGACTGCATGACCTACGCCGGCCGCTGACGGGCCGGCGAGGCTGACCCGCAGGCCCGATCAGGGCAGGTCGTTGGCGCGACGGATGACCGTCACCAGGTCGTCGATGATGCCGGTGAGGGCGAAGTCCTTCGGGGTGAAGACCCGGGCGACCCCGGCGGCCCGGAGGGTGTCCGCGTCCCGGGCCGGGATGATGCCGCCGACGACCACCGGCAGGTCCGCCCGGCCGGCGGCGCGCAGCCCGTCCAGCACCGCGGGCACGGCGGCCAGGTGCGAGCCGGAGAGCACGGAGAGCCCGACCAGGTCGACGTCCTCCTCCACGGCGGCGGCGACGATCTGCCCCGCGGTCAACCGGATGCCCTGATAGACGACCTCGAAGCCGGCGTCGCGGGCGCGGACCGCGATCTGCTCCGCGCCGTTGGAGTGCCCGTCCAGGCCGGGCTTGCCGACCAGCAGCCGCAGCCGGCCGCTGCCCAGTTCCCGTGCCGTCGCGGTGACCCGCTCGCGGACGGCCGCGAGGCCCGGCTCGCCGCCGCTGCCGGCGGCACCGGTCATGCCGGTCGGCGCCCGGTACTCGCCGAAGACCTGGCGCAGCGCGCCGGCCCACTCGCCGGTGGTCACCCCGGCCCGCACGCACTCCAGGGTCGCCGGCATCAGGTTGGCGGTGGTCGCGGCGTCCGCGCGGAGCCGGGCCAGCGCCGCGTCGACGACGGCCGCGTCCCGGTCGGCCCGCCACCGGCGTACGCCGTCCGCGGCGGCCGCCTCCACCTCGGGATCAACCTGCTCGACGGCGCCCGCACCGGCGGCGGTCAGCGGAGAGGGTTCGGTCTCGGTGTACCGGTTGACCCCGACCACCACGTCGGCACCGGATTCCATCCGACGGCGCCGATCGGCCAGCGACGCGACCAGCGCGCTCTTGAGGTAGCCGGTCTCCACGGCGGCGACGACGCCGCCCAGCTCCAGCACCTTGTCCAGCTCGACCCGCGCCCCGGTGACAACCTCGTCGACCAGCGCGGTCATCACGTGTGAACCGGCGAAGAGGTCGGGATATTCGAGCAGATCCGACTCGTACGCCAGGACCTGCTGCATCCGCAGCGACCACTGCTGATCCCACGGGCGGGGCAGGCCGAGCGCCTCGTTCCAGGCGGGCAGTTGGACCGCGCGGGCCCGGGCGTCGCGGGACATCGTCACGCCGAGCATCTCCAGCACGATGCGCTGGATGTTGTTCTCCGGCTGCGCCTCGGTGAGACCGAGCGAGTTGACCTGCACGCCGTAGCGGAACCGCCGTTGCCGGGCGTCGGTGACCCCGTACCGGTCCCGGGTGATCTCGTCCCAGAGCACGCCGAACGCGCGCATCTTGGCGATCTCCTCGACGAAGCGCACCCCCGCGTTGACGAAGAACGAGATCCGCTGCACCACGTCGCCCATCCGCTCGGCGGGCACCTGGCCGGAGTCACGCACCGCGTCGAGCACGGCGACCGCGGTGGCCAGTGCGAAGCCCACCTCCTGCACGGGCGTGGCGCCGGCCTCCTGGAGGTGGTACGAGCAGATGTTGACCGGGTTCCACCGGGGCATCTCGCGCAGCGTGTACGCCACCACGTCGGCCGTGAGCCGCAGCGACGCCGCCGGCGGAAAGATGTACGTGCCCCGGGACAGGTACTCCTTGATGATGTCGTTCTGGGTGGTGCCGGCGCAGCCGGTCAGGTCGGCACCCTGCTCCAGCCCCACGGTGCCGTACAGGGCGAGCAGCCACATCGCCGGGGCGTTGATGGTCATCGACGTGTTCGTGTCGGCCAGCGGGAGACCGTCGAAGAGCGCCCGCATGTCGCCGAGGTGGGCCACCGGCACGCCGACCCGTCCGACCTCGCCGGTGGCGAGCTCATGGTCCGGGTCGTACCCGGTCTGGGTGGGCAGGTCGAAGGCGACCGAGAGGCCGGTCTGCCCCTTCGCCAGGTTGCGGCGGAAGAGGGCGTTGGTCGCCGCGGCCGATGAGTGGCCGGCGTAGGTGCGCATCACCCACGGGCGGTCCCGCTCGGGTAGCCGCCCGGGGAATGCCGTCTCATCCATGGCCGGAGTCTAAGTTACCGTTCAGTAAAAGGTGCTGTGGAAAACCACACAGGTCCATGTCGGGGACGTCCGGGTGCCAAGCGCCCGCGGTGGCGCGGACCGCCACACCCCGGGCACCCGCCGGGCCGGGTCAGGACGCACACTGGACGGCATGGATGACGAGCTGGCCATCTCCGTCCGAGGGCTGCGCAAGGCGTACGGCGACAACGTGGCGGTGGCGGGCGTGGATCTGGACGTCCGCCGTGGCGAGGTGTTCGCGCTGCTGGGCCCGAACGGCGCCGGCAAGACCACCACGGTGGAGATCCTGGAGGGCTACCGCCGCCGGGATGCCGGCGAGGTCTCCGTGCTCGGCGCGGACCCGGCCAATCCGAACGCCGAGTGGCGTTCCCGGGTCGGCATCGTGCTCCAGGGCACCGGCGAGTTCGACGAGCTGACCGTGGCCGAGGTGATCCGGCACTTCTCCGGCTTCTACCCGGACGCCGACGACCCGGCCAAGGTGATCGAACGGGTCGGGCTGGCCGACAAGGCGAAGGCCCGTACGCACACGCTCTCCGGTGGGCAGAAGCGCCGCCTGGACGTGGCCCTGGGCATCATCGGCCGCCCCGAGTTGCTGTTCCTCGACGAGCCGACCACCGGCTTCGACCCGGAGGCCCGCCGCGAGTTCTGGGAGCTGATCCGCGACCTCGCCGCGGCCGGCACCACCATCGTGCTCACCACGCACTACCTGGACGAGGCCGAGGCCCTCGCCGACCGGGTCGGCGTGATCGCCGGCGGCCGGCTGGTCGAGGTCGCCGCGCCCAACCGGCTGGGCAATCGCCAGGAGGCCCTCGCGACTATCTCCTGGCGTACCCCGGAAGGGACCCTTGAGAGCGCCCAGAGCGCGACGCCGACGGCCTTCGTGGCCGACCTCGCCGCGCGCTACGGCGGCGAGGTCCCCGGGCTCACGGTGACCCGGCCGACCCTGGAGGACGTCTACCTCACCATGATCGGACACGCGCGATGACGACCACGACGAAGCCGGCGGCGCCGGTCGCCGCGACCCGCAGCCGACGGCCGGGTGCCGCCGCGCTCGCCCTGCGTCAGGGCCGGCTGGAGATCACCCAGTTCCTGCGCAGCCGGGAGTCGGTGGTCTTCACGATGGGTTTCCCCATCATCATGATCCTGATCTTCGCGTCGATCTTCGACGGCACGATCGGCGGCGGGGTCAAGTTCACCCAGTACTTCATCACCGGCATGATCGCGACCGGCCTGATGACGGTGAGCTTCCAGAACCTCGGCATCTGGATCCCGATCGAACGGGACCGGGGCGTGCTCAAGCGTTACCGGGGCACGCCGATGCCGAAGTGGGTCTGGTTCGCCGGCAAAGTGATCATGGTGGTGGCGATCGGCATCGCCGAGACGGCACTGCTGCTGGCCGTCGCGGTGGCGCTGTTCGACCTCGACCTGCCGGGCACCGCCGCGAAGTGGCTCACCTTCGGCTGGGTCGCCGTGCTCGGGGTGACCGCGTGCACCCTGTGCGGCATCGCGATCTCGTCGCTGGCCCGCACCGCCCGCAGCGGCTCGGCGGTGGTCACCCCGGTCGCCCTGATCCTTCAGTTCATCTCCGGGGTGTTCTTCGTCTTCACCGACCTGCCCACCTGGATGCAGCAGGTGGCGGCGCTGTTCCCGCTCAAGTGGATGTGCCAGGGGTTGCGGTCGGTGTTCCTGCCAGAGAGCTTCGGCGCGCAGGAGCCGGGCGGCTCGTTCGAGCTGGGCCGGGTGGCGGTGGTGCTGGCCCTCTGGTGCGTGATCGGTGTGCTGCTCTGCCTGACCACGTTCCGCTGGACCACCAAGCGCGACGGCTGAGCGGCCGACCGGGGCGGGTGCCCGCCCCGGTCGGCCCTACTCTCAGTAGGTGTAGAAACCCTTGCCGGTCTTGCGGCCCAGGTCGCCGGCGGTGACCATCCGCTGGAGCAGCTCCGGCGGGAAGAACTTCTCGTCGGCCGTGTCGGTGTAGATGTTCTTCGAGGCGTGCAGCAGCACGTCCACGCCGGTCAGGTCGGTGGTGGCCAGCGGGCCCATCGCGTGCCCGAAGCCCAGGCGGCAGGCGGTGTCCAGGTCCTCCGCGGACACCACCCCGGACTCGACCAGTTTGACCGCCTCCATCACCAGGGCGGAGATCAGCCGAGTCGTGACGAAGCCGGCGATGTCCCGGTTCACCACCACGACCGTCTTGCCGATCTCCTCGGCGAAGGCGCGCGCCGTGTCCAGGGTGGCGTCGCTGGTCTTGTAACCGCGAACCAGCTCGCAGAGCTGCATCATCGGCACCGGCGAGAAGAAGTGGGTGCCGACGACCGCCTCGGGCCGTTCGGTCACCGCGGCGATCTGGGTGACCGGAATGGCCGAGGTGTTGGTGGCCAGCACCGCGTCCGACTTGCAGATCTTGTCCAGGGCGCGGAACACCTCGTGCTTGATCTCCAGCCGCTCGAAGACCGCCTCGACCACGATGTCCGCGTCCGCCGCCGCCTCCAGATCGGTGGTCGGGGTGATCCGGGCCAGCGTCGCCTCGACCTCGGACGCCTCGATCCGACCCTTCTCGGCGAACTTCTCCAGCGACTTCCGGATGCCACCGAGCCCCCGGGTGGTGGCCGCGTCGTCCAGATCGCGCAGCGTCACCTGCCAGCCCGCCTGCGCCGCCACCTGGGCGATGCCGGAACCCATCAACCCGGCCCCGACGACCGCGAGTCGACCCGCCATCTACTTCTCCCTCGCTGCGATTGAGTGCCTGCCTGCACCCTAGTCGGCGAGCCTGAACGATGGCTAAGTGGCGGCCCCCGGCCGCCCTCGGCGTCAGATCTCCAGCGAGGGCTCCTCCGGCGTCGTCCCCCGCTCGACCGCCACCCCGAGCGCGCGCAGGTCGGCCACGAAATCCGGGTAGCCCCGGTCGACGTGGTGCACGTGGGAGACCTCGGTGACCCCCTCCGCGCAGAGCCCGGCGATGATCAGCCCCGCACCGGCACGGATGTCGGTGGCCCGTACCGGGGCGCCGGAGAGCCGCTCCCGGCCCCGGACCACCGCGTGATGCCCGTCGGTCTTGATGTCCGCGCCGAGCCGCATCATCTCGTTGGCGAACATGAACCGGCCGTCGAAGATGTTCTCGGTGATCAGAGAAGCGCCGTCGCTGACGGCGGCCAACCCGATCGCCATCGGCAGCAGATCGGTGGCGAAGCCGGGGTACGGCAGCGTCACCACGTCCACCGCCCGGGGCCGCTCGTCCATCCGGACCCGGAAGCCGTCCCCCCGGGTCTCCACCAGGCCGCCGGCGGCCACCACCTTGTCCAGCGCGACCTCCAGGAAGGCCGGGTCCAGCCCGGTCACCGTCACGTCGCCCCGGGTCATCGCCGCGCCGAACGCCCAGGTGCCGGCGACGATCCGGTCCCCCACCGTGGCGTGCCGCACCGGGCGCAGACCGGGCACCCCGGTGATCCGCAACGTGGACGTCCCCGCTCCGGCGATACGCGCGCCCATCTGATTGAGCATCGTGCAGATGTCGACGATCTCCGGCTCCCGAGCCGCGTTGTCGATCATCGTGGTGCCCTGGGCCAGCACCGCCGCCATCACCAGATTCTCGGTCGCACCGACGCTGGGGAAGTCCAACACGATGTCCGCGCCGCGCAGGCCGTGCGGGGCGGAGGCGATGACGAACCCGTGCTCACCGGAGATCTCCGCGCCCATCCGGGTCAGCCCGGAGATGTGCATGTCCAACCCCCGCGACCCGATCGCGTCGCCGCCAGGATGGGCAACCCGCACGTACCCCCGGCGGGCCAGCAGCGGGCCGAGCACGCAGATCGAGGCCCGCAACCGTCGGACCAGGTCGTAGTCGGCGTCCACACCCGGCTGCTCGGGTACGTCGATCGTCACCGACCGGGACCGGGCCACCCCACCGCGAGCGACCATCGGGTCGACCGGGTCGTCCGCGTCGAACTGGACGTCGCAGCCCAGCCGGCGCAGCACCTCGCCCATGATCGCGATATCGGTGATCCGGGGAACGTTGGTGATCACGCTGCGGCCGGGTGCGAGCAGCGCGGCGGCCATCAGCTTCAACGCCGAGTTCTTGGCACCGACCACGTGCACGGTGCCGACCAGGCGGGCGTCACCGTGCACCCGAATGACGTCGACATCGTTCAACGCCGGATCGCCAGCGTCGCCGGGGCCCACCACCACCGGCCAACCGGCGGCGCTGTCCGGCCGCGCCGGGATCGTCAGGTCGGGAATCCGTAGGCTGTGCGTCATGGCCGTCCACCTCACGCGCATCTACACCAAGGCCGGCGACGCCGGCATGACCAGGCTGAGCAACAACGAGCAGGTGCCGAAGACCGATCCGCGGATCGCCGCGTACGCGGATGTCGACGAGTGCAACGCGGCGATCGGCGTCGCGGTCGCGCTGGGAAACCTCGACGAGGAGCTTCGCGGCGTGCTGGGGTCGGTGCAGAACGACCTGTTCGACGTCGGCGCCGACCTGTCCACCCCGGTAGAGCCGGAGCCGAAGTACCCGCCGCTGCGGGTGACCGAGGAGTACGTCGAGCGCCTGGAGGGCTGGTGCGACGAGTACAACGCACGCCTGAGCAAGCTCGACTCCTTCATCCTCCCCGGCGGCACCGCGGGCGCGGCACTGCTGCACGTGGCGCGGACCGTCGCCCGGCGTGCTGAGCGGGCGGCGTGGGCGCTGGTCAGCCACGATCCGGAACGAACCAGCACGCTCCCGGCAAAGTATCTCAACCGGCTCTCCGATCTGCTCTTTATCCTGTCAAGAACGGCAAATCCGGCAGGAGATGTGCTATGGGTGCCGGGCGGCAAGCGCTGACCGACGGCGCTCCGCACCACGTCGAGCTGTGGATTCCCACTCTGCCCGCCACCACGCGTCGCCATAGCCGACTCACCGGCCCGCCTGACTCCTCAACCCCCGTCCGACTCACCGGCCCGGCCTGACTCCTCAACCCCCGGCCGACTCACCGGCCCGGCCGATCCCTCAGGCCAGGCCCACCACTGCCTTGGTCAACTCCGGTTTCTTGATGTCGGGGCATCCCGACCAGCAGGACACCCCGACATCAAGAAAACCGAGTCGATCAACCCACCCCGGACCGCTGAGGGGGCGGGACTCGGCTGCATCGGTAACGGCAGGTGACAAGAGCCCACGCCGGACCGACGGACAGCGGCAACGACGGGTCTCCGGGGGAGCCCGCCCGGCGCAGGGATCAAGCCTTACCGCCCGGAGCCGGGCGGGCTCCCCCGGAAACCCAGAAGAGCAACCAAAGGCGAGCCTCAGGCAGCCGGCCAGTCCTGGGAGGCCATACGCGGCGAGACCGCCCCCGGAGGGGCGGCCTCGAGCCAAGACAGAAAACCGGTCACGGTCGATCGCGCCATGGCGATCTCCACCGGTGCGTGGTGACTGGTACAGCGGAGGATCACCCAGTCGGCCGGCATGGAGAACCGTTCCTGACCTTCGGGCAACCGGCGGCGCTCCACCGCCAGGCCCTTTCGGGAGAGCACCCGCTTGGGCCGGATCGCGAAGCTGAACATTCGGTACCAGCGCAGCTCGTCACCGGCGAACCGGCCGAAGCCGGGCGACCAGCCACGGCCGTCGAGCATGGTGGAGACCCGGACGCTGAGCCGGATGATGCCACCGCTACGGGTGACGAGAGCTCGCCGGACGAAGAGGATCAGAAGCGCGCCGAGGATGACGACAACGCCGATTCCGAATCCTTCGACGATCTCCATCCCCGGTGTGGCTCAGCGGCTCTGCGCGGAGACCGGGGTTGCGCTCTCGGCCAGCACGGTGACACCGTCGGCGCTCACCGAGAGGAAGCCGCCGGCCACCTCGTAGGCGACCTGCTCGCCGCCGGCGAGCTTGATGCGTACCTGGCCGGGCTCGGCGAGCTGGCCGAGCAGCGGCGCGTGCCCCGGCAGGACACCGAGCTCGCCCTCGGTCGTCCGGGCGACGACCATCTCGGCGTCACCGGACCAGACCTTCTCCTCGACGGCGACGAGCTCGACGTGAAGCTGCTGTGCCACGCTGTCTCCTTGCTGCGGCTACGGATTGCCGAAAGTCTAGCCTGACGATGCGGCGCGCCCAACGCGGGTGGGGACAACGCCGGCCCGACTACTTGGCCTTGTTCACGAATTCCGGGTGCTCGAGCAGGAACGGGTCGAGTTGCTCGTTGTGCAGGGCGGTGAAGAAGTCCGGGACCCCCGCCTGGAACTGCTCTCCCAGGTACCTCTTACCCTCGAAGACGCCACCACCGGGGAGCTTGATCATCTCAATCGTGTTCGGGCGGATGTCCTTCAGGGCGAGCCCGAAGTCGACCACGCTGTTACCCCGACCGTTGAAGATCAGTGACTGGCCGGCGGCGCGGAGCACCTTGTCCAGCTTGATGGGGTTGGACACCACGTCGGCGCTGAACGCCTGGCCGACCATGGCCTTGACGAACTGCTGCTGGTGGCGCTGCCGGCCATAGTCGGAATCCGGGACGCCGTTCTTCGGGTAGCGCTGCCGGACGTAGTCCAACGCCTGCCACCCACTCAGATGCTGGTTGCCCTTCTTGTAGAGCGCCTGCGGGCCGATGTAGCCCTCCCCGCGAGGGTTGCCCGGCCGCGGCTTGCCGTCCGGCTGCTTGTGCTCGGACTTCACGTCCCGCTCGATGTACATGTCGACACCACCCATGGCGTCGACGATCTTCTGGAAGCCGGTGAAGTTGATGATCGCCCCAGCGTCGAAACGCTTGATGCCGGTCACCTTCTGCACTGTGGTGGCCAGCAGCTCGAAGCCCCGTGCCGCGTCGGGGTTGGCCCCCGGCACCTTGCTGCCGAACGACATAGCCGCGTTGATCTTCGTGGTCTCGCCCGGGAAGTCGGCCTTCTTGAACGGCGGGATGTCCACGTAGAGGTCACGTGGCAGCGAGAACAGGTAGGCCCGGTCCATCGAGGCCGGCACGTGCAGCACCATGATCGAGTCGGCCAGTGGCGCGGCCGTCGGCGTACGCGGGTCGATGCCGACGAGCAGGATGTTGAGTGGACCCTTGATCTCGCTCTTCTTCGCCTGAGCGCCCGCCGCCTGGTCGCCGAACAGGTCGGCCTTGCCGACAGCCCCCTCGTAACGGGCCATGAGCACCTCGGTGCCGACCAGCACGGCGCCGCTGAGCACGGTCAGCACGGTGCCGAACACCGTGCAGATCCTGGCCCACCGCGGCACACCCCGCCAGATGGACGGCTTGCGGCCACTCTTGCCGGCCTTACCCACGAGCATCTCCGTTCGTTACGCCCACGACGAGGAAGACGGGCGCACGTCGCCGAAAGGTTGCAAAGATCAACGCTCGTTCAGGTGAGCGCGCGGAACGAACCGTATCTCGGGAGCCTCGGAAGTGACGACCACGAGTAACGGACCGCGACGATGGTAAGGCGCGAACATGAACAAAAGACTGCCCCGGCATTGCCGGGGCAGTCTTTTTGTTACGGGTTTGACGGGGCTTGTCAGCCCTTCATCAGCTCCTCAGCCTTGCGCTCCAGGTCCTCGAGACCGCCGCACATGAAGAACGCCTGCTCGGGGAAGTGATCGTACTCACCCTCGCTGATCTTGCGGAACGCCTCGATGGTCTCCTTGATCGGGACCGTCGAGCCCGGCACGCCGGTGAACTGCTCCGCCGCGTAGGTGTTCTGCGAGAGGAAGCGCTCGATCCGCCGGGCGCGAGCCACGGTGATCTTGTCTTCCTCGGAGAGCTCCTCGATGCCGAGGATGGCGATGATGTCCTGGAGGTCGCGGTAGCGCTGCAGGATCCGCTTCACCTCGGTGGCCACCTGGAAGTGCTCGTTGCCGACGAACTCCGGGGCGAGGATCCGGGACGAGGACGCCAGCGGGTCCACTGCCGGGTAGATGCCCTTGTCGGAGATCGACCGCTCCAGGTTGGTGGTCGCGTCCAGGTGGGCGAACGTGGTGGCCGGGGCGGGGTCGGTGTAGTCGTCCGCCGGCACGTAGATCGCCTGCATGGAGGTGATGGCCTGACCCCGGACGGAGGTGATCCGCTCCTGGAGCTCGCCCATCTCGTCGGCCAGGGTCGGCTGGTAACCCACGGCGCTCGGCATACGGCCGAGCAGCGTGGACACCTCCGAACCGGCCTGCGTGAAGCGGAAGATGTTGTCGATGAAGAGCAGCACCTCCTGCTTCTTCACGTCCCGGAAGTACTCGGCCATGGTCAGCGCGGAGAGCGCCACCCGCAGCCGGGTGCCCGGCGGCTCGTCCATCTGGCCGTAGACCAGCGCGGTCTTGTCGATGACGCCGGACTCGGTCATTTCGGCGATGAGGTCGTTGCCCTCACGGGTGCGCTCACCCACGCCGGCGAACACCGAGGTACCACCGAAGTTGCGGGCAACCCGGGTGATCATCTCCTGGATGAGCACCGTCTTGCCCACGCCCGCGCCGCCGAACAGGCCGATCTTGCCGCCCTTGACGTACGGGGCGAGCAGGTCGATGACCTTGATGCCGGTCTCCAGCATCTCGGTCTTCGGCTCCAGGTCCGCGAAGGCCGGGGCCTTGCGGTGGATGCCCCACCGGTCGTCGGCCTCGAACGTCTCGCCCTCGGTGAGGTTGAGCACCTCGCCGATCGCGTTGAACACCTTGCCCTTGACCGCGTCGCCCACCGGCACCGTGATCGGCTCGCCGCGGTCGCGCACCTCGGCGCCACGGACCAGACCGTCGGTCGGCTGCATCGAGATGGCACGGACCAGGTTGTCACCCAGGTGCTGGGCGACCTCCAGGGTCAGCGTCTTCTCACCGCCGGACAGGTTCACCTTCACGTTCAAGGCGTTGAACAGGGCCGGCATGGCGTCGCGCGGGAATTCGGCGTCGACGACCGGGCCGATGACCCGGACCACGCGACCCGTGGCCGTCTTGGTCTCTACTGGTGCAGTCATCACACTTCACTTCCCGACGCGGCCAGCGCGTTGGCGCCGCCGACGATCTCGCTGATCTCCTGGGTGATCCCGGCCTGGCGAGCCGAGTTCATCTCGCGCGTGTACTTCTCGATCATCTCTTCGGCGTTGTCGGTGGCGCTCTTCATCGCCCGCCGCCGTGCCGCCGACTCACTCGCCGCCGACTCGATCAACGCCGCGTAGATCCGCGTGTTGATGTACCTCGGCAGGAGCGCGTCGAGCAGCGCCTCCGCCTCCGGCTCGAACTCGTACGCCGGCAGCAACCCCTCGGAGCGCGGCCGGTCCTCCACCTGCATCGGACCGATGACCTTGGTGACCGGGTTCTGCGTCATGAGCGAGTGGAACTCGGTGTAGACGATGTGCAACTCGTCGACGCCGAGCACCCCGTCCGCTCCGGCGCCGCCGTCGACGTCGTCCGCACCGGCCGTGAACGCCTTGATCAGCGTCTCACCAACGGTACGGGCGTCCTCGAACGACGGCTGCTCGCTGAACCCGGTCCAGTTCGCCTCGATCGGCCGCTCGCGGAACCGGTAAAACCCGACGCCCTTACGCCCGATGACGTAGAGCACCGGCTCCTTGCCGTCCGCCTTGAGCCGCGCGATCAGCGACTCCGCCATCCTGATCG
This sequence comes from Micromonospora sp. NPDC050276, assembly GCF_044459545.1. Taxonomy (NCBI): domain Bacteria; kingdom Bacillati; phylum Actinomycetota; class Actinomycetes; order Micromonosporales; family Micromonosporaceae; genus Micromonospora; species Micromonospora sp. NPDC050276. The sequence continues at coordinate 255,032 of NZ_JBITJA010000007.1, read as the reverse complement.
CGTTGGAGCTGTAACCGCCGGCCAGGCCACGGTCGCTGGTGACCAACAGGACGCCCGCCCGCCGCACCCGCTCACGCGGGGTGAGCAACGGGTGGTCGATCCGCGCGTTGGACGCCAGCGCCGTGAGCACGCCGGTGATGGCCTGGGCGTACGGCAGGGACGCCTGCACCCGGGCCTGAGCCTTGGCGATCCGGCTCGTCGCCACGAGCTCCATCGCCTTGGTGATCTTCTTCATCGACTTCGCCGAGCGGATCCGTTGACGAAGAACGCGTACCTGGGCCGCCATGGGATCAGCTCTCGGCCGGGCGGTCGGTCGCGCCGTCGCGGAAGCGGGTCACCGTCTCGCGGTTCTCGTCACCCTCCAGCGGCGCGGCCGGCGCGTCGTTGACCTTGCGCTCGTCCTCCTTGCCGAGGAAGACCTGCTTGAACTCGGCGATCGCGCTGTCCAGCGAGCCGATGATGTCATCGTTCCACTGGTTGTCGGCGATGCCGGCCAGCACACCCTGGTGCTTGTGCCGCAGGTACTGGAGGAACTCCGACTCGAAGCGCCGAACCTCACCCACCGGGATGTCGTCCAGCTTGCCCTCGGTGCCGGCCCAGACCGAGACGACCTGCTCCTGCACCGGGAACGGCGAGTAGTTCGGCTGCTTGAGCAGCTCGACCAGGCGCGAACCGCGGTCCAGCTGGGCCCGGGAGGCCCGGTCCAGGTCGGAGGCGAAGGCGGCGAACGCCTCCAGCTCGCGGTACTGGGCGAGGTTGAGCCGCAGCGAACCGGCGACCTTCTTCATCGGCTTCACCTGCGCGGCGCCACCGACCCGGGAGACCGAGGTACCGACGTTGATCGCCGGACGGACGCCCTGGTTGAACAGGTCGGTCTCCAGGAAGATCTGGCCGTCGGTGATCGAGATGACGTTGGTCGGGATGAAGGCCGAGATGTCGTTGGCCTTCGTCTCGATGATCGGCAGACCGGTCATCGAGCCGCCACCCAGCTCGTCGGAGAGCTTCGCGCAACGCTCCAGCAGGCGGGAGTGCAGGTAGAAGACGTCACCCGGGTACGCCTCACGGCCCGGCGGGCGACGCAGCAGCAGCGACACGGCGCGGTACGCCTCGGCCTGCTTGCTCAGGTCGTCGAAGACGATCAGAACGTGCTTGCCGCCGTACATCCAGTGCTGCCCGATGGACGAGCCGGTGTACGGGGCGAGGTACTTGAAGCCAGCCGGGTCGGAGGCCGGCGAGGCGACGATGGTGGTGTATTCCATCGCGCCCGCCTCCTCGAGCTGCCCCTTGATGGAGGCGATCGTGGAGGCCTTCTGGCCGATGGCGACGTAGATGCAGCGAACCTGCTTCTTCGGGTCGCCGGTACGCCAGTTGTCCCGCTGGTTGAGGATCGCGTCCAGAGCGACCGTGGTCTTACCGGTCTTCCGGTCACCGATGATCAGCTGCCGCTGACCCCGACCGATCGGGGTCATCGCGTCGATGGCCTTGATGCCGGTCTGCAGCGGCTCGTCGACGGACTGCCGGGACATCACGTTCGGAGCCTGCAGCTCCAGCTCGCGGAAGCCCTCGTTGGCGATGTCGCCGAGCCCGTCGATCGGGTCGCCCAGCGCGTTGACCACGCGGCCGAGGAAGGCGTCGCCGACCGGAACGGAGAGAACCCGCTCGGTGCGCTTGACGCGCTGCCCTTCCTCCAGCTTGGCGGAGTCACCGAGAACGACGACGCCGATCTCCCGGACGTCGAGGTTCAACGCCACGCCGAGCGTGCCGTCCTCGAACTCCAGGAGCTCGTTGGTCATGGTCGAGGGCAGGCCCTCGACGTGGGCGATACCGTCACCGGTGTCGGCGACGGTGCCGACCTCCTCGCGGGAGACGTCGGACGAGTAGGAAGAGACGTAGCGCTCCAGGGCGCCGCGGATCTCCTCCGTCGAGATGGTCAGCTCGGCCATCCTCTGCTTCCTTAAAATTCAGGGGCCCGGGATACCTAGTACCGACCGGTCCGAATGGCGTCTGTCATTCCGGGCGCTGCGCGGTTCAGCCACCCCGACGCTGGGCGGCGAAGCCGCTCAGCCGCGGGGCGGCGAAGCCGATCAGCGCTTCGCGAGCGCGTTGCGGGTCTCGTTGAGGCGGCGCAGGATGGTGCCGTCGTACAGGTCGGAGCCGACCCGCACGCTCACGCCACCCAGGACGTGGGGGTCCACCGTCTGCTTGACGGAGACCTCTCGACCGTATATCGCGCTGAGGCTCGCACCCAGCCGGCGCTCGTCCTCGTCACTCAACGGGGCCGCGACGGTCACGTACGCCACCTGCCGGTCAGTTCGCTCGGCGGCGAGCTCCACCAGCCGGGTGAGCGCACCGGTGAAGGAGCGCCCCCCGTACCCGCCGAGGGCGACCTCGACCAGGCGGACGGTGACCGGACGGGCCTTGTCGGCGAGCAGCTCGCGGGCCAGGGTGGCCCGCTGCTCGACCGGGGCGACCGGGTCGGCGAGCGCGTTGCTCAGCGCCGACTGACCGGCCACGACCTGACCGAAGCGGAACAGCTCGTCCTCGACCTCGCCCAGCTCGCCGGCCTTGTCGGCGCTGGCCAGCAGCGCCTCCACGCCCAGCCGCTCGGCGCCGTCGAGCAACTCCGACGGTGCCGACCACCGGCCGGCGACCAGCGACACGAGCAGGTCGAGCGCGTCGGCGCCGATCCGCCCGCCCAGCATGTCGCCGAGCAGAGCGCCGCGGTCCTCGCCGGACCGGGCCGGCTCGGAGAGCGCCCGGCGCAGCCGCGGCTCGCGCCGCAGCAGGGTCGCCACGGAGAGGATGGCGTCGGCGGTGGAGGCCACCGCCGACGGCTCCGCGCCGCGGACGTACGCGTCGAGGCGCTCGGCCGCGACCTTGTACGACTCCCGGCTGGCGGCCTGCATCAGCGGGCCCCCGTGCTCTCGAGACCGCTCAGGAACCGGTCGACGGTGCCCTTGCGCCGCGCCTCGTCGGCCAGCGACTCGCCAACGATCTTGCTGGCCAGGTCCACCGCGATCGTGCCGACCTCCGCGCGCAGCTCGCGCACGATGGTGGCCCGCTCGGCGGCGAGCGCGTCCTTGCCCGCCTGGATGACCCGGTCGGACTCTTCCCGCGCCTTGGCGAGGATGTCCTGCCGGATGCCCTCGGCGTCGGCCCGCGCGTCGTCACGGATCTTGGCGGCGTCGGTCCGGGCCTCAGCGAGCTGGGCACGGTACTGCTCGAGCAGCTGGTTCGCCTCGGCCTGGGCGGCCTCGGCGCGCTTGATGCCGCCCTCGATCGCGTCGACCCGAGCCTGGAACGTCTGCTCCATGCGCGGGAAGACGAACTTCATCAGCACGAAGCAGAGCACGGCGAAGGCCACCGAACCGACCACGATCTCCTGCCAGAGCGGGATGATCGGGTTGTGGGCGGACTCACCACCCTCAGCGGCGAGGAAGTACATGGTTACCTCCCGGTCTAGGGGCGGGATCAGCCGGCCCAGATGAAGCCGAAGGCGATGCCCAGCAGCGCCAGCGCCTCGATGACGGCGAAGCCGATCCAGACGTACGGCAGGGTCATCCGCGACGACTCCGGCTGGCGGGCGGTCGACTGGATGTAGGCGGCGAAGACCAGGCCAACGCCGATGCCCGGGCCGATGGCCGCGAGGCCGTAGCCGATGGCGGCGGTGCTGCCCTCTACCGCGGCGAGAACGCTAGCGTCCATTGGTGTGGTTCCTCCTGGTTATCACGCGTGACTCTCACGCGGGACGACAACGGTTGGTGCGGTGGATCAGTGCTCTTCGGCGAGCGCGCCCTGCACGTAGCTGGCGGTGAGGACGGTGAAGACGTATGCCTGCAGGCAGATCACCAGGAACTCGAGGAAGGTGAGCGCGATGGTCATCACCCAGGAGAGCACCGAGACCGGAGCCAGCCAGGCATTGGCGCTCAGCATCGCGAAGCCGCCGAGCGTGAAGACCAGCAGGAGCATGTGACCGGCGAACATGTTCGCGAAGAGACGAACCGCGAGCGAGAACGGCCGGACGATGAAGGTGGAGAAGAGCTCGATCGGGATCAGCAGCGGCAGGATGTACCAGGGTGCCGGCGGGATCAACGAGTTCTTGAAGTATTTGACGAAGCCGTGCTTCTTGATGCCGATGTAGTTGAACAGCACGTAGCTGATGATCGCGAGGATCGCCGGGAAGGCGATGTGCGAGTTCGGCGAGATCTGGAAGAACGGGATGATCGCGAACGCGTTCGTCAGCAGCACGAAGCAGAAGAGCGTCGTGAAGTAGGGGGCGAACCGCACACCCGCGTGCCCGATCATGTCGACCGCGATGTTGTTGCGCACGAAGCCGTAGATCGACTCGGCGAACCACTGCTTCTTGGTCGGCACCAACTGCGGGTTCCGGTAGGTCGCCAAGAAGAAGATGATCAGGACGCCGACCGCGATCCAGACCATCGCCGTGATCTTGGTGAACCAGTACGAGTTCTCCACACCCCAGGGCAGGATGCTGGGCAGGTAGAAGTCGTCCACCGTGGGTGGGAATCCCGCCTGGCCCGCTGCCAGAACGTTCGCCTGTCCGAACACCGCGTCCCTTCCTAAGTAGGCGTGCCGAGTCGGCGGACGACCAGGATGATGCCCCCGGCCATACCGAGCACGACGCCGATCCCGGTGGCGACGCCGCCGGTGTCGAGCCACTGGTCAACAAGCCAACCGATGAAACCCCACACGAGCATGCCTCCGATGAGGTAGCTGAGCGCGGTCCAACCCTGACCGGCGCCGGACGGAATGTCGTCCGGTTCGCCGGCTGGACGGGGGGTTTGGTCACCAGCCATGACGGGGCGAACGATATCAGCCGGGAAGACGAGGCTGTGCCTCACCCCCCGCACAACCGTCGTTGTGTGGGCTTCTCGTGGGCGCCGTCGTCTGTGGGCACGCTACTCCCCTTCCGCCCGTCGGAAAATGACCGGAGGCCGACACATTGCCGCGCGTCCGAAAGGTGGGACGATCGTCGGGTCAGCTGGACGACCGACGGGCGTGCACCGTGGTCAGCCACCAGATGTGCACCGCCGTCCACACTGCCACCCCGGCGACGATGCCGAGGCAGAGCGGGACCAACCCCGCCCAACCGGTCGACGCCACCGCCACCAGCACCGCACCCAGCAGGCTGAACTTCAGCACGTACAGGCCCAGGCCGAGCGGCAGCAGCAACTGCGGGTTGATCTGGTCGGCTCGGGCCAACACCACCGTGGTGAGGGTGTAGCTGAGCACCGTGACGCCCACGCCGGCCGCCGCGCCGAGCGCGGCCGTCGCGCCGCCGGTCACCCCACCCACCACCGCGGCGACCGCGGCGAGCGCCGCCGACGCGGCCAGCAACACCGGCAGGTGCCGCAGCCGCCACCGCCGGTCGGTGTCCGGCGCGACCACCCCGGGCTCAGCCACGGGGGTACGCCGGAAACGCCGCGACCAGCTCAGCCACCTCGGCACCGAGCCGGGTCAGCTCGTCGGCCCCGCCCGGAGCGCCGGGGTCGGTGCGCACCGCACGGGCGATCAGGGTCGCCACCTGCCGCAGCTCCCCCTCGCGCATGCCCTGCGTGGTGACGCTCGGTGTGCCCACCCGGATGCCGGAGGCCACCAGCGGCGGCTGCGGATCGTACGGGATGGCGTTCTTGTTCAGGGTGATCGACGCGGCGTCGCAGCGGCGCTCGGCCTCGGTGCCGGTCACCCCCAGCTCGCGCAGGTCGATCAGGGCGAGGTGCGTGTCGGTGCCGCCGGACACCGGGCGCATCCCCTCGTCGGCCAGCCCGGCGGCGAGCGCCTGGGCGTTGCCGACCACCTGCCGGGCGTACGTCTGGAACTCCGGCTGGGCGGCCTCGCGCAGCGCGACCGCCTTGGCCGCGACCGCGTGCATCAGCGGGCCACCCTGGGTGAACGGGAAGACCGCCTTGTCGATCCGCTGGGCCAGCGACTCGCGGCACAGGATCATGCCGCCGCGCGGCCCCCGCAGCACCTTGTGGGTGGTGGCGCAGACGACGTCGGCGTACGGCACCGGGGACGGAATGGCCCGACCGGCGACCAGGCCGATGAAGTGCGCCGCGTCCACCATCAGGTACGCGCCGACCTCGTCGGCGATCTCCCGGAAGCGCGCGAAGTCGATCAGGCGCGGGTACGCGGTGGCCCCACAGATGATCAGCTTGGGTCGGTGCGCCCGCGCCAGGTCCCGTACCTCGTCGTAGTCGATCTGCTCGGTGTCCGGCCGGACCGGGTAGCCGACCGGGTGGAACCACTTGCCGGAGAAGTTCACCCGGCTGCCGTGGGTGAGGTGCCCGCCGTGCGGCAGGTCCATCGCCAGCACCGTGTCCCCCGGCTGCACCAGCGCGGCGTACGCGGCCAGGTTGGCGCTCGCCCCGGAGTGCGGCTGGAGGTTGGCGTGCTCGGCCCCGAAGAGCTCCTTGGCGCGGGCGATGCCGATCTCCTCGGCCCGGTCCACCTCGGCGCAGCCGCCGTAGTAGCGCCGGCCCGGGTAACCCTCGGCGTACTTGTTGGTGAGCGTCGAGCCGAGCGCCGCCAGCACGGCCGGCGAGGTCAGGTTCTCGCTGGCGATGAGCTGCAGGCCGCCCCGCAACCGGTCCAGCTCACCGAGGACCACCCCGGCGATCTCCGGATCGGTGGCCCTGAGCTGCGCGAAATCCGGCCCCCAGAAGGTGCTCGTCTCGGTCTCCACAGCGAACGAGTCTAGGGGGCCGCACACTGAGACTCGTGAGATGCCTCGTCACCGGAGCCACCGGCTACATCGGCGGGCGGCTGACGCCGCTGCTGCTCGCCGACGGCCACACCGTGCGCTGCCTCGCCCGGAAGGCGGTGCGGCTGCGGGACGTGCCCTGGGCCTCGGCGGCCGAGATCGTCGAGGCAGACCTGAGCCGACCGGAGACGCTGGCCACCGCGTTCGCCGACGTGGACGTCGCGTACTTCCTGGTGCACTCGCTGGGCCGGCCCGACTTCGAGGCGGCCGACCGGGCCGCGGCCACCAACTTCGCGGCGGCGGCCCGCGCGGCCGGCGTACGCCGGATCGTCTACCTGGGCGGCCCGGAACCGGCCTCCGACGAGGAGGTCCCCTCCCCGCACCTGCGCTCCCGCGCCGAGGTGGGCCGGATCCTGCTGGCCAGCGGGGTGCCCACGGCGGTGCTCCGCGCCGCGGTGATCATCGGGTCCGGCTCGGCGTCGTTCGAGATGCTGCGCTACCTGACCGAGCGACTGCCGGCCATGGTCACTCCACGCTGGGTCGGCAACCGGATCCAACCGATCGCGGTCCGCGACGTGCTGCGCTATCTGGCCGGCTGCGTCGAGTTGCCGGCGGAGGTCAACCGGGGCTTCGACATCGGCGGGCCGGACGTGCTGACCTTCCGCGACATGATGCAGCGCTACGCCCGGGTGGCCGGGCTGCGTCGGCGGATCATCGTGCCGGTCCGTCCGCTCACCCCGTCGCTCTCCTCGCACTGGGTCGGTCTGATCACCCCGGTTCCGAACAAGATCGCCCGGCCGCTGGTGGAGAGCCTGATCCACGAGGCGGTCGCCCACGAACACGACATCGCCCGGTACGTCCCCGACCCGCCCGGCGGGCTGACCAGCTTCGACGAGGCGGTGGCGCTGGCGCTGGCCAAGGTGCGCGACGCCCAGGTGGAGACCCGCTGGTCGACCGCGAGTGGCCCGGACGCGCCCGCCGAGCCACTGCCCACCGACCCGGACTGGTCCGGTGGTACCGCGTACACCGACGTTCGGGAACGCACGGTGGACGCGTCGCCGACGACGCTCTGGCGGGTCGTCGAGGGCGTCGGTGGCGAACACGGCTGGTACTCGTTCCCCCTGGCCTGGTCGATCCGAGGCTGGCTGGACCGGCTGGTCGGCGGGGTCGGGCTGCGGCGCGGTCGACGCGACCCACACCGGCTCCAGGTCGGTGAGGCGCTGGACTTCTGGCGGGTCGAGGAGATCGTCCCGGGCGAGCTGCTGCGGCTGCGCGCCGAGATGCGGTTACCCGGCCGCGCCTGGCTGGAGATGCGGGTGCTGCCGGCCGACGGCGGCCGCAGCCGCTACCAGCAGCGCGCCGTCTTCCTGCCGCGCGGCCTGCCGGGGCACGCCTACTGGAAGTCGGTGGCCCCGTTCCACGCGGTGGTCTTCGGCGGAATGGCCCGCAACATAGCCCGCAACGCCGAACAAACCCCACTAACTCGGAAGTAGACCTATTTCCTCCCGATTAGGGCCGCTTCGCGCAGCGGAGCGACAGGGACTAACCCCCCACCCTCCCGCCCTCCCGCCCTCCCGCCCTCCCGCCCTCCCGCCCTCCCGCCCTCCCGCCCTCCCGCGATCTTGCACTTTGTGTTGCCGGTTTGAGGGCCTCGGCGCCTTTTGTCGCGACAGAAAGTGCAAGATCGCGGGGGTGGGGAGGGGGTGGGGGCGGGGGGTGGGTGGTTAGTTGCCGGCTTGGGGTTGGGGGTGGAGGGCGGTTCGTTCGCTGGGCGGGACGAAGTCGCGGACCGGTTGGTCACGCAGGGCGAAGGCGAGCACCTCGCCGACCGCGTTCACCATCTGGGCCTGCACCGCCTGACCGACCGCGTCCTGCGGATCGTCCGGGTTCGCGGCCATCGAGGCGACCGCGAGCTGCGGCGTGAACGCCACCACCGTCTCCGTCTCGTACCGCTCCGAGCTGCCGGTCTTGCCCGCCACCGGCCGGCCGAGCTTCGCCCGCAGCCCGGGGGCGGTGGCACCGTCGCACCGTCCGTACATCGACTGGTCGCCGACCGGGCAGCGAGCCGCGTCGGTTGCCGCCCGCGCCACATCGGCGTCGAGCACCTGTCGGCAGTCCGGTTTGGCGGCGTCGACCGGCCGGCCGCCCGCGTCGGTGATCGAGACCACCGGCAGCGGCGCGCACCAGGTGCCCTCGGCCGCCACCGTGGCGTACGCGGTGGCCAGGTCCAGCGGGGTGGTCGCGGCCACCCCCAGGGTGAACGGGCCCCAGTCCCTCGCGCCGTACCGGGCCAGCTTGGCGTCGGACTCGGCCCGCAGCACGATGCCCAGCCGCTCAGCCATCTCCACCACCCGGTCGGCGCCGACCCGCTCGGTGAGCCAGGCGAAGTAGGTGTTCACCGAGCGGCCGAACGCGCTCCACATGGTGCGGGGGCCGTCCATCGACGACGGGCTGGCGTTTGCCGGGCACCACCGCCCGTCGCAACTCGCCTCCCCGGTCACCGGGAAGCGGGTGAGCAGTTGGGTCGGCGCCACGAAGTCGGTCGACAGCGGCAGGCCGGACTCCAGCGCGGCCAGCATGGTGAAGAGCTTGAACGTCGAGCCGCCCTGGTACCCCTCGATCGCGCCGCCGCCGGCGACCAACTGGTTGACGGTGTTCGGGCGGTTCTTCTGCCCGACCGGGTTGTCCGCCACGCTGTAGGCGCGGTTCACCGACATCGCCAGCACCCGTCCGGTGCCCGGTTGCACCACGGCGGTGGGCACCGCCTCGGCCTTCGTCCTCGGATAGATCTTCAGCACCTGCTCGGTGGTGGCCCGCTGCACCCCCGGGTCCAGCGACGACACGATGGAGAAGCCGCCCCGGCGCAGCGTGCGCTGCCGCTCCTCGGCGGTCGACCCGAACGCGGACTGGCTGCTCCACCAGCGGGTGAACCAGTCGCAGAAGAAACCCCAATCGTTGTGCGCCTCGGGCACGCCGGTGCAGTCGTTCGGGGTCTCGCTGGGCCGCAGCTGCAACGGTTCGGCACGCGCCGCCGCCGCCTCGTCCGCCGGCACCTGCCCCGTCTCCACCAGCCGCTCCAACACGTACGACCGTCGGGCCACCGCGCTGTCGGCGTCGCCGTTGATCGGATCGTCGCTGTCCGGTGAGCGCACCAGGCCGGCGAGCAGAGCCGCCTGGGCCAGGGTCAACTCGGCCGGGGACCGGGAGAAGTACCGCTTGCTGGCCGCCGCGATGCCGTACGCCCCGGCACCGAAGTAGGCGATGTTGAGATAGCGGGTCAGGATCTCGTCCTTGTCGAGCTCCCGCTCCAACGCGAGCGCGTACCGCATCTCCTGGAGCTTGCGGACGGTGGTGAGTTCGGTGGCGGCGTTCCGCTGCGCCTCGGTCAGCCGGGGGTCGTTGCTGAGCACGTTGCGGACGTACTGCATGGTCAACGTGGAGGCGCCCTGCCGGGTCTGGCCGTCGCGCTTGTTGACGGTGAACGCGCGCACGACGCCCCGCAGGTCGACCCCGCTGTGCTGGTAGAACCGCACGTCCTCGGCCGCCACGATCGCTCGGCGCATCACCGGGGCCACCTCGTGCAGCGGTACGTCCACCCGGTCCTCCTGGTAGAAGGAGGTGATCAGGGTGGTGCCGTCGTTGGCGTAGAGGTTGGAACGCTGCGCGGTGGGCGGTGTGCGGAGCGTGTTCGGCAGCTCCGAGTACGGCGTCGACAGTGCGCTGAAGCCGATCCCGAAGACCAGGGCCACCGGCAGGGCGGCGGCGGCCAGCACCAACCCGGCCAGCACTCCGGCGATCAGCACGGTCAGCAGTTTGTCGAGTTGGGCCCGGATCATCAGCTCTCCCCGCAGGAGCCGGTCACGCTAGGACCCGTTCAGAATGACCCGGAACACCCCGTTAGCCCCCGGTTTTCCCCAAACCCGGAGGAAACTCGCACCGCGCTCAGGGCAGCAGTACGCCGGCCAGCGGGTGGACCGTCTCCTCGATCTCGTCGGCGACCCGGCTGAAGCACTGGTCGCCACGACCCCACGGGTCGTCCAGATCATCGGTGGGCAGCGCGGACGCGCCCAGCCGCGCGTCGTGCGCCGCCGCCACCAGGGCCACACCCCGGGCGTACACCGCCTCCGGGGTAGCGTCGCCCGACGGCAGCGCGGCGGCGTCCACCGCGGCCAGCAGCCGGCCGAACTCACCCAGCACGAACGTGCGGGCCGCCGCGTCCGGACGGAGCGCCACCACGTACTCCTGCTGGTCGGCGGTGGCGGTCAGGACCAGGTCGGCGGCGTCGATGTGGTCCGAACGCAGCTTGCGCGCGGCGAACCCCGCCACGTCTCCACCACGGCCGGTGACCTGCCGCGCCGCCGGTGGGTTCATCTCCTCGCCCGCGTGCCAGCCACCCGTGCCGGCGCTGTGGCTGTGCACCAGTTCCTCGGCCAGAGCCGGGTCCTGCGCACGCCGGGTCAGCCGCTCCCGCACCGCCAGGGCGAGCAGCCGCTCCGCCATCGGCGAGCGGCAGATGTTGCCCATGCAGACGTGCAGAACCGTGAACGGGGGCACTCAGACCGCCCGACCGTCGACAAGATCCGGAACCACATCGCGCAGCTTTTCCAGTGGGATCGCCCCGGCCCGCAACAGCTGCGGCACCACACCGGTCAGATCCACGATCGTGCTGGGCACCGGATCCGGGCAGGGCCCGGCCTCCAGGTAGGCCCGCACCGAGTAGCTGAGCTGGTCACGCGCCTCCTCGGCGGTGACCGCGGCCGGCTGACCCGTCTTGTTGGCCGACGAGACCGCCATCGGGCCGGTCTCGCGCAGCACCTCCAACGCGACCGGGTGCAGCGGCATCCGCACCGCCACCGTGCCCGTCTTGTCGCCCAGGTCCCACTGCAGGCTCGGCGAGTGCTCGACCACGATCGTCAGCGCGCCCGGCCAGAACGCCTCCACCAGGTCCCGGGCGGCGGTGGGCAGCGAGAAGACCAACCCGTCCAGGGTGTGCCGCGAGCCGATCAGCACCGGCGGCGGCATCTGCCGGCCCCGGCCCTTGGCATCCAACAGCGCCTTCACCGCGTACGGGGTGAAGGCGTCCGCGCCGATCCCATAGACGGTGTCCGTCGGAAGGACGACCAGCTCGCCGTTCTTGACCGCCTCGATCGCCGCGGCGATGCCGCGGTCCCGATCGGCGGGCGACCGACAGTCGTAGAGCATCACGAGGAGTCAGTCTGCCACGCCGCCCCGATCGGGGCGTGCTGGCCGTCCGCCCGTCGGGACGCGGTCGCGTAGCGGGGGCGCCCGGTGAGGTCCAGATGCTCCGCCACAGCGGTGAAGCCGCCATCCTCGGCGAGCAGCCCGGGCACCGCCGCCCCGTGGGTGTCGTCGTGCTCGACGCCGAAGACGCCGCCCGGGCGCAGCAGCATCGCCGCGCGGGCGATGACCGGCCGGATCACCACCAGACCGTCCGCGCCACCGAAGACCGCCTCCGCCGGGTCGTGCCCGGCCACGTCCGGCGGGACCACCACGTCGTCCGGCACGTACGGCGGATTGCAGAGCAGCACATCCACCCGGCCCACCAGGTCCGCCAGCAGGTCCGGCGCGGTCACGTCGGCCTCGACCACCTCGATCGGCCGGTCCCCCGCCGCAGCCCGCTCCGCCGCGTTGCGACGCAGCCAGGCCAACGCCGCCGGGGACCGCTCCACCGCGATGACCCGCGCCGCCGGCAGCTCCTGGGCCATCGCCAACGCGATCGCGCCCGAGCCGCTGCACAGGTCGACCACCACCGGGTCGGGCCGACCCTGGGCCTGCTCGACGCCCCAGCCGGCCAGGAGCTCGGTCTCCGGGCGAGGGACGAAGACACCCGGGCCGACCGACAGCTCCAGGTGCCGGAACCCGGCCCGACCGGTGAGGTGCTGCAACGGCTCGTGCGCGGCGCGGCGCCGCGTCAGCTCGTCGAGCCGCGCCAACTGCTCGTCGCTGAGGTCGTCGGCGAGCGCCAGCCGACCCCGGGGAACCCCGAGCACGTACGCCGCCAGCACCTCGGCCTCCACCCGGGCGGAGCCGACCCCGGCGGCAGCGAGCGCGCGAACCGCTCGGGCCACCGCGGCGGATGGCCGGGTGGGGCCTGTCCCTTCGGGGGGGTGTTGCGGCAAAGTACTCACGACATAATCATGAAGCGTCGCGGGCGACGTGACGAACGGGTGCGCCAGGCGCGCACGACAGGAGGTTGGCGGGTGGGCTGGCTCGACCGGGTCGATGACCAGGTTGACGCCCTCACGCACGCGCGGGCGTTGCAGGAGGCCAGTCGCTCCGCGGAGTCGTACGTCCTGTTGGAGCGTGTGATCCGCACCACGACGGACCCGGCGGCACGCGCGGACGCGATGGTGCAGCGCCTCTCCGCGCTGATCAATCTCGGTCGGACCGCGGAGTTCACCCGGGCCATCGAAGAGGCCTCGGCGGCGGTCCGCGACCTCGCCGAGCCCTATCTGCACGGGCACCTCAACGCGCTTGCCGCGCTCGCCGCGCACCACCAGGGCGCACTGGACCGTTGCGTCATGCACCTCGTCCGGGCCGCCCGGGCGCTGGGCGCGGTGACCGACCCGGACCGGGACACCGCCTGGGGCTGGCACGACCTGGCCATGGCCTACAGCTACCTCAGCTTCCACGGGTACGCCCTGGGCGCCATCGAGCGGGCCCGGCAGCTCGGTCTGACCGCCGGGATCCCGGAGGAGACGTTCGCCGCGCCGGGCATCCGGCTGCGCAACGCCGTGGCCCTGGACCACAACGGCGACAGCGACGGTTGCCTGCGGGTGCTCCGGGACGTGGCCGCCGACCTGGCCCGCTTCGTGCGCGCCGGGCGGGCCAACCAGCTGCGCCCGAGCAGTCTCGCCGCGTACGGGTACGCGGCGGCCCGGCAGGCCGCGCTCGGCGACCAGGTGGCGACCGAAGGGGCCGCGCCGGCCCGATTGATCAGCCACGGTGGGGACAGCGCCCGCGCCCGCGACCTGCGTCAGCTCGGGCAGGTGTGCCTCGCCGTCGCCGACGGGCGGCCGATCGAGGCGGTCACCCGACTGGACACCGTCCAGGTGTCCAACGAGACGCTCGGGGCGGCCGAGCCGGCCCGGCTGCGCAGCATCGCGCTGACCCGAGCCGGGGACCACCTGGCGGCCCACCGGGCCGACCGGCTGGCGTTCCGGCTCGCCGCCCAGCGCAACGACCGGCTGCGTGACGTCTACATCGACGGCATCGCCGCCCGCATCGACCACGAGGAGATGCGTCGCGAGGCGGCGCGCTTCGAGGGCGAGGCGCTGACCGACCCGCTCACCGGGTTGCCCAACCGTCGGCGGCTGGAGCGGTACATCACCGCCGTGGTCACCCGCGGCGAACGGGTGGTGATCGGCGTCTGCGACCTGGACGGCTTCAAGGCGGTCAACACCCGGCACGGGCACCACTCCGGCGACCTGGTGCTGCAACGCATCGCCGGCGTGATCAACCGGGTGATGCGCCGGGGTGACTTCGTGGCCCGCTACGGCGGTGACGAATTCGTGGTGGTGCTGCCGGACACCGGCATGACCGAGGCCGCCGAGGTGGCCCGCCGGATCGAGGCCGCGGTCCGGCTGGAGGACTGGGAGTCGCTGGTGCCGGGGACCCCGGTCGGGGTGAGCATCGGCTTCGCGGAGGTCTCCGGCGGCAACGGGCTGCGCGACGCGCTCAGCGTCGCCTTCGAGCAGGCCGACCGCGAGATGCTCCGCGCCAAGTCCCGCCCCCGCGCGAGCTGATCGCCCGGCTCATCGGGTCGATCAAGGAGTTGTGGTGCCTCATGAAAACCCCACAGCGTGGCAATCCACCCACCACACGTCCTTGATCGACGGGGCGCACCGCCTCAGCTCAGCGGCGGGTCAGCTCGGTGTCGCCGGCCAGCCGGGCGGCGCGGTCGGCCTCGGCGAGGGCGTCCAGCACCCCGTCCAGGTCACCGGCGAGCGCCAGGTCCAGATTGTACGCGGTGTAGCCGATCCGGTGGTCGGTGATCCGGTTCTGCGGAAAGTTGTAGGTGCGGATCCGCTCCGAGCGGTCCACCGTGCGCACCTGCGCCTTGCGCGCGTCCGAGGCGGCGGCGTCGGCCTGCTCCTGGGCAGCGGCGAGGAGCCGGGCCCGCAGGATCCGCATCGCCTGCTCGCGGTTCTGCAACTGGGACTTCTCGTTCTGGCAGGAGACGACGATGCCGGTCGGCAGGTGGGTGATCCGCACCGCTGAGTCGGTGGTGTTCACCGACTGGCCGCCCGGGCCGGACGAGCGGAACACGTCGATGCGCAGGTCGTTCTGGTCGATCGTGACGTCGACGTCCTCGGCCTCCGGCAGCACCAGCACCCCGGCGGCGCTGGTGTGGATCCGGCCCTGCGACTCGGTCACCGGGACACGCTGCACCCGGTGCACGCCGCCCTCCCACTTGAGTCGCGACCAGACGCCGTTGCCGCCGTCCGGCACACCCTTGGTCTTGATCGACAGGGAGACGTCCTTGACCCCGCCGAGGTCGGAATCCTGCGCGTCGATCACCTCGGTGACCCAGCCGTGCCGCTCGGCGTACCGGGTGTACATCCGCAGCAGGTCACCGGCGAACAACGCCGACTCCTCGCCACCCTCACCGGCCTTGATCTCGACAATCACGTCCTTGGCGTCGTGCGGATCACGGGGAATGAGCAACTCGGCGAGACGCTCCTCCAGCACCGGCAGGGTCCCGGCGATGGACTCCGCCTCACCCGCGAAGGACGGGTCCTCGGCGGCCAGCTCGCGAGCCGCAGCCAGATCGGCGCGGGCCTGCTCCAACTCGTCGGCGGCCTTGTGCAGCGGCACCAGCTCGGCGTACCGCCGGCCGACCCGGCGCGCGGTGGCCTGGTCGGCGTGGATGGCCGGATCCGCCAGCCGCTTCTCCAGCTCCGCGTACTCGTCGAGAAGGCCAGCCAGACGCTCGCTGCTCATGCTGCGGATGCTCCTTCGACGGTGCGCGACGACCAGGCCGGGCCGGGAGGCCAGCGGCCGGGCGGAAAGGGAGGGAAATGCGGACGGCGCCCGCGTCCGGTGCTGAACCGGACGCGGGCGCCGAACGAGGAGCTACTTGGCCTTCTTGGCCTGAACCTTGGCGTACTTCTGCTGGAACTTCGCGACCCGGCCGGCGGTGTCGAGAACGCGCTGCTTACCGGTGTAGAACGGGTGGCAGGCGCTGCAGGTCTCGACGTGGATCGCCCCGCCCTTGGCGGTGCTGCGGGTCGTGAACGTGTTGCCACAGGAGCAGCTGACCTCGGTGGTCACGTACTCCGGGTGGACGTTTGCCTTCATCTCGCCTCGGTCCTCTCGTTGGTGGTCGCCGGGTCGCCGTCATCGCTCGTCGCGCCGTACGCGACGGGCTCGGGCGTGAACCGGAACCGGTAGCCGATTGACCAGTGTGCCATGGGCCTGAGCCCACCCGGTAATCGGGCCGCACACCTCGTCCGGCATCGTCAACACGTGCCTACCCGCCCGCATTCCCGCCGCTCGACAGGGCATTCGCGCACCCGGCGGACCGCCGCCGGGTACCCCACCGGGGGTACGAACGTCGACCCGGAGGTGCGCCGATGACCCGCCTGATCGTCACCCGGGGACTGCCCGCCTCGGGCAAGACGACGTTCGCCCGTACGCTCCAGCCGTCCGTTTCCCGGGTCAACCGGGACGACCTGCGCCGGATGCTGCACGGCGAGCGGCTGTTCACCCAGTGGGCCGAGGCGCAGGTGACCGCCGTACAGCAAGCTCAGGTCGAGGCGCTGCTGCGGGCCCGGGCGGACGTCTGCGTGGACGACACGAACCTGCGCGCGAGGACCCTGCGGGGCTGGGCCGACCTGGCCGCCCGGCACGGCGCGGACTTCGAGGTGCACGACTTCACCGACGTACCGCTGGACGAGTGCCTGCGCCGCGACGCCGCTCGGCCGGTCACCGACCGGGTCGGCGCGGACGCGATCCGCCGGCTGCACGAGCGGTACCTGCAGGGGCGGACGCTGCCGTTGCCGGTGCCCGAGGCCCGTACCGGACTCCCCGCCGTGGCGCACCCGCCGTCGGCCGAACCACCGGAGATCGTTCTGGTGGACATCGACGGCACCGTCGCGCTGGCCGTCTCCCGCAGCCCCTACGACATGACCCGGGTGGGTGAGGACCAGCCGAACACGGCGGTGATCGCGGCGGTCCGGGCGATGCACGCCGCCGGATACGGGGTGGTCTTCTGCTCGGGGCGGGACGCCTCCGCACGCGCGGCCACCGAGGCGTGGCTGGCCCGACATGTCCGGGTGCCCTACCTGGGCCTGCACCTGCGGGCCGTCGGCGACTCCCGTAAGGACTCGATCGTCAAGCGGGAGATCTACGACCGGGAGATCCGGGACCGTTACCGAGTGGCCGGCGTCTTCGACGACCGCGTCCAGGTGGTCCAGATGTGGCGGGCGCTCGGCCTCACCGTCTTCCAGGTGGCCGACGGCGACTTCTGAGGGCCCGTTGACACAGGCCCGCTGGTGGGAGCGACGAAGGGGCACGGCCACAGCGGCCGTGCCCCTTCGTCGTCGTTGGTCACCCGGGGAGGGTCACTCCCCCGGCGTCGACTTCGCGATCTGCATCAGGAACTCGATGTTGGTGCGGGACTGCTTGAGCCGGTCCAGCAGGAGGTCCATCGCGGCCTGCGAGTCCAGCGAGTGCAGCACCTTGCGGAGCTTGTGGATGATGGCCAGCTCTTCCGGTGCGAGCAGGACCTCTTCCTTCCGGGTACCGGACGGGTTGATGTCGATGGCCGGGAAGGTCCGCTTGTCGGCGATCTTCCGGTCCAGCTTCAACTCGGCGTTGCCGGTGCCCTTGAACTCCTCGAAGATGACCGTGTCCGCCATGGACCCGGTCTCCACCAGCGCCGTGGCGATGATGGTCAGCGACCCGCCGTTCTCGATGTTGCGGGCCGCACCGAGGAAGCGCTTCGGCGGGTAGAGCGCGGTGGAGTCGATACCACCCGACATGATCCGGCCGCTGGCCGGCGCCGCCAGGTTGTACGACCGGCCGAGCCGGGTCACCGAGTCGAGCAGCACGACCACGTCGTGTCCAAGCTCGACCAGGCGCTTGGCCCGCTCGATCGCCAGCTCCGCCACCGTGGTGTGGTCCTGCGGCGGGCGGTCGAACGTGGCCGCGATGACCTCGCCCTTGATCGACCGCTGCATGTCGGTGACCTCTTCAGGCCGCTCGTCCACCAGCACCACCATCAGGTGGCACTCCGGGTTGTTGCGGGTGATCGCGTTGGCGATCGCCTGCAGCACCATCGTCTTACCCGCCTTCGGCGGAGACTGGATGAGTGCCCGCTGGCCCTTGCCGATCGGCATGACCAGGTCGATGACCCGGGTGGTCAGGATGTGTGGCTCGGTCTCCAGACGCAGGCGCTCCTGCGGGTAGAGCGGAGTGAGCTTGTAGAACTCCGGACGACGCCGCGCCTCCTCCGGCTCCATCCCGTTGATCGTGTCCAGCCGCATCAGCGGGTTGTACTTGTCGCGCCGCTGGTCGCCGCTGTTGCCGCCCTCGCGGGCCGCCCGCACCGCGCCGGTGATCGCGTCACCGCGGCGCAGGCCGTACTTCTTGATCTGGGACATCGAGACGTACACGTCGTTCGGGCCGGCCAGGTAGCCGGTCGTCCGCACGAAGGCGTAGTTGTCGAGCACGTCGATGATGCCGGCCACCGGGACGAGCACGTCGTCCTCGCTGACCTGCGGCTCACGGCCGCCGGTGTCGGCGCCGGTCTCGGTACGCTCGCCGCGCCCGCGGCGACGGTCCCGGAAGCGGCTGCGCCGGCCGCGCCGGCCGCCACCCTCGCCGTCGTCGTCGTCGCTGTCCCGCTCGGCCCGCTGACCACGGTCGTTGCGGTCGTTGCGGTCACCGCGGTCGGTGCGCTCCGGACGGTCGTTGCGCTCAGCCCGCTCACCCCGGTCGGCACGCTCCGTGCGGTCGTTGCGCTCGCCCCGATCGTTGCGCTCGGCGCGCTCGCTCCGGTCGTTGCGCTCGCCCCGCTCGACGCGGTCACCCCGGTCGGCACGCTCGCCCCGCTCGGCACGCTCGCCCCGCTCGGCACGCTCGCCCCGCTCGCCCCGGTCGGCACGCTCGCCCCGGTCGGCACGCTCGGCGCGTTCCGGACGCTCGGCCCGCTCCGGACGCTCGGCCCGGTCGCGGCGGTTCTCGCCACGGTCGGCCCGCTCGCCAGCTTCCGCCTCATCGGCGCGGCCCTCGGTCGGACGCGCCTCAGCGGGGCGTGCCTCGGTGGCACGGGCCTCCGCTGCCGTGGTCCGGCTGCGCCGGGTGCGGCTCCGGCCCTCGGTCTCGGCGGCCGGCTCGGCCGGCGCCTGCTCGGCGCCACGCCCCTCGGCGGCCGGCTCGGCCGGCGCCTGCTCGGCGCCACGCCCCTCGGCGGCCGGCCGGTCGGCGGTCTCCCGTACCTCGGCGCGCACCCCCTCCCGGGTCGGGGCGGCCGCGGCCGCGACCTCGGCCCGTGGTCGAGGGGTCCCGGCGGCGTTGCCGCCCTGCCGCTCGGAAATCGCGGCGATCAGCTCGCCCTTGCGCATGCGAGCCGTGCCGGAGATGCCGAGCGACGCAGCCAGGCTCTGCAGCTCTGGCAGCAGCATCGCCGACAGACCGGTGCCGCTACGCCGACGACGGGCGGGAGCGGCGGTGGTGGCATCGCCAGCGACGTTGGAAACATCCGACGTCACGTCGGTGGTGTCGCTCAATGGATTCCTTCCCTCGATAAGGCCGGGACTGCCCGGAGTCGGAGCTCAGGTGGCCGGGCGGCCTCGGTGCACCCGCCTCGCAAGGACGCGTCGCGGGAGTCTGTGACACAGCAGCCGGTCGGTATCCCGACTCACCAACGTCGGTGAGCAGGTCTCGCCGTCTGCGGCGACCTGTGGAAACTGCGGTGCGGCGTGGGCCTTGGCAGGGGTAGACGGGCTGACCGCCGAGAGCTTCGGGGGTGCACCGCCCCGCAGGAGATCGCGTGCTTCGCGGCTGTGCTAGGTCTAGAGCGTAATCAACTCTTCCGACCTGCGGCAACAGGGTCCCGCTCGGCGTGTCCAAGTCTACCCCGCGCGACCCACGCGCCGCTGACGTCTATCGGTAACTGCCAGATCTCCCAGTCTGTTCCCACTGGGAAGCCCTCTGGAGGCTCGCTGAGCGCCAGGACAGTCGGCCCCGCCCCACTGACCACAGCTGCCACACCGGCCGCTCGCAACTCGCTGACCAGGGCAGACGTGCCCGGCATCCCGGCTGCGCGGTAATCCTGGTGGAGCCGGTCGACGGTGGCCGGCAGCAGCAGGCTCGGGTCCGTGCTGAGCGCGTGCACCAGCAGTGCCGCCCGGCCGGCGGTCAACGCGGCGTCGCCGTGCGGCACGGTGGTCGGCAGAGCCGCCCGCGCCGTCGCGGTCAATCCGCGTTCCGCCGGAACGAAGACGGTGGGCCGCACCCCGTCGGCGACCGGCAGGGACACCGCTCGGGCACCGCCCGGCTCGGACCAGGCCACGGTGAAACCGCCGAGCAGGCATGGTGCGACGTTGTCGGGGTGACCCTCGATCTCGGCGGCCAGCCGGAGCGCGCCGGCGTCGTCCAGTCGGTGCTCCCCGTCGGTGACCAGGGCGCGGGCCAGCAGCACCCCGGCGACGATCGCGGCGGACGAGGAGCCCAGCCCACGCGCCTGGGGGATTCGGTTGACGCACTCCACGCTCAGCCCTTCGGGGTGGGCTCCGAGCACGTCGAACGCGGCGCGCATGGCCCGCACCACCAGGTGTCGGTCATCGTCGGGCAGCTCACCGGCGCCCTGCCCGGTCACCGTCACCCGGACACCGCCCGACGCGACCTCGGCGGCCACATCGTCGTAGAGCCCGAGGGCGAGACCCAGCGCGTCGAAGCCTGGGCCCAGGTTGGCGCTGGTCGCGGGAACCCGGACGCGGACCGGCCCGGAGGTGAGGTTCGTCGGCACGCGCTCATGCTAGGGCTCGGCACCGACGAACCGGTGCCGCGCCCGCTGCCTGGGACCGCCGAATTCAGCCAGCCGGGTCCGGGGCCGGCTCGGCGGCCGGATCGGTGAGCGAGAGCCGGCGGGTGGCGATCCGCCAGCCGACCGCGTACACGAGGGTGATCAACCCGCAGCCGGCGAGCACCACCCGCTCGTCCACCGAGTCCACCACCAGGGCCACCGCCAGTTGGCTCACCGAGATCGCCAGCGTCGCCAGCATCATGTCGGTGGCGAAGACGCGCCCCCGCAACCGGTCCGGGACTTCGCCCTGCAAAGCGAAGTTCGACATCACCCAGTTGCTGCCGCCGGCGAAGTGCGCCACGAAGACCAGCAGCAGCACCAGCGGGAACCAGCGCACCACCGAGGTGCCCAGGTAGGACAGGCCGTAGAGCGACATGGACAGCGCGAGCCCGGGCAGCAGCAAGGCCCGGTTGGTCAGCACCCGGCGCATCAGGATCGGCCCCACCAGGGCCCCCGCGCCGCGCACCGCGAAGAGCAGGCCGGCGCCCAGCGGGCCGACGCCGTACACGCCGGCCAGCAGCGGAAACACGGTCAGCACGCCGTTGCCCAGGCCCACCGCCGACTTGACCGTGACCAGCGCGAGCACCCGGGGGCGGTGACCGATGTAGCCGAGCGCCTCGCGGACGGCCGACCAGGTCCGCTGGGCTGGTTGGTCCGCATTCCGGGGCGCCTGCAACGGCCGGCGGATCCGCGTGGCGAGGCCCGCGGCCGCCGCCAGGCCCGCCGCCGCCACCCAGAAGCAGGCGTACGGGCCGGCAGCGGTGCTGAGCACGCCGCCGAGCGAGGCCCCGACCACGGTCATGGTGCCCCAGGCCGAGCCGGCGACGGCGTTTCCAGCGGCAAGCTCGTGCGGCTCCAGCACGTTGGGCAGCGCGGCCTGGGCGGCCGGCGAGTAGAACGCCTTGGCGACCGCCACCACGCCGATCGCGACCAACGCGAGCCACGCCGTTCCGGCGTTCCGCACGCCGAGCAGCAGCAACACGCCCGCCAGCGCGGCCACGTTCGCGGCAATCATGATCTTCCGGCGGTCGAAGCGGTCGGCGATGGTGCCGGTGTACGGCAGCAGCAACGCCACGATGCCGGTGTCCACCGCCAGGACCAGTGCGCCCCAGACTCCGCTGCCGGTCAGGTGTGGCAGCAGCACCAGCAGAGGCACCATGACGAACCAGTCGGCGCCGAAGACCACCAACTCGGCGAGGAAGAGGTTGCGGAAGCTCCGATTGCCGGTCAGGACCGAGAGGGTGGACGCCACGGAGCGCGACCCTACCTGGTCGGTATCGAATCCATACCGGCTCCCAGCAGCGCCGAGACCGTGACGAATGTGTAGCCGCGCGACCGTAGCCCGTCGATCATGTCGGTCAGGCCGCGCAGTGCGATCAGCCGTCGATGCGCCCCCACATCGTGGCCGAGCACGATCGTTCCCGGGCGCACGTCGGCGACGATCCGCCGGGCGTGGCCGGCCGGATCGTCCGGGAACTCGCGCTCCACCATCTGCAACGACCAGAGCACCAACCGGTAGTCCAGCCGGGCCGCGGCGTGCAGCACGGCCCCGCCCAGGTGGCCGTACGGCGGGCGGAAGAGCACGGGCGAAGTGCCGGTCGCGTCGGCGATCGCGTCGTGGCTGCGGCGCAGGTCGTCGTACGCCTCGGTGGCGTCCATTGCGGCCAGGTCGCGGTGGGCCCAGCTGTGGTTGCCCACCTCGTGCCCGGCGAGACGATCACGAACGACGCCGGCGTGCCGGCGGACCTGCGCTCCGACCATGAAGAACGTGGCCGGAACCCGGTGCTGGGCCAGCGTGTCGAGCACCATCGGGGTCCACTGTGGCGCGGGACCGTCGTCGAAGGTGAGGGCCACGAGGCGCTGACTGGTCCGCCCCGACCAGACGACCTCCAGCGCGCCCGAGCCGACATTCTGCCGGCTGTTGCCGAGAGTGGTGCTGGCGGGACCGCCGGCTATCGGCATCCGGCGCTGGGTCATCCACCATGCTTCGGACGTCCCCGCGCCGACGGCCACACCGCCGACGACCAGCAGGCCACGGCGCAGCAGGTCGCGTCGGCGCCACCCGCACGCGCCCTCGGCCACCCGCCCGTCCCGCCTCACCCACGCCTCCACTCATCTGCGAGGAGTATGCAAGAAGTCACGGAAAGTATGGGGTGGTCGGGTCGGAGTGTTTCGGTTGGCCGAAAGTCGGAACGCCCCCGGCAGGATGGCCGGGGGCGTTCCGAGTTGCGGTGCGACCTACTCGGTCGGCTCCGACGGAGGCAGTGGCGAGGTACGGCTACGGGGCAGCCGCAGCACCTCGAACTGGTCCGTTCCCTCCACCAGCGCGGCCGACGGCGCGGGTCGACCGGCCGGCCGCGCACCCTCGGCGGTGGCCGGGGCCGGCGCGCCACTCGGCACCGCGACCTGGTTCAGGGCGGTCACCTCGTCGGCCTCCGTCGCGGTCGCCGCCGGCTCGCCGGAGCGCCGCCGGGCGCGCCAGTCGCGCAGCCACTCCTTGGTGTACTCCACCATCGTGTACAGCGTCGGCACCAGGATCAGCGTGAGCAGCGTCGAGCTGAGCAGGCCACCGATCACCACGACCGCCAGCGGCTGAGAGATGAAGCCCCCCTCACCGGTCAGTCCGAACGCCATCGGCAGCAGCGCGAAGATGGTCGCCACCGCCGTCATCAGGATGGGGCGTAGCCGACGGCGCCCGCCTTCGACCACCGCCTCCCGAACCCCCATGCCCTGCGCCCGGTACTGGTTGATCAGGTCGAGCAACACGATCGCGTTGGTCACCACGATGCCGACCAGCATCAGCACGCCGATCAGCGCCGGCACACCGAGCGGTGTTCCGGTGATCAACAGCAGGCCGATCGCGCCGGTCGCCGCGAACGGGATGGAGATCAGCAGGATCAGCGCCTGAGTGAGGCTACGGAAGGTGGCCACCATGATCAGGAAGACGATCGCGATCGCGGCCAGCACCGCCAGGCCCAGGTCCGCGAAGGCGTCCGCCTGATCCGCGCTGACCCCACCCACGGTGAAGGTCGCCCCCGGCACGTTGATGGCGTCCAGCCGCTTCTGCAACTCCTTGCTGGTCGCGCCCAGGTTCGAGCCGGTCGCCGCGCCGGTCACCGACACGCTGCGCTCACCGTCGATCCGGGTGACCTGCTGCGGACCCTCGCCCTGGGTGACCTGCGCGATGTCGCCGAGCTTGACCGGACCCACCGGCAGTGCCCGCAGCTGCTCCACGGTCGTCGGCGGCTGCGTGCCTAGCCGCAGCACCACGTTCTGCTGCTGGCCGTCGAGCGCGACCTGACCCAGCGGCGCTCCCCGGAACGCCTGCGACACGAGCTGCCCCACGGCGGCCTCGGTGAGCCCGGCCCGACCGGCGGCGACCCGGTCGACAGTCACGTCCACCCGCGGCACCCGCTCGGCCAGGCTGGTGGAGACGTCCTCGACGTCCGGGACACCGGCCATCGCCGCCCGCGCCTCCTCGGCGGCCCGGGTCAGCACCTCCGGGTC
The DNA here is from genome assembly GCF_044459545.1 of Micromonospora sp. NPDC050276. Taxonomy (NCBI): domain Bacteria; kingdom Bacillati; phylum Actinomycetota; class Actinomycetes; order Micromonosporales; family Micromonosporaceae; genus Micromonospora; species Micromonospora sp. NPDC050276. The sequence goes on along the minus strand of NZ_JBITJA010000007.1, from coordinate 230,748 downwards.
GCTGGCCTGGACGATCACCTCCAGCTGGCTGGTCGACGCCTCCTGCCCGCCACCAAAGCTGATCTCACCCACGCCGGTGCCGAGCTTGTCGAACTCCTTGCGCAGCACCTCACGCATCTGCTTCGCGTCGGTGTCGCCGTCGAGCGCCAGAGACCAACTGGCGACATTGTTGCCGCCGCCGCCCGCCCACGGGTTGTCCCCGCCGCCGGCGGTCACCTGGTACGTCTCGACGCCCTCGGTACGGGACAGCACCGACTCGACCTGCTTGGCCGCCGCGTCGGTGGCCGCCAGGCCACTGCCGGCCGGCAGCTCCTGGCTCATGTTGAGGGTGTCCTGGCCGGAGTCGTCCAGGAAGTTGGTCTCCAACTTCTGCGCAAGACCGAAGGTGCCGAAGAGCACCAGTAGGCCGAGCCCGACGGTGATCCAGCGAGTCGACCGCTTGCGCGTGGCGAACCCGATCACCGGCAGGTACGCCCGCTGCAACGGGCTGCGCAGCTCCTTCTCCTCCGCGGCGTGCCGAACCGCCTCGTCGTCCGCGGTGCCGCCACGCGGCTTGAGGAACCAGTACGCGAGGACCGGGATCACGGTCAGCGACACCAGCAGCGAGGCGAGCAGGGCCACCGTCACGGTGATCGCGAACGGCGCGAAGAGCTGGCCCACGAAACCGCCGACCAGTGCGATCGGCGCGAACACCGCCACCGTGGTGAGGGTGGACGCGGTCACCGCGCCGGCCACCTCGCGGACGCCGGTGATGATGGCGTGCCGCTTCTCCTCGCCGTACTCCAGGTGTCGTTTGATGTTCTCCAACACCACGATCGAGTCGTCCACCACCCGGCCCACCGCGATGGTCAGCGCGCCGAGAGTGAGCAGGTTGAGCGAGTAGTCGCCGATCCACAGGGCGATCAGCGCCACCAGCACGGAGAGTGGGATGGAGACCGCGGTGACCACCGTCGAGCGCACCGACAGCAGGAAGACCAGGATGACGATGACCGCCATCACCAGGCCCAGCAGGCCCTCGGTGGTCAGCGACTCGATCGACTTCTCCACGAACGGCGCCTGGTCGAAGACCACTGTCAACTCCGCGCCGGAGGCGTCCTTCAGGTCGTCGAGCCGGTCGCGGATCTCGTGCGAGATCTCCACGGCGTTGCCGTCCGGTGCCGCGGTGACCGCGATACCGAGGCTGTCCTTGCCGTTGGTCCGGGTGATCGCCGTGGCCGGAGCGAGCTGCTGCTCGACCGTCGCCACGTCACCGAGGCGGACGGGCGTCGCGCCCGGGGCGAGCACGATGCCGCGCAGCTCCTCCACGGAGGCGATCGGCGTGCCGACCTGCACCGGGAGGGCCAGCGCGCCGTCGGTCACCGTGCCGGCCGGCACCGCCACGCCGTTGGTCTTCAACGCCGCGCCGATCGCCGTCGGCTGGATCTGCGCGGCGGCCAGCTTCGCCGGGTCCGGGGTGACCACCACGACGTTGTCGCGGGTGCCGGTCACCTCGACCGTGCGTACCCCCTGGATGCCCTCCAGCTCCGGCACCACCGTCGCGCGCAGCTTCTCGGCGAGCGCCCGCTCGTCCGCCGCGCCGGCCGCGGCCAGCACCACTGCCGGGAGGTCGTCGGTGCTACCCGCGATGACCTGCGGGTCGACGCTCTCCGGCAGCTGGGCGTCGATCCGGCTCAGCGCGGTCTGCATCTTGTTGACCACGTCGTCGAGGTCGGTGCCGAACTCGTACGTCACCTGGACGGTGGCCGCCCCCTCGCGGGAGGTGGAGGTGACCTTGTCCAGCCCGGGGATGCCCTGGAGGGCGTTCTCGATCGGCTCGGTCACCTGCGACTCGACGATCTCGGGACCGGCGCCGGGGTAGGGAGCCACGATGAACGCGGCCGGGAACTCGAGCGACGGCAGCAGTTGCTGCTTCAGCGACGGTACGGCGAACGCTCCGAACACCGTGGTCACCACCGCGATGAGGGCAATCAGCCCTCGGTTGGCGAGGCTGAATCTGGCGAGCAGCGACATCGGCCTGGCTCACTCCTGAACGAGAATGCGGGCGGGGATACCCGAAAGTGTGCCGGACTCGCGTACCTCGACCCCCGCCGCCCCCAGACCGTCCGCAGCCGCCGGCCCGCCGCCGTCCCCGCCCGAACGGTGGCGCGCTCAGGCCAGGTCGAGGGCGCGGGCCGCGGCCAGCGGATCGTTCGCGATGGTCAGCGGCGCCGGCGCGGTGGAGATCGCCCACTCCGGGTCCTTCAGCCCGTGGCCGGTCACCGTGCAGACCACCGTGGAACCGGGTGGCACCGCGCCCGCCGCGGCCTGCTGGAGCAGGCCGGCGACGCTGGCCGCGCTGCCCAACTCGACGAAGACCCCCACCTCGCGGGCGAGCAGCCGGTATGCGGAGAGAATCTCCCGGTCGGTCACCGACTCGATCAGGCCACCGGAGGCGTCCCGGGCGTCCAACGCCTTGGTCCAGCTCGCCGGGTTGCCGATCCGGATCGCGGTGGCGATGGTCGACGGCTCCGGCACCACCTGGCCGGTCACGATCGGGGCCGCGCCGGCGGCCTGGAAGCCGTACATCTTCGGCGTCCGGGTGGTGGCGCCGGCCGCCGACTCCTCCGAATAACCCATCCAGTACGCGGCGATGTTGCCGGCGTTGCCGACCGGCAGGCAGTGGATGTCCGGCGCGTCACCGAGCGCCTCGACGATCTCGAAGGCGGCGGTCTTCTGGCCGTGCAGCCGGTCGATGTTGACCGAGTTGACCAACGCGACCGGGTAGTCCTGGGCGAGCTTGGCTGCGGTCGCGAGGCAGTCGTCGAAGTTGCCGTTCACCTGGAGCAACTTCGCGCCGTGCACCAGCGCCTGGGCCAGCTTGCCCAACGCGATCTTGCCCTGCGGCACCAACACGGCACAGGTCAACCCGGCCCGGGCCGCGTACGCCGCGGCGGAGGCGCTGGTGTTGCCGGTGGAGGCGCAGATGATGGCCTTGTTGCCGGCCTCGACCGCCTTGGACACCGCGAGGGTCATCCCCCGGTCCTTGAAGGAGCCGGTCGGGTTGGCGCCCTCCACCTTGAGGTGCACGTCGCAACCGAGCCGGGCGGAGAGCACCGGCGCCGGCAACAGCGGCGTGTTCCCCTCGTGCAGCGTGACGACCGGCGTGGCCGCGGTGACCGGCAGCCGATCCCGGTACGCCTCGATCAGACCCCGCCACATGTCGCTCTCCTCGCCTCTACCGCCGCACCGGCCCGAGCATCTCCGGCCACCTTGGACCAGCCTGCCGGAGCGGTCGATGCCACACCCCGGCTTACCCACCTGGCGGGACGCGCGAGCCCTCCCGTCGATGGTGCAACGACTCAGGCGTCGCCCTCGACCCGCAGCACACTGGTCACCGACCGGACAATGTCCAGACCACGCAGCTCACCGACGGTCGCGGCGAGCGCCGCGTCCGGGGCCACGTGGGTGACGATGACCAACTCGGCATCGCCGTCGCGGCCCACCGGCCCACCGGCCGAGCCCTGCCGCACGGTCGCGATCGACACGTCGTGCCGGGCGAACACGCCCGCCACCGAGGCCAGCACACCTGGGCGGTCGGCCACGTCGAGGCTCACGTGGTAGCGGGTCAACGCCTCACCCATCGGCCGGACCGCCAGGTCCGCGTACGCGCTCTCGCTGGCCGCGCGCACCCCGGCGAGCCGGTTGCGGGACACCGCGACCACGTCGCCGAGCACCGCACTGGCGGTGGGCGCGCCACCGGCGCCCCGACCGTAGAACATCAGCTGCCCGGCCGCGTCCGCCTCCACGAAGACCGCGTTGAACGCGTCCCCGACGCTGGCCAGCGGGTGGCTGCGCGGGATCATCGCCGGGTGCACCCGGACGCTGACCGTCTCCCGGCCGGTGGAGTCGACGCCCCGGGCCGCGATGCAGAGCAGTTTGATCGTGCAGCCCATCGCCTGGGCGCTGGCCACATCCGCAGCGGTGACCTCGGTGATGCCCTCGCGGTGCACGTCGGCGGCGCCGACCCGGGTGTGGAACGCCAGCGAGGCGAGGATCGCCGCCTTCGCCGCCGCGTCGAAGCCCTCCACGTCGGCGGTCGGGTCGGCCTCCGCATACCCCAGTGCGGTGGCCTGCTCAAGCGCCTCGGCGAAGCCGGCGCCGGTCGCGTCCATGGCGGAGAGGATGAAGTTGGTGGTGCCGTTGACGATGCCGGTGACCCGGTTGATCCGATCGCCGTGCAGCGACTCGCGCAGCGGGCGCAGTAGCGGGATGGCCCCGGCCACGGACGCCTCGTAGTAGAGGTCGCCGCCGCCCTCGGCCGCCGCCTCGTGCAGGGCCACGCCGTCCTCGGCGAGCAGAGCCTTGTTGGCGGTGACCACGCTCTTGCCGGCGCGCAGCGCCTCGACCAGCCAGCTCCGGGCCGGCTCGATGCCGCCGACCACCTCGATCACCACGTCCACGTCGTCGCGCTTGATCAGGCCGAGCGCGTCGGTGGTGAACAGATCCTCGTCGACCGGCAGGTCACCCCGGTCCCGGCCGAGCCGACGGACGGCGATGCCGGCGATCTCCAGCGGAGCGCCGATCCGCGCGGCCAGGTCGGCCGACTGCTCGTGCAGCAGCCGGACCACCTCCTGGCCGACAGTGCCGCAGCCGAGCAGCGCCAAGCGCACAGGTGACGTCATCCCACATCCAAAGCGAGCAGGTCATCTTCGGTTTCTCGCCGGACGATCAGGCGCGCCTGGCCGTCGCGCACCGCGACCACCGGTGGCCGGGGCACGTGGTTGTAGTTGCTGGCCATGCTTCGGCAGTACGCACCGGTGCCGGGCACTGCGACAAGATCTCCGGGCTGCACGTCGGCGGGCAGGAATTCATCCTTCACCACGATGTCCCCGGACTCACAGTGCTTTCCCACCACGCGGGCGAGCATCGGCTGCGCCACCGAAGCCCGCGAGGCCAGCGTGGCCGAGTACGACGCGTCGTACAGGGCGGTGCGAATGTTGTCGCTCATCCCGCCGTCGACGCTGACGTACGTCCGGATGCCGTCGAGGTCCTTGACCGTGCCGACCTCGTAGAGGGTGAACACGGCGGGCCCGACGATGGCCCGGCCCGGCTCGATCGACAGGTGCGGCACGGCCAGGTTCTCCGCCGCGCACTCCGAATCGACGATCTTGCGAAGCCGCTTGGCCAGGTCCTGCGGTGTCGCCGGGTCGTCCTGGGTGGTGTACGCGATGCCGAAGCCGCCGCCCAGGTCCAGTTCGGGAAGCTCCACCCCGCGCGCGTCGCGGATCTGCGCCTGGAGGGCGAGCACCCGACGGGCCGAGACCTCGAAGCCGCTGGCGTCGAAGATCTGCGAGCCGATGTGCGAGTGCAGACCGCGCAGCTCCAGCACACCCTCGTCGAGGATCTTGAACGCGGCGTTCGCGGCGGCGCCGCCGGCCAGCGAGAAGCCGAACTTCTGGTCCTCGTGGGCGGTGGCGATGAACTCGTGGGTGTGCGCCTCGACGCCGACCGTGACCCGGACCAGCACCCGGGGCCGGACGCCGCGCTCGCGGGCCAGCGCGGTGAGCCGGTCGATCTCGGTGAACGAGTCGACGATGATCCGACCTACCCCGGCGTCCAGGGCCCGGCCCAGCTCGGCGACCGACTTGTTGTTGCCGTGGAAGCCGATCCGCTCCGGCGGCATCCCGGCCGAGAGCGCGGTGGCCAGCTCGCCGCCGGTGCAGACGTCCAGGTGCAGGCCCTCCTCGGCGATCATCCGGACCACCGCCCGGCAGAGGAACGCCTTGCCCGCGTAGAAGACGTCCTCGGTCGGGAAGGCCGCCCGGAAGTCGCGGCAGCGCGAGCGCAGGTCGGCCTCGTCGAGGACGTACACCGGGGTGCCGAACTCGGCCGCGATGTCGCGGACGCTCAGGCCCGCGACGGCGACCGCGCCGTCGGCGCCGCGCGTCACGCTGCGCGGCCACAGCGCCGGCACGAGGGCGTTGACGTCGGCCGGGGTACGCAGCCAGGCCGGCCCCTGGTTGCTGATGTCCGCGTGCAGCGCACCAGCCTCATGAGCGCGCATCGTGCTACATCCTCTCGGGTGCGGAGACGCCGAGCAGGTACAGGCCGTTGGCGATCACCGTGCGGGTGGCGTTGTTGAGCCAGAGCCGGGCGCGGTGCAGGTCGGTGATCTCCTCGTCGCCGAGCGGCAGCACCCGGCAGTTGTCGTAGAACCGGTGGTAGGAGGCGGCGACGCTCTCCTCCAGGTAACGGGCGACCCGGTGCGGCTCCCGCAGCTCGGCGGCCGTCGCGACCACGGCGGGGAACTCGGCGAGCGCCTTCAGCAGCTCGTTCTCCTTCTCGTGTTCGAGAAGCTCGGGCCGGAACGCGTCGGCGTCACCCGGGACCAACCCCACCTCGGCGGCGTTACGGGCCACGCCCGCCGTCCGAGCGGCGACGTACTGCACGTAGTAGACCGGGTTGTCGCGGGTTGCCCGGGTCCACAGCTCGATGTCGATGTCGATCGGGGAGTCGCTGGAGTAGCGGGCCAACGCGTACCGGGCGGCGTCCACGCCGATCGCGTCGACCAGGTCCTCCAGGGTGATCACGGTGCCGGCCCGCTTGCTCATCCGCATCGGGGCGCCGTCGCGCAGCAGGTTGACCAGCTGCCCGATGAGGATCTCCAGGTTGCGCTCCGGGTCGTCGCCGAAGCAGGCCGCCATCGCCTTCATCCGGCCGATGTAGCCGTGGTGGTCGGCGCCCAGCATGATCACGACCCGCTCGAAGCCGCGCTCCCGCTTGTCCAGGTAGTAGGCGCAGTCCGCGGCGAAGTACGTCCACTCGCCGTTGGACTTGCGCAGCACCCGGTCCTTGTCGTCGCCGAAGTCGGTGGTGCGCAGCCAGGTGGCGCCCTCGGACTCGTAGAGGTGCCCCTGCTGGCGCAGCCGGGCCAGGGCGAGGTCCAGCTCACCCCGGTCGTGCAGGTCCTTCTCGTTGAAGTAGGTGTCGAACTCCACCCCGAAGTCGCGCAGCGAGGAGCGGATCTCGTCGAACATCAGCGCGACGCCCTCGACCCGGAAGACCTCCTGGGCGGCGTCGTCGTCGAGCGAGCGCACCTCCGGCCGGCGGGTCTGCACCTCGGTGGCGATCTCGGCGATGTACGCCCCGCCGTAGCCGTCCTCCGGCGCCGGCTCACCCTTGGCTGCGGCGAGCAGCGACCGGGCGAACCGGTCGATCTGCGAGCCGGCGTCGTTGAAGTAGTACTCCGTGCCGACCTCGGCACCGGTGGCCCGCAGCAGCCGGCTCAGCGCGTCCCCGACGGCCGCCCAGCGGACGCCGCCGATGTGCACCGGCCCGGTCGGGTTGGCCGACACGAACTCCAGGTTGATCTTTTCGCCGGCGAGTCGGTCACTGCGGCCGTACTCCGCGCCGGCCTCGACGATCACCCGGGCGAGCTGACCGGCGGCGGCGGCGTCGAGCCGGATGTTCAGGAAGCCCGGCCCGGCGATTTCCACCGATTTGACACCTGCTGCCCGGCCCAGCTCGTCGGCCAGGGCCGTCGCCAGCTCCCGCGGCGGCACGCCCACCTTCTTGCTCAGCTGCAGCGCGAGCGTCGAGGCGTAGTCGCCGTGCTCGGGGTTGCGCGGTCGCTCCACCACCGTGCTCGCCGGCAGGGCGGCGCGGTCGAGCCCGCGCTGCTCGAAGACGGCGTGGGCGGCGGCAAGGACGACCGAGGCTAGTTCTGCAGGAGTCACCCAACCATGTTATCGGGGGTAGACTCGGGCACTCGGCGGCTCCCCTGCGCGTCATCCGGCCCGCCACTCCCCTGACCGACCGACTTGACGAGGCACGATGAGCATCAGCACCCCGGGTGGCCCTGAGCGCCGCCCGACCGTGGTCAGCACCGGCAAGAAGCCGGCCGCGGGCCGGCCGACGTCCGGCGCCAAGGCCGGTTCCGGCAAGCCGACGGGCTCCCCCCGGGCCGGTGGCAAGGGTCCGCGCAAGCCGGTCACCCCGGTCAAGGTGAGCCAGGGCCGCGCCTGGGGCCCGATCGCGCTGTTCGTCGCGGTGGGCGTGCTCGTGGCCGGCATCATCGGGTACGGCGCCTGGGCGTCGTTCCAGGGCTCCAAGCCGTGGGACAAGCGGGCCAACGCCATCGATGGCATCGCCAACATCCGCAAGTCCGACCCGGACAGCCTGAAGTACGAGTCGCACAAGTCGGGTCCGCTGACCTACAAGTACTCGCCGCCGGTGGGTGGGGTACACAACGCCGCCTGGCAGAACTGCATGGGCGACGTCTACGACGCTCCGATCGCCAGCGAGCACGCCGTGCACAGCCTGGAGCACGGCGCGGTGTGGATCACCTACCGCCCGGACCTGCCGCAGGACCAGGTCGACAAGCTCGCCGGCAAGGTGCGCGGCGTCGAGAAGATGCTGATGAGCCCGTACGAGGGCCTGGACAAGCCGATCTCGCTGCAGGCCTGGGGCTACCAGCTCAAGGTCGACAACGCCGACGACTCGCGGATCGACGAGTTCATCAAGGACCTGCGGGTGAACGCCTCCGTCGAGGGCCCGACGGCGCTGTGCAACACCGGCATCACCGCCACCGGCACCACGCCGCGTGAGCTCCAGCAGCAGCCCACCCAGTAAGGACCGCGATGACCGCTCCGGCGACCACCGACAGCGAGTACGACGAGATCCCGGCCGACCCGGACGAGGGCGGCCGGGCCCCGGCGTCGCGCTACGGCGTGCTGGCGCTCGCCATCATGCTGGTGGTGGGGCTCCTTCTCGGGTACGCGGGCGGTCTGCTCACCCCGCGGCTCACCCGACCCGGTGACGCCTCGGTCGAGGCGGGCTTCGCCCGGGACATGACGACCCACCACGCGCAGGCGGTGGAGATGAGCCTGATCGCGTACCGGTCGGCGACCCTCCCCGAGGTGCGGCAGATCGCCGTCGACATCGCCACCGGGCAGCAGGGCGAGATCGGCGCGATGCAGACCTGGCTGCGAGAGTGGGATCTCAGCCCGACCGGGTCGAAGCCGCCGATGTCGTGGATGTCCGACGGAGCCACCGTCAAGGACGGCCTGATGCCGGGCATGGCCACACCGGCGCAGATGACCGCCCTGCGCGACGCCCAGGGCATCGAGGTCGACCGGCAGTTCCTGGCCCTGATGTACGCCCACCACCTGGGCGGCATCCACATGATCGACGCGGCGCTGGACGAGACCGACAACGCCGAGGTCGTGCGGGTGGCGCAGACGATGAAGAACACCCAGCAGACCGAACTGAACAACCTCCGGCAGCTTCAGGCGCAGGCGGCCAAGGGCTGACCGGATCGGACGTACGCACCAGGCCCGCGTCACCGCCACTCACCGGCGGAGACGCGGGCCGCACCATGTCTGCGCCGGCCGGGGCGAGGCCCGCTTGATCGACTCGGCTTTCAGGGAACCGGGCTCTCCGCGCGGCCGGGACACCCCGACTTCCAGGAAACCGAGTCGATCAAGCGGACGCTACCGTCGTTGCACCCCTAACGCCCCCACATGTCTGCTGTGGGCGTTTTGCGCGGCACAGGCGATTACGTTGCTTAGAGAGTTTTCTCCCCACATATCGTGACCAGTTGCGATTCGGGCTCGTTGCCCAAGACGTGGGGGTTGCACTCAGAGACGCACGGCGTTCGGTCACCAGTTGGTGCCGACGCCACACCATCGGTGGTGACGGGGCGGTGGCAGCCGTCCGTCGCGGACAGCGGCAGGGCGAGCCGGGAATGCTCAGCCGCGAACAGGAACTCGAACTGATCGACACACTTCGGGGCGTCCACCCCGACGAGTTCGGCCTGGACGAGGAGCTGTGGACACGGCAGAGCCTCACCACGCTCGTCCAGCAGCGATTCAACCTGCCGCTGGACGCCGGGGCGGTCGGGGCGTACCTGCGGGCCTGGGGGTTGGGTCCGCGGGAGCCGCGCGAGCGGGCCTGCGGTCTCTGCGTCAGCGCGGTCGAGCGTTGGGTCCGCAGCGAGTACCCGGCGATCACCCGGGCCGCCCAGGAGCACCTCGCCGAGGTCTACTGGATCGGCCGGGTCCGGCTGCGCGGCACGATGCCGGCCGCCGACGTGATCTCCGCCGTCTCGTCTCGTGGTCGGGTCCGCTTCATGATCACCACGCCGACGGTGGACCCGCCGCTCCCCCGCGACTTCGTGTTGCGGCTCAGCGGCGAGGAGCAGCGCACCGTGCACCTGATCGTGGACGGCTCCTGGCCCCGCAACGAGTGGCCCCGCCGGCTTCCCCGGCGGATCGTCCTGCACCCGCTGCCCAGCTGCGGGCGGGCGGTAGCCGCCTGAGCCCCGGGTGGGCCGATCCGACCCGATCGGCTCACCCGATACCGATTCGGCGTACGCAGGGGAGGTTTGCTAGTCTTCTCCAGTCGCTGAGCCCCCGTAGCTCAGGGGATAGAGCACCGCCCTCCGGAGGCGGGGGCGCAGGTTCGAATCCTGCCGGGGGCACGTCACAGAACTGCAACAACGCGTGGTCATCGATCGGTATCTGACCGTTGCGGCTCAGTTCTCGCTCGGATCGTGATGAACGGCTCCTCGCCCAGATCGGCGAGGAGCCGTTCGCTTGTCTCATAGCTCCCGCGTCAGTCGACCCCCCAGGTGGCCCATGAAATGACCCAATCGCGTTCGCGCTGCGGCGGCGGTTCGCCTTTTAGCACCGCGTCCACGGCATCGGCGGCTTCGCGGTCGTTCTGGCGGGCGTACCGGTCGTACATGGCCTGGCATTCAACGTAAATCACGCCGTTGATCGAGTAGGTCCGGACCGGGTGATCGGCGCGCTTTCGGACCGCGGCGCGGACGGCTCTGCGCAGCGCGTCTTGCTGATCACCAGGTACGTGGTGGATCTCGACGAAGCCTCGTCGGTCCACAACCACGTCGGCAGCGAGTTGAGCAACGAGGGCAAGCCGATCGTCGGGTCCGGGTTTCGGGAAGTGGCGGTCGATCAAGGTAAGGCAGCGCCGGCAGGTCGGGGCGTACGCTACGTCGCCGTGCCGGCCAACTGCACCACCGTCGCCTCCCACCATGACGGCCCAGACTCGTCCGCAGAGTGTCTTGTCGGACCATCGTCGTTCGCGCAGGGCGGCGAGGTCATAGTCGGCCGGCACACGGTCGTTGCCGTCGTCGAAGTAGAAGTCGGGTAGTGCTTCGCGGCCGGCAGCGGGTGCTGTGGTAACGGTGAGGTGAACCGCGTTGCCGCCGCTGACGGTCGTAAGAAGCATCGCTGCGCCGTTGATCTCGATGGTGTTCGGTCCGTGCGCCATGGGCTCCATCCTGGCTACGTCGTTCGCGCCGTCATTCGGTGACGGGTTCGGACTCGTCGCGGCGACGCAGTTCATCCCAGGTCACGCGCTGGCGTGCATCGGCGAGATCGTTGTCGAATCGAACGCCCTGCTTCTCCAACAGCTGGCGGCAGTATTCCGGCCCACGCTCCTGACTGTCGCGCCACTTCGGATTGATGCGCCCGCCCTCCATGAGGATTCGTTCGGGATGGGGGAAGTTGGCGAGCGCTGCGGCGGCCTGCCCAACACCTCGGGCTGCCTTGGTGTCACCGCGCACGGCAATCGAGATGTCTCCGTAAGTCGTCCACTCGCCGTCACGGACGCGGGAAGCCATACGCATGAAGACGACGCTGGTGGTGCGATAGCGGGGGGCCAGCCGCCATCGTTGCGGAGTCGCACCGGAAACCGGCTCGACCAGGCCGGCCTTGTGCAGCGCTTGCAGCGAGGTATGGGTGTTCGGTCCGTCGTAGCCGATGGCAGCGGCAACGTCGGCAGTCTTCATACCGGTCTCGGTGGCGAGACCGGGCACGGCGAGGATCTGCTGCTGCCGCTGGCCGCGTCCGGTGGGGATCTCGACCTCGGCGTCCACGGTGAGGTCAGGGACCTGAGCTGCGGCTTCCAGATCGGCAGCCAGGTTGAGGTATAGGTCGCCTTGCGCGCGGGCGAACTTCGCCAGCGCGAGCACAATCTGCGTCATGTCCAGCCCTTTCAAATTCATGTGACACGACAAGACTGGCGCTCTTGTGCCGCGTTGTCAACATCCTTTCAAAAGATGGCATAGCAACAGGTCAGACTGTCCCGCCGGAACACAGGAGGGCAGCGCCTTCGCTGGCCTGAGCGACGAGCTACCGATGATCTTGGCTACCACGCAGGCTCGGGTGAGCAATCAGAGCTATCGCGTTCCCCGGTACCTCTTGGTCCTGGCATCAGTGTGGTCGGTGGAGCGGCGCCCGTCGCGGCGGGTGGCTCGGGCGATGTTGGGTTCGCCGTTGGTGCGGTGGTAGCCGATTGAGGTGTCACGGAGCGTGGCCATGACGGCGATCCGTTGCCGGTCCGCCCGTGGGCCCTTCACCCGGCGTGAAGTCGCGGATGTAGTGCAGGCGATTCTCGATATGCCACTCTGACCGTACCGAAGTGCCGGGTTCGATGGTTTGGGCCTGGTCGGCGGGCAGCGACACGGTCAGGTACGCCGTCTCGCGGGTGGTTTGCGCGCGACCAGCTCCAACACCGCGATCACCCTTCCCGTTGACCGTGCGGGGTCAGGGTGATCCGAACCGCCTGCCGGGCATGAGGGAAAGCGATACCGCCGGGTTGGACACGCTGACAGTTTTGATGGTGCAGGTTTCTTTGCGGCCGTGGCTAGCCTTGCGGGTCTGGGCTCCGACCGGGATCTGCACCCCGGGATGGGCTATGAGCTGGGTGTACGTGCTCGGCTGGTTGGCCTTAACCATAACCATCAGACGCGCGCCGGCGGTGGTGAGCAAGTCGACGTGACCGGCTTGGGCGTGCAGCGCATCCGCGACGACCAGAACATCTTGCAGCGCTCCGAGCTGGGCGGCTACCTGATCGAGCAGGGGTGTGAGCGCCAGGATTTCGTCGAATTCGTTGCGATCTGCACCTGAGCGAGCACGATACCGGTGCTGGTGTCGTACGCCGACAGCAGGTGGACCTGACGTCCGTCGGCCAGCCGGGCGACGACGACGCCATCGACGGCGACAACCAGGCGCCACCGCCGTCCGGACCCCACACCGGTGCTGCCTGGTTCCTCAACCATCGGGCCAGCACCCGCGACAGCGCCTCGGCATCAACGCGGATCAGCAGCCGCCACACCATCGTGGCGGCGGGTAACCGCTCGGTGAACCCGAGCCACTGCCAGGCAGGGCGCCCAGATCCCGTACCCAGTCACCATCCGCAGCAAAGGCGCGTGCTCCGGCCAGCACCGTTATACCGCCACGACGAGGATGCTGGCCAGGCGGTATCGCCGGCCACGAGGGTCACGGGAATCGAACACGGCGGTCAAGGCCAGGAACAGACTCCGATGTTCGAGATCGGTGACCGCAGCCGGCAGATGCGCGTCGGCGGATTGGTACAGCAGCAGATCTCGGTGGGTGATGATGACATCCTCGCTGCGGTCCTTCCCGAGATCATGGGTCTTCGTAAACTTCATGATCACCGACAGGTCGCATCCGTCCTGCATGGCCCCCCGCTCCAGCCAAACCGTCAGCTCAACCCTCCCTCAATCGATGCAACAGCCCTGGATGAGCAACCAGCTTGTCAACGGTCAAGGATCGCGGCAGTATGCAACCATGCGAATTGCCGACGTCGAGGTAGGCGTAGAATACGCTCATCGGAAGAATAGCTGGAGCCCAGACGCTTCGCGTGTAGTCGTGCGAGAAAAGATCACCGGCGGACGGCTTCGCGTGGAAGTTCTCGAGCCTGCGGCAGGCACGGAGAAAACCTTTCGGCGTGGCTCACGGGTCGAGGTAACGAGCCGCAGCATCGTGTGCACATGGGAAGCATGGCCCGAATTGTCAGCGGTCGAGCAGGAAACACGCGACAAGGAAGCGGCCGAGCAGCGTGAGCGCTGGGCCGAGTTCGAGCAGCAGAAGATTGCCGACCCGACCCGACCGATTTCGGATGAATATGACACCCGCTACTATTCATCGCTGATCGATTCCGTAGAAGACCTGCGAGATTGGCCGATACCCAAGCCACGCGCCACGTGGCGGCCAGTTCGACAGCAACTCGAGGCCGCCGCACTGCGAACTCTTGAGGGGTTGCCAGTCGATCTTGCCAGAGATCTACTGGCTGGCGCCACGCTTGTTGCGGACGACTCGTCACCGAGCGTGGTGATCCCGGATGGCTCAGCAGGAGCAGTTCTGGGTCCTCTGGCACCAACTTTGACCGACGCGATGGACTGGGCGAACCGTGGCTATTTGGCAAGACGAATTCCCGACGACCTACTGTCAGCCGCCAGCGGCTTCGTCGAGGCGTGCGCGGCTGCGATTACCAAGGAGGGCGGCTACCTCGGATTGCCCGAGGTTCCGCAGTTGGACCCAGTGCACTTTCCTGGCCCTGGTTGGATGCGGGTCAGCTACGGTCACTCATCCGGCCGGCGAATACACGCACCTGACTGCCACGTGTTGCAGAGCCAAAAGACAGATCCGAACAGAGCGCCGACTTGGCCTGCTTGGCGCCTTAACCTACCCGGTAGCGATCCATGCGGCAACTGCGGAGGTCCATGGATGGCGGCGAGCCCGGCGCTGCTGGGATTCTTCGCGGCAATTGCCATCTGGCGGCATCGATCAGATAAGCCTCTTGAACGATGGCAGCTCCGCGCCTGCCTAGTGATGCTTGCCGACGCTGCTCGTGCACGCGCGATCGAGGTGGAGCCGGATCGCGACTGGGTGCACAGGGTGGTCTCCGCTCTCGTCGTGGATCGGCCTGGCGAGAATGGATGGGATGCCTATACGGCCCTCAAGCCACTGGGCGGCGATTTCCGAGCGTGGGACAGTGCCCGTCAAATGAGCGCGCTCCGTCTGGCGTATGACAGGCTGGCGATTCTCCACAATGCCCTGCCGGTTTCCCTTCACTCCGCCGACCAGCCGCAGCTGACCGAGAACCTGTCGGTGGAGGCGGAGCGACGGCGAACAGGTATTCAATCGTGGTATCACAGCCTTTCCCAAGTCTGCACCGACGAGCTTCCAGATCTGGATCTCTTGTTGTTCGGCCTGCCAGGCGCGACCAAGTGGTGAACAATTCCCGACAGGTCCTCGGCGTCGCCGAGGACCTGTCGTTTGATCAACACGCGCACGCCACCTCGCGCATCCGCCTGGAGGTTGCAACCCGGCTGTCCGCCAGGTGACCTGATCTGCGACAGGCGTCAGCAGCGGGCAGACGATGACCACGATCGCGTGCGGGGTGGCGTCGCGGGAGTTGTGGCTCCCGAGCGGCGTGAACCGCCATCGGGGCGGCAAGTCAAAATCGCCATGCCGCCATGGTCGCTGAGGGCCGCGAACTGCGGCTACGGCCTCGCGTTGGTCAGGTAGCCCACGCTGCCGGTTCTGATCGTTACGTCGAGCGGAACTTAAGCTCGCCGAACGATCCGGGACAGCTCACCTCGGTATGTCGCGCCGATTTTTGTTACCACACCCTCGAAAGTGCCGGGACCATTCCTCATGGAGCTGAGCCAGTTCTGCGGCAGCACCACGCGATCGCCCACAGCCAGCGGTCTGCTCCCGGACCATCGATAGGCATAGCCGTCAACCTCGACCACCTGGTCGCCATCCATGTCAAAGTAGCGCTGGGCGTCGTCGAGGCGCTGTTCGAGTTCACGCACCCGTTGTTCCAGGCGTTCAATCGTGGACTTCGCGCTGCTGGAACCCATCTCCCAGCCCTGCCGAAAGCCTTCGCTGTTGCCGCGTCGGTGCGCCTCAGCGACCGCTCGATTCTGCTCGGTTGCGTGGGTCCCACAGGCCACGTCGAACGGGGAGAGCTGCACTCGACACGGCTTGCCAGCCTTGGTCGGACGACCGCACCGACGCACCTCGTCGGACTGTTCGATCACACTCATGATCTTATCAATGCCTATCGACGTTCGTTATAGCTGGCGTTCGAGACCGGTTGTGGGACGGACATAGACAGCCTGGGCCGGTAGGCTATCGCGGGTCGCGATGAGGTACGTACGGATGACACGCTATGCGGTCGACGGGACACGAGACGAGTTGATTGCAACCTGGGATACCGGGCACGGTGCGATCGCAATCACCGTGGCCAGCCTACCCACAACATTGGCCTTGCGGCAGAGGCTGGCGCTCGCGGCGGAGCTGACCGGATTGTCGAAGGCGCTGTGGCGCTGCTACACCCACCCCGCCAGCGCCGCTGACAACCTGGAAGTCAACACCGAGGGCTGGCGGCGTCAACAGACACGGGACGGGTTCACAGATGTCCTTGAACACGTGCGCAAGCCGAACCTGCCTGACGACAACGGCTCGTTGGTTGTGTCGTACGACCCGGTAGAAGAGTGGGCCAACCGTACTGGGCGGGCACTTCACGCCGCCAGCGACGCCGACCTGACCGCCGCTGTGGTCGCCGAGGTCGAGGCGGAGCTGCTTGCAGTCGAGCGGGCTGAGCCTGGAGTCAGCGCCACCCCGACCTGCCGAAACCGACCTACGCCTCGAAGCAGGGAACGAGGACGATAGCGACGCGATCGGGTACGATCAATCTTGAAGCCGAGGACACCTGCGAACAATTCATCGTCGCTATCATCGACACGCAGGAACCCGACATCCCCCGACAGATCATCGAGTCGATCCTGAGGATTGAGGACGATGACACAGGTCGCGTACTGGCGCTTATGATTGCCTGCGGGGTCGGCTACCTAGTCAGCATGAAGGAAAACGGCGTGGCTGCGGCCGCCATCGACGCAGCCGTGCAATGGGTGGGCACGGAGTTCGGCGTCGAATACGCCGGCCCAGCATCCATCGTGGCAAGCCTGGCCGGTCACCGCGAGAGCCACAGAATTCTGGCGAAGCAACTCGGCGTCCGGAACCCCACCTTTGAACAACTCTCCAACTTCCTTGGCCCAGACCTCTTCCCCGCAACGATCTGGCTGTGCGCCGGGCTGGTTGCTACCGCCGGCGACGGTGACGTCGGCTGGCTGCGCCAGTACCGCTCTGGACCAACCGCCTGAGCAAGGAAGAGTCAGCGTCCGCTGTCGGTGCTCGACGCCTTCCGACATTCGAACGCGTGATGCGGACCGGCGAGGCGGATGACAGCGTTTGACTCATGGACGAGAAACCACCCCAGGTCGACTTTGAGATCAACGTTGTGGACGGGGAGCACGGCAAGCGCCTCGCCGCACTCCAGGCTCAAGCCGTCGTTGACGTCTTGCTCTGGCTATCCGAGCATCACCGCGCGACGCACTCTCACGAAGATGACAATCCTACTGCAGACGAGCCAGCGGGATCAGCTGTCCAGTCGACGAACGCGCCAGTTGCAGATCTGTGACATGCCGCTGTTCACCGGCAACCTGCAACAACCGGCTGTGACACCAAAAGCAGCTAATGACCTTTTCGGCAACGTACGATCGCTTCGGTGCCGTCCGTTTCATAGTGCTTTGCGGTGGCGCAGGTTCGAATCCTGCCGGGGGCACACTTGCTAAGAAAGACCACCACGACAGGCTCCTGACCAGGCATCCGGTCAGGAGCCTTCATCGTGTTGGTCGCACAACCGCCGGCAGGGTAGCCGCCGCCACCAGGGTCGGGGCGAACGCCGGTTGCCGATGCTGCCCACGGCCGGTGCGCTGCCACCAGGTGCCGGACCCACCGTCGGCTCGCACGAGCAGCAGAAGCCCGGGCACCCGGAAGGAACCCGGCGATGTCACGAGATCAAGAATGTCGCCATGCTGTTTCTCGGCTTACTCCTCGCCGCGCTGGCTGGGGCCGTCATCGCGGTGACCCTCGCCGTCCGTGGACTCCGCGCCGTGTCCAGGAGCGGTGAACGGCCCGGTTGGCTACGCGCGGCCGCGCTTCTCGCCGGTGCGGGCACCGTCGCCGTGTACGCCTGGGGGCTGCTCCACCTCGGCTACGCGGTGCTACGAGCCGAGGACGGTGGCACCGGCTCCGTACCGAGCGGACCCTGCTGGTCGGGCGGGTCGCAGTTGGCAAGCCTGGTCGACGGCTACCAGGTCGGCTTCCTCCCGCTCCGCTTCGAGTGCCACCTCAGCCGCGGCGGCACGTACGTCAGCTCGTCCGTGCCCGGGTACGTCAACCCGGCCACGATCCTCCTCGGTCTGGTCACCGCCAGCTGCGGGGTCCTCGCCGCCACGACGGCACGGCACGCCCGGCCGCCGGTCGCCTGACGGTCGGTCGGCGACGTCAGCTGCCGACGTACGCCGCCAGGTGCTCGCCGGTGAGGGTGGTGCGGGAGGCGACGAGGTCCGCGGGTGTGCCCTCGAAGACGATCCGGCCACCGTCGTGCCCGGCACCGGGGCCGAGGTCGATGATCCAGTCGGCGTGGGCCATGACCGCCTGGTGGTGCTCGATGACAATCACCGACTTGCCGGCGTCGACCAGGCGGTCGAGCAGCCCGAGCAGTTGCGCGACGTCGGCCAGGTGCAGGCCGGTGGTCGGCTCGTCGAGGACGTAGACGCCGCCCTTCTCGGCCATGTGGGTGGCCAGCTTGAGTCGTTGCCGCTCCCCGCCGGAGAGGGTGGTGAGCGGTTGACCCAGGCTGAGGTAGCCGAGCCCGACGTCGGCGAGCCGGTCGAGGATGGCGTGCGCTGCCGGGGTACGCGCCTCGCCGGCGCCGAAGAACTTCTCCGCCTCCGTCACGGACATCGCGAGCACCTCGCTGATGTCGCGACCGCCGAAACGGTATTCCAACACCGACGCCTGGAACCGCTTGCCCTCGCAGTCCTCACAGGGGGCGGCGACGCCGGCCATCATCCCCAGGTCGGTGTAGATGACGCCAGCCCCGTTGCAGCTCGGGCAGGCGCCCTCGGAGTTGGCGCTGAACAGCGCGGGCTTCACACCGTTGGCCTTCGCGAACGCCTTGCGGATCGGGTCGAGCAACCCGGTGTAGGTGGCCGGGTTGCTGCGTCGTGAGCCGCGGATCGCGCCCTGGTCGATGGACACCACGCCAGCGCCGGCCGGGATCGACCCGTGCACGAGCGAGCTCTTGCCGGAGCCGGCGACGCCGGTCACGACGACGAGCACCCCGAGGGGTACGTCGACGTCGACGTTCTGAAGGTTGTTGGCCGTCGCGCCCCGGATCTCCAACTTGCCGGTCGGCGTCCGTACCGTCTCCTTGAGAGCGGCCCGGTCGTCGAAGTGACGGCCGGTGATGGTGCCGCTGGCCCGCAGACCCGCCACAGTGCCCTCGTAGCAGACCGTCCCGCCGTCCGTACCCGCGCCGGGCCCGAGGTCGACGACGTGGTCGGCGATGGCGATGGCCTCCGGCTTGTGCTCCACGACCAGCACGGTGTTGCCCTTGTCGCGCAGCTGGAGCAGCAGCTCGTTCATCCGTTGGATGTCGTGCGGGTGCAGCCCGATCGTCGGCTCGTCGAAGACGTAGGTGACGTCGGTGAGCGAGGAGCCGAGGTGGCGGATCATCTTGGTGCGCTGTGCCTCGCCGCCGGAGAGGGTGCCCGACGGCCGATCCAGCGACAGGTATCCCAGCCCGATCTCCTCGAACGAGTCGAGGAGGTGTTGCAGGCCCGCCAGCAGCGGGGCCACCGACGGCTCGTCGAGCCCGCGTACCCAGGCGGCCAGGTCGCTGATCTGCATCGCGCACGCGTCGGCGATGTTCTTTCCCTTGATCTTCGACGACCGGGCCTCCTTGCTGAGCCGGGTGCCGGCACAGTCGGGGCAGGTCGTGAAGGTCACCGCGCGTTCCACGAAGGCGCGGATGTGCGGCTGCAACGCGTCGATGTCCTTGGCCAGGAAGGACTTCTGGATCGATGGGATCAGGCCCGCGTACGTCAGGTTGATCCCGTCGATTTTGATCTTGGTTGGCTCCCGGTGCAGCAGGTCGTGCAGCTCCCGCTTGCTGAACTTGGCGATCGGCTTGTCCGGGTCGAAGTAGCCGCAGCCCCGGAAGATCCGGCCGTACCAGCCCTCCATGCTGTAACCCGGGATGGTGATCGCGCCCTCGTTGAGCGACAGGTTGTCGTCGTAGAGCGCCGACAGGTCGATGTCGGTCACCGCGCCCATGCCCTCGCACCGCGGGCACATGCCGCCGAGACGGTTGAAGGTCGCCTTCTCGGTCTTCGTCTTGCCGGCGCCGCGGTCGACGGTGATCGCACCGGTCGCCTTCACCGAGGGGACGTTGAAGGAGTACGCGTTGGGCGGGCCGATGTGCGGCTGCCCGAGCCGGCTGAACAGGATGCGCAGCATCGCGTTGGCATCGGTGGCGGTGCCGACGGTGGAGCGGGAGTTGGCACCCATCCGCTCCTGGTCCACGATGATCGCGGTGGTCAGGCCATCCAGCAGGTCGACCTCCGGACGCGCCAGGGTCGGCATGAAGCCCTGCACGAACGCGCTGTACGTCTCGTTGATCATCCGCTGTGACTCGGCCGCGATGGTGCCGAACACCAGCGAGCTCTTGCCGGAACCGGAGACACCGGTGAACACGGTCAGCCGCCGTTTCGGGATCTCGACGCTGACGTCCTTGAGGTTGTTCACCCGCGCGCCCTGCACCCGGATCAGGTCGTGGCTGTCGGCGACGTGCGGCGCGGACGGCTGGCTGGCCGTGCTCATCGTGTCTCCATCTGTCGGGCGCGGGGCTCAGCGCACTTGCTGGATGCGGACCATATTGCCGGCCGGGTCCCGGAACGCACAGTCGCGCACGCCGTACGGCTGCTCGGTCGGCTCCTGGACGACCTCGGCGTCGCTGGCCTCCAGCTTGGCGAAGGTGGCGTCGAGGTCGGTGGTGGCCAGGTTGACGCCGAAGTAGCTGCCCTTGGCCATCAGTTCGAGGATGGTCTGCCGCTCGTCGTCGGTGATGCCGGGGTTGGCGGCCGGCGGGTGCAGGACGATGGCCGTGCTGGGCTGGCCGACCGGCCCGACCGTGATCCAGCGCATCCTCTCGTACCCCACGTCGAGGCGGACCTCGAAACCGAGGATGTCGCGGTAGAAGGTCAGCGAGGCGTCCGGGTCGGTGTGCGGCAGGAAGCTGGAATGAATGGTGATGTCCATGCCGGTCACGCTAGTTGCGGCTCGGTGACCCGCGCTTCTCGATTCCTGACCGGTCTGGTCACCTGCTTCGCCACGCACGACGGCATCCCCGCCGTCGCCTGCGCCGCCTGCCGCCGGTAGACGCTGGGCGGCACGCCGACCAACTCGGTGAAGCGGGTGCTGAAGGTGCCCAGCGACGAACAACCGACCGCGAAACAGACGTCGGTGACGCTCAGGTCGCCACGACGCAGCAGGGCCATCGCCCGCTCGATCCGCCGGGTCATGAGGTAGCTGTACGGGGATTCGCCGTAGGCGAGCCGGAACTCGCGACTGAGGTGCCCGGCCGACATGTGCGCGCCACGGGCGAGCGCCTCGACGTCCAGTGGCTGCGCGTACTCCCGGTCGATCCGGTCGCGGACCCGGCGCAGCCGCGCCAGGTCCGCGAGTCGCTGGGTCGCGTCGACTCTGCTGCTCACCTGCGAAATCGTGCCACAACCCACCGACAATCGGTCGGCCGCCGGGCGCGGGCGGGGATCGACGAGCCGGTCAGCCGGCCTCGCGGCGGGCGCGGGCCCGGCGCTTTCCCTCGTGCATGGCCTGCACCCGGGCCACCGGGATGGTCCGACCCTCGGCGACCAGGTCGGCGGGGAGCGACTGCGGGGCCGGCATCAGCGCCGCCCAGGGGTCGCCGTCGGCGAGCAGCGCCGGCGCGGTCCGGATGGTGAAGTCGGCGGGAGTCACCTGGGTCAGCTCGGCCCAGTCGACCGGGAAGGAGACCGGCATCCCGGGGCGGAGCCGAGGGCTGTACGCGGCGGCCACGGTCGCCCCGCCCGCCCGGGTGGCGTCCACGAAGACCCGGCCACCCCGGTCCTCCTTGATGTACGCCGTGGTGGCCAACGCCGGGTCGAGCCGCTCGGCGCGGACGGCGAGCGCCCGGGTGGCGGCGGCCAACTCCTCGGCCGTGGGTTCGTCGGTCACCGGGACGAAGACGTGCACGCCCTTGGCGCCGCTGGTCTTGACGGCACCGGCCAGGTTGGCGTCGGCGAGCGCCTGGCGGACCAGCAGGGCCGCGTCGACCGCCGCCCGGAACCCGTCGCCGTCCGGCGGGTCCAGGTCCAGGACCAGGTGGGTCGGCCGGTGCAGATCCGCCACGGTGGCCAGCGTCGGGTGGTACTCGACCGCCCGCTGATTCGCAAACCAGAGCAGGGTGCGGCGGTCGTCGCAGAGGGCGTACGAGATCTCCCGGTGCGACGCCTCCGCCCAGACCGGCGCCCGGCGGACCCAGTCCGGGGTGTAGCGGGGCAGGTTCTTCTGCATGAACGGCGGCTGGCCGGGACGGACCCTGATCACCGACAACGGCCGGCCCCGCAACTGCGGGAGAATCCGGTCCCCGACCGCGTCCAGGTAGTCGACCAGGTCACGCTTCGTCGCGTCGTCGCGGTCGGACAGCGGCTGGTCCAGATTGGTCAGGGCCACGCCGTCGCGGGTCTCGTCAGCCTCGCTCACCCGACCACCCTCCCGGCCCCGCTGCCGTCGGTCAACCAGACGCGGCGCTTCGGTACGAATCGGTTCCGGCACCCACCGCTGCCCCGGCCGACGGATCGGTGGCCGGCGACGGCCCGGCCGAGCGTCGGGGCAGGGTGGCCAGCGCCACCAGCCACGCGGCGACCACGAGAGCGGCGGCCACGGCGAACGCGGTCCGGTAGCCGCCGGCGAGCGCGGCCGTCTCGGCCCAGCCTTCGGCCCGCAGCCCGTCGCTGCGGGCAGCGGCCAGGGTAGCCAGCGCGGCCAGGCCGACCGCGCCGCCGACCTGTTGGGTGGTGTTGGCCAGGCCGGAGGCGAGTCCGGCATCCGTGTCGGTCGCGCCGGCCATGGCCACTGTGGTGACCGCCGGCAGGGTCAGGCCGCCGGCCACGCCGAAGACCAGCATCGCGGGGAGTACGTCCGCGACGTAGGCGCCGTCGGCGGGCAGTCGGGCGAGCAGGAAGAAACCGACGGTCGCCAGGCCGAGCCCGGCCAGCAGAACGGTCCGGGCACCCCAACGGGCGATCAGCCGACCGGCCAGGCCGAGCGAGACCACGGCGATCACGACCGGGGTGGGCAGGAAGGCCCAGCCGGTCGCGGCGGCGTCCAGCCCCAGCACCAGTTGCAACTCCACGGCGAGCAGGAACTGGAAGCCGAAGTACGCGCAGACCATGAGGAACTGCACGGCGTTCGCCGCCACCAGACCCGGGACGCGCAGTACCCGGGACGGCACCAGCGGGGTCGCCGCCACCCGCTGGCGCAGCGCGAACCCGCCGAGCAGCAGCGCCGCGAGGGCCACCGCGCCGAGCGTCCGAGGGCTGGTCCAGCCGTGCTCGCCCGTGCCCACGATGCCCAGCACGGCGGCCATCAGACCGGCGGTGGCGAGCAGCGCGCCGGGCAGATCCAGGCCGGCCCGCAGGCCGATCCCCCGTTCGGCCGGGAGCCGGCGCAGGGCCGCCACGAGAATGGCCGCCCCGATCGGCACGTTCACCAGGAAGATCGTCCGCCACCCGGCGGCCTGGGTGAGCACCCCACCGGCGACCGTGCCGACCGACGCACCGGCCGCGCCGGTGAAGCTGAAGACGGCGATGGCGCGAGCCCGCTCGGCCGGTTCGGGATAGAGCCGGACGATCATGCCGAGACTGACCGCCATGGCCAACGCCCCACCGACACCCTGCCCGAACCGCGCGCCCACCAGCAGGGCCGGTCCGGTGGCGAGCGCGCAGGCCAGCGAGGCCAGGGTGAACAGCGCGACGCCGGCCAGGAAGACCCTCCGCCGGCCCAGCAGGTCACCGAGTCGGCCGGCGAGCAGCAGCAGCCCGCCGAACGCGACCAGGTAGGCGTTGACCACCCAGGCCAGGCCGGCGGCGGTGAAGCCCAGGTCGCGTTGCACGGCGGGCAACGCCACCGCGACGACGGTGCCATCCAGGATGATCATCAGGCTGCCGGCGCAGAGCACCAGCAGCGCCGGCCAGCGGGCCGGTACGACACGCTCCACGAGACTCCCCCTTGGTGCACGGTTTGTTACCGAGGTCATCGTCTGTGACCATGAAACGGAGCGGAAGGAGGCACTTTGATGTCCCAGAGGAACAGCGATGTGTCCGCGCTGGTCCAGGCCGAGCTGACCTGCACGGCCGAGAACGTGCCGTTCACCCCGGGTCAGGCCCGGGCGTGCACCGTCCGTCAGGTGCTCGACCGGGTCGGCGGCAAGTGGAGCATCGGCATCCTGGTGGCCGCCTCCAACGGGCCGGTGCGCTTCACCGAGCTGGAGCGGCACATCGAGGGCATCAGCCGCCGAATGCTCACGCTGACGCTGCGCAACCTGGAACGAGACGGCCTGCTGCACCGCACGGTCTACCCGACCGTCCCACCCAAGGTCGAATACACCGCCACCCCGATGGCGCTGGAGCTCTACGAGTCGCTGGTCGCGCTGACCAGTTGGGCCGAGCGGCACCGCCGGGCCATCGCCGAGGCGCGGACCAGGTACGACGCCGAGCACGCCGGATAAACCGCCCGAGTGTGTGGCGAACGCCACCGCTTCCGTCTGACCGATCGGTCAGGGTCTGACCGATCGGTCAGGCATGCTGGTCTGCGGGAGGTGGACCGGCCATGGTCAGAGCGGTACCCGACACGCACGGCGAGATCCTCGCCGCGGCGGCGCGGCGGTTCACGGTGACCGGATACCGCGGCACCTCCCTGCAGGACATCGCCCGGGA
Source organism: Micromonospora sp. NPDC050276 (assembly GCF_044459545.1). Classification (NCBI taxonomy): domain Bacteria; kingdom Bacillati; phylum Actinomycetota; class Actinomycetes; order Micromonosporales; family Micromonosporaceae; genus Micromonospora; species Micromonospora sp. NPDC050276. Next base: position 206,042 of record NZ_JBITJA010000007.1, on the reverse strand, counting down.
GGTCGGCTGCTCCAAGGCCACCGTGCTCTACCACTTCGCCAACAAGGAAGCCCTGCTCGCCGAGCTGATGGCGCCCGCGATCGAGATGCTGCACGGCCTCGACGACCAACTCGACGGCCTGACCGGCGCGGCCGCCCAGCAGGTCGCCGCCGAGGGCTTCGTCGACCTCGCGGTCCGGTTCCGACGGGAGATCGCGGTGCTGCGCGGCGAGTTCCCGGAACTGCTGTGCCAGCCGGCCTTCGCGCACATCCAGCAGATCTCCGACCGGCTGCGGGACGCGTTGGCCGGGCACTCCGACCGGCCGGGCGCCCGGATCGCCGCCCTGGTGCTGCTCGCCGGCATCTCCGAGGCGTGCGGCGAGTTCGTCGACATCCCCGACGACGAACTGCGCCCCGCCCTGCTCGCCCTCGCCCGCCGGGCCGTCGAGCCCGTCGACGTACCCCTGCCCCATCCACCCACGACCGAGGACAAGGACTCCTGATGGCCACCCTGCTCTACCGGCTCGGCCGGGGCGCGTTGCGCCGGCGACGGCTCGTCGTCGCGCTCTGGCTCGTCGTACTCGTCGTCGCCGGCCTGGCCGCGGCGACCCTGCGCGGCCCGACGGCGAGCAACTTCACCATGCCCGGCACCGAGAGCCAGCGTGCGCTCGACCTGCTGGCCGACCAGTTCCCGGCGGCCAGCGGCGCCACCGGCACCATCGCGGTCAAGGCGCCGGCCGACGGCCAACTGGCCACCCCGCAGGGTCAGGCCGTGGTGCAGGAGCTGGTCCAGCAGGCTTCGACCCTGCCCGGCGTGGTCGGCGCGGTCAACCCGCTCCAGGTCGGCGCGGTCTCGCCCAACGGCCGGTACGCGCTGGTCCAGGTGCAGTTCGCCAGCGGCGGGGACGACGTGACCGACGAGCAGCGCACCGCGTACGAGCAGGTCGGCGCAGCGGCCAAGGCACAGGGTTGGCAGGTCGCCCCGGGCGGTGAGGTGCTCGGCGGTGAGCCGGAGATCGGCTCCACCGAGGCGCTCGGCGTGTTGGTCGCCGCGATCGTCCTGATCATTACGTTCGGTTCCCTGGTCGCCGCCGGCATGACGATGCTCAACGCGCTGATCGGCGTGGGCGCCGGCATGGCCGGGCTGTTCGCGCTGAGCGGCGTCGTCCAGCTCACCAGCACCGCACCGATCCTGGCGCTGATGCTCGGTCTCGCGGTCGGCATCGACTACTCGCTGTTCATCACCTCCCGGCACCGGCAGAACCTGCTCGACGGCCTGTCCCCGGAGGAGGCGGTCGGCCGGGCCGTGGGCACCGCCGGCTCGGCGGTGGTCTTCGCCGGCGCCACCGTGGTCATCGCCCTGGCCGGGCTCGCCGTGGTGAACATCCCGTTCCTCACCGTGATGGGTCTCGCCGCCGCCGGCACGGTCACCGTCGCCGTCCTCGTCGCCATCACCCTCCAACCGGCGCTGCTCGGCTTCGCCGGTCGCCGGGTGCTCCCCCGCCGGCTGCGCGCCCTTCCCACCGGAGGCACCGCCGCCGACGGCACGACTGCCGACGAGGACGACACGGACATCGCCGACCGGCCCGCCGTCACCGCCAGCACCGACGAGCGCAACCGGTTCGGCTTCCGCTGGGCGCGCCTGGTCACCCGCTTCCGCGTACCCGTGATCCTGGTCGGTCTGCTCGGCCTGGGCCTGCTCGCGCTGCCCACGCCGGACATGCGGCTGGCCCTGCCGGGCGCCGCCACGGCCGCCGTCGGCTCGCCCGCCCGGGTGGCGAACGACCTGACCGTCGAGGGCTTCGGAGCGGGCTTCACCGGCCGGCTCGCGGTGGTGGTCGCCGGCGACACTCCCCAGGCCACCTCGGCCGCCGTGCCGCAGGTGACGGCCCTGCTCCAGCGCACCGAGAACGTCCTCGCGGTGGCACCGGCCCAGCTCAGCCCGGACGGCCGGACCGCGCTGCTCGGCGTGGTACCGAAGACCGGTCCGACCGACGAGGCCACCGAGACCCTCGTGCACGACATTCGGGGCTCGGTAGGCGGGATCCGCGACGCGGACGTGCTGCTCACCGGAGTCACGGCCATCGGCATCGACGTCTCCGAGAAGCTGTCCAACGCGCTACCGACCTACCTGCTACTGGTGGTCGGGCTGTCGGTGCTGTTGCTGATGCTGGTGTTCCGCTCGCTGTTGGTGCCGGTCAAGGCGGCGCTGGGCTTCCTGCTCACCGTCGCCGCCACGTTCGGCATCACGGTGGCCGTCTTCCAGCAGGGGCACCTCGCCGACCTCGTCGGTCTGGACACGCCGGGCCCGCTGATCAGCTTCCTGCCGATCCTGCTCATCGGCATCCTGTTCGGGCTCGCCATGGACTACGAGGTGTTCCTGGTGTCCCGGATGCGGGAGGACTTCGTCCACGGTGAGACCGCCCGACAGGCCACCATCAGCGGCATGGGGCACGGCGCGCGGGTGGTCACGGCCGCCGCGCTGATCATGATCTCGGTCTTCGGGGGCTTCGTCTTCCTGGAGGACCCGGTGATCAAGTCGATGGGCTTCGCGCTCGCCGTTGGCGTTGCCATCGACGCGTTCGTGGTCCGGATGACCATCGTCCCGGCGGTGATGTCGCTCCTCGGCGACCGCGCCTGGTGGCTGCCCCGCTGGCTCGACCGCGCACTGCCCAACGTGGACATCGAGGGCGAGGGCCTGCGCACCCACCTCGAGGACCGCACCCCGACGCACGTCTGACCCACCCGCCCGGTTGATCATGGAGTTGTGGTGCCCGCAGTGCCCCGATCAGAGGCATTCATCCGGCACCACAACTCCATGATCGACACGATCAGGCACTGCGTCAGACGCCCGCCGGGTAGGTCTCCATCTCGCCGGGGGTAGCCGGCACCGGCAGCGGGTGCAGGGCGGTGGTGTCGTCGCACCAGATGAAGGCGTCGTACCGGTCGCCGAGCCGGGTCGGCACGTAGTTGCCCCAGGACTCGAACGACGGGTCGTAGACGACCCCGATCGCCCGGTGGTCCGCGGTGTCGGTGACCCAGCCCGGCTGGTCGTCGCCACCGAAGATCAGTACCGCCCGCTCGGGCATCAGCTCGTGCAGCCGCCGCTCGATCGACCCCTCCCGAGCCGGAGGCACCACCATCGCCTCCGGAGGCGAACCCCAGCGGGGTGCGGCGATCACCGTGCCCCGGTAGCTGCCGAAGCCGATCAGAGCCACCGCGTCGTCGCCGTGCCGCTCCCGGGCCAGCTGACCAATGTTGACCATCCCGTCGGCGGCCATGTCGGTGGCCCGCGCGTCTCCCACGTGCGTGTTGTGCGCCCACACGATGCCCCGGGCCTCGGGGCCGTACCGGTCCAGCAGCCGGTCCAGAGTGTCCTGCATGTGGGTGTCGCGGATGTTCCACGAGTCCGGCCCGCCGGCCACCATCGCCCGGTAGTAGCGCTCCGCGCCGGCCACCACCTCCGCGTTCTGCCAGGCCGAGAAGCGATCTGGGCCGTCGGAGAGGGCGTGTTCCCGGGTTCGGGCGAGCAGCCGGACAACCTCCTCCTCACAGCGGGCGGAGACGAACCGGCTGGCCGCGCCGTACTCCTCGATCCGCTTGCCGTACGGCTCGAAACACCGGTACGCGTCCTGCGCCGCCTCCAGCGACTTCGGGTCCTCCTCCCCCAGGTAGTCGAAGATCGCCTGCATCGACTCCCAGAGGCTGTACACGTCGAGCCCGTGGAATCCGGCTCGTTGGTCCTCCGGCCGCTCCACGTTCCAGGCCCGCAACCAGCTCGCGAACCGGGCCACCTCGGCATTGGCCCACATCCAGGTCGGCCACCGCTCGAACTGGTCGAGCGCCAACTGCGGTTCGAGTGCGCCCCCCGGCGCGGCCGTCACCGAACGGTGCACCCGATCGCAGTCGGGCCAGTCACCCTCCACGGCGACGAAGGAGAAGCCGCACTCCGCGATCAACCGGCGGGTGAGCTGCTCGCGCAACCGGTAGTAGTCGTAGCTGCCGTGGGTGGACTCACCGATCATCACCACCCGGGCGTCCCGGACGCGCTCCAGCAACGGGTCGAAATCGCTCGGCGCGCCGAGCCGCTGAACCAGCATGCCAGCGGCTACCCGGCCGCCGCTGCGGCAAACCGTGGGCGCGTCGCGGGCCGACACGCCGGCCGCCGGGCCCTCGTGGGTGCCGACACGACCGGTGTACGGCCACCGCGAGCGGGTAGCCGGCCGACATGACCGTCACTGGGGTTCAGTTGCAGGAGTACCTGGCCGGGCTCGACTACCCGGTCTCGCGGGAGGACCTGATCCGCTGGGGCCAGGAGAACGGCGCCAGCACGGCGATGTTGCAGATGTTGCAGGCGTTGCCGCCGGAGCAGTTCAACTCCCCCGACGAACTAAACGCCGCCCTGTCCATCCCCACCTAAACCCAACCAACCCCCACCGCCTCACCCCGTTGATCAAGAGGTTTGCGTCATGCCGCGCGGCGTGTCGTGACGCAAACCTCTTGATCAACGCGGGCTGGTTGGGGGCTGTTAGGGGAGGGGGATGGTGCGGGATTCGGTACGGGCGGTTTCGGCGGCGGCGAGGATGGCGACGACCTCGCGGCCGAAGCGGACGTCGCAGCGGTGGTCCCGGGTGCCGGCCCGTACCTGTTCGACGAGTTGGTCGATGGCGACGCCGAACGCGGTGGCGGCGTCGTTCTCGCCGAACGGCACGTTCTCGATGCCGTTCTCGCCGTAGAACACGAACTCCCGGGCCATCGACGCGGTCGGGGCATCCAGGGAGAGCGAGGCGCTGCTGGTGGCACCGCCCTCGTGGGTGAGCAGCAGGTGCACCATCCCACTCGGCCCGTCCATCGCCGCCACCTGCGTCACCCGGCCCAGCACCGGCAGGAGGATCGAGAGCGCGTGCGGGGCGATGTCCCAAAGCGCACCGTGCTCCCGACGCCACAGCGAGCCACCGTACGGGCTGCCGTCCTGGAAGATCGAGGCGAACGCGGTCGTCCGGCCGTGCTGCCACCCCCCGGCGGCGGAGGTGGCGGCGAGGAACGCGGTCACGTTCGGCTGGAACCGCTGGGTGAAGAAGACGACCGAGGCGACCCCGGATTCCTCGGCGGCAGCCACCACGCGGTCGGCGTCGGCCACGCTGAGCGCCAACGGCTTGTCCAGCAACAGGTGCCGCCCGGCACGGGCCGCCCGGACCGCGATGTCGGCCTGGACGTCCGGCGGTAGGGCGACGGCGATCGCCTCGCACTGGTCGATCAGCGCGTCGACGTCGGCGAAGGCGGGCACCCCGTACCGCTCGGCCAGCGCCGAGGCCCGCTCCGGGTTGCGACCCCACACCCCCACCAGCTCCGCGTCGGGATGCGCGTGCAGCGCCTTCCCGTGCGTCTCGATCGCCCAGTGACCGGTGCCGAACAAACCGAACCGCAGCACGTGTACCTCCGCTGTTTCCCCACCCCGCGGCAACGCCACGGACGTGATCCACGCTAGTCGTCTCGCCAGGGGCACCGGCGGCGGGTCGACCAACCGGAGCAGCTCACGGGCCGTGCCGCCCGGGTGGGACATGGTCCGGTTAATGCCTGTCGAGCTGCCCCGCAGGCGGGGCGCGCAGGTCCCGCTCCCGGGCGCACCCCCAGACGCGGGATGCGCAGCGTCCGCTCCCAGACACGCCCCCAGACGCGGGATGCGCAGCGTCCGTTCCCAGACACGCCCCCAGACACGGCATGCGCAGCGCCCGCCCCCAGACACGGCATGCGCAGCGTCCGCTCCCAGACACGCCCCCAGACACCGGATGCGCAGCGCCCGCTCCCGCGCCCCGCCTGCGGGGCAGCTCCACAGCGGGCGTCGGACACTTCGTGGGTGGCACGCGTCGGAGGGCGGCGAGGCAGCGTGACCCGGTTACTACGACGGTTAGTAGGCTGTGCCGGTGACCGAGGCAACGACCGGGTGGGTCCGGTGACCAGCGTGGGCACCGACTCACCGGTGGACGGGATCGTCGCGACCGTGCCGATCGTGCTGTCGCTGCTCGTCGCGGCGTGGGCGCTGGTGGCGGCGGTACGCCACCGGCCGCCGGACCGGATGCAGTTCGTCGGTCTGGCCGTACTCGAAGTGGCGTTGCTGGTGTTGGGCGTGCTGGCGCTCGTCGCGGTCGGCGGCGGAGATCAGCCCGGCGAGCCCGGCGCCTTCTTCGGCTACCTGGTCACGTTGGTGTGCCTGCCACCACTGGCCTGGGTGCTGGCCCGGATGGAACCGACCCGCTGGGGCTCGGCGATCGTGTGCGCGGTCTGCCTGGTGGCCCCGGTGGTGGTGGTCCGGTTGCAGCAGACCTGGGAGGTGCTCGGTGGTTGACACGCAGCGTACGAACTCCGGCCCAGGTCGGCTGCTGATCGCGGTCTACCTGCTCTTCGCCATCGCGGCGACGAGTCGGGCGGGCCTGCAGATCGCCACCAAGTTCGACGAGGCGCCGGTGGCATACCTGCTCTCCGCGGTGGCCGCGCTCATCTACATCGTCGCGGCGGTGGGGTTGGCCCGCGCCGGGCACACCGGCCGTCGGGTCGCGCTGGCGTGCTGCTCGGTGGAGCTGGTCGGGGTGGTCGCGGTCGGCGTCCTGAGCCTGGCCGACAAGGAGCTCTTCCCGGACGAGACGGTCTGGTCGCAGTTCGGTAGCGGGTACGGCTACATCCCACTGGTGTTGCCGGTGCTCGGCCTGATCTGGCTCTGGCGCACCCGCCGCGCACCCGCCTGACCCCGCGCCGAGGGCGTCCCCCGCGGAAGGGGAGCGCCCTCGTCGGGAGTACGGGTCAGTCCCGTGGGCCGCCCGCGACGTAGATGACCTGACCGGAGACGAAGCCCGCCCCCTCGCTCGCCAGGAACGAGATGGTGTGCGCGACGTCCTCCGGCCGGCCCGGCCGACGGACCGGGATCTCGGCGGCGGCGTGCTTCTGGAAGTCGTCGAAGTCGACCTTCATCCGGGCAGCGGTGGCGGCGGTCATGTCGGTGACGATGAAGCCGGGTGCGACCGCGTTCACGGTCACCCCGAACGGACCCAGCTCGATAGCGAGCGTCTTGGTGAAGCCCTGCAGACCGGCCTTGGCGGCGGCGTAGTTCGCCTGGCCCCGATTGCCCAGCGCGGAGGTGCTGGAGAGGTTGACGATCCGCCCCCACTTGCGGTCCACCATGTGCTTCTGCGCGGCCTGGCTGAACAGGAACGCGCCACGCAGGTGCACGCCCATCACGGTGTCCCAGTCGGCGTTGGTCATCTTGAACAGCAGGTTGTCGCGCAGCACACCGGCGTTGTTGACCAGGACGGTGGGTGCGCCCAGCTCGGCGGCGACCCGGCTCACCGCCGCCTCGACCTGGTCCCGGTCGGACACGTCGGCGCCGACACCGAGCGCCCGGCCGCCGGCGGCGGCGATGGCGTCCACCGTCTCCTTGGTGGCCGCCTCCTCGATGTCGACCACGGCGACGGCCAGCCCGTCGGCGGCCAGCCGCCGGGCGGTGGCCGCGCCGATGCCGCGTGCGGCTCCGGTGACGATGGCGACGCGGGGCTCCTCCGACATGATTACCTCCGAGTAACTTGGGGTGATCGGAGGAGCTTAGCGTCAGAACCCCCGACCCCGGCATAGGCGAATCCACCGGTATCCGTGGCCGGAGACCTTCACCGCGCCGAGCTTGCCCAACTCGCCGTAGCCCCGGTCGGCGAGCACATCGATCGGCAGGTCGGCCTCCGGTTCGAGACTGCTGAGGTCCACCTCGACGTCGTCGGTACCCAGGTTGTGCACGAAGACCATCGTCCCGGTCGGCCCGTCGGCCCGGTGCGCGAGCACTCCGGCGGGCATCGCCACGTCGATGTGGGTGGTCGAGCCCGAGCCGATCTCCGGGGCCTCACGCAGCGTACGGATCATGCGCTCGAACCAGGCGAGCAGCGACTTCGGGTCGCTGCGCTGGGCGGTGACGTTGACGTTCTGGTAGCCGAACTCACCCTTGTCGATCACCGGGCGGACCAGCTTCTCCGGGTCCGCCGTGGAGAAGCCGGCGTTCGGCTGGTACGACCACTGCATCGGGGTACGGATCGCCTCCCGACCGGGCAGCGACAGGTCCTCGCCCATCCCGATCTCCTCGCCGTAGCGCAGGACCGGCGTGCCGCGCATCGAGAACTGCAGGGCGTACGCCAGCTCGATGCGCCGCCGGTCGTTGCCGAGCATCGGGGCGAGCCGGCGACGGATGCCCCGGTCGTAGATGCGCATGTTCTCGTCCGGGCCGAACTGCGCGTACACCTGGTTGCGCTGTTCGGTCGTCAGCCGGGACAGGTCGATCTCGTCGTGGTTGCGCAGGAAGGTTGCCCACTGCCCACCGACCGGCAGCTTCGGGGTGTCGCGCAGCGCCTCGATCAGCGACTCCGGGTTCTCCCGGGCCAGGGCGAGCATGAGTCGCCCGTTGAGCATGAAGTCGAAGAGCATGTGGATCCGGTTGCCGGATCCGCTCGCGTCACCGAAGAACGTCGGTAGCTGGTCCGGCTCCACGTTCGCCTCGGCCAGCAGGACGGCGTCGCCGCGGCGCCACTGCACGTGCTGGCGCATCTCGGTGAGCAACTCGAAGTCCTTCGGCGAGTTCGGGTTGCCCGGCTCGGTCAGCTCGATGATGAACGGCACCGCGTCCATCCGGAAGCCGGAGACGCCGAGCTGGAGCCAGAAAGACATGATCTTTTTGATCTCGGCCCGCACCTGGGGGTTGGCGAAGTTGAGATCCGGTTGGAACTTGTAGAACCGGTGGTAGAACCACGCCTTGGCGGTCCGGTCGTAGCTCCAGGTCTCGTTCTGCTCGCCGGGGAAGACCATGCCCTGGCGCCGGTCGTCCGGCTCGGTGTCGGACCAGACGTACCAGTCCCGGTACGGCGAGTCCGGCGAGGAGCGGGCGGACTGGAACCACGGGTGCTCGTCGGAGGTGTGGTTGACCACCAGGTCGATGATCACGCGGATGCCCCGGTTTTGCGCCTGGTGCATCAGTTCGGCGAAGTCGCCCAGGGTGCCGAATCGGGGGTCCACGTTGTAGAAGTCGGTGGCGTCGTAGCCGTCGTCGCGGTTGGGCGACGGGTGGATCGGGTGCAGCCACAGGCAGGTCACGCCGAGCCGGGCCAGGTAGTCCAGCCTCCCGATCAACCCACGGATGTCACCGACCCCGTCGCCGTCCGAGTCGGCGTACGTGTCGATGTCGAGGCAGTAGACGACGGCTTCGGAATACCAACGGTCACCCATGCCGGAGGAACATCTCCGAACGATCACCACGGCAAACCCTTGGTTATCGTGCCTGTCATGGGAAACGACCTCGTACCGCCGAGCGAACCGATGGACTGGTCCCGGGGCAGCTGGCTGCACCCGCCGGTGCGCGCCGAGGAGGGCCCGGCCGGTGAGCTGATCGTCGAGCCCGCGGCGGAGAGCGACTTCTGGCGGCGAACCAGTTACGGCTTCGTCCATGACAACGGCCCGGCCCTGCTGGCGCCACTGCCGGCCGGCGCCGCCATGGAGGTGAGCTTCCGGCTCGACTTCTCGGCGCAGTTCGACCAGGCCGGCGCGTTGGTCCGGGTCGACGAACGGACCTGGACCAAGGCCGGCGTCGAGATCAGTGACGGCGAGGTGCAGCTCGGCGCGGTGGTGACCCGGGAGTTCTCCGACTGGTCGGTGGGGCCGGTGCCGGAGTGGGCCGGGCGGGAGGTGACCGTCCGGGTCAGCCGGGCCGGCGACGCGCTGACCGTCCGCGCGCGGGTCGACGACGAGCCGTGGCGACTGGTCCGGCTCGCCCCGCTGGACCCGGCGGCCGAGGCCGTCGCCGGCCCGTTCTGCTGCGCACCGTCCCGCGCCGGTCTGACCGTGGTGTTCACTGGTTGGCGACAGGGCCTGGCGGACACCGCGCTGCACCCGGAGCACTGAGCGCAGGTGTAGGAGGGGATCGGCTGGGTATGACGATCCGATCCCCGACAGCCGACCCGGAAGGACGACCATGGCGTACGCCCAGACCGGCGACCCGTCCGAATTCACCGGGTTGACCGGTTGGGTGGCCTCGGTGATCGAGGCGATGGGCCCGGTCGGCGTGGCGCTGCTGGTGGCGCTGGAGAGCATCGTTCCGCCGATCCCCAGCGAGATCGTGTTGGCGATGGCCGGCTTCCTGGCCCACGAGGGCGAGTTCAACGTCGTCCTCGTGGTGCTGGCCGCGACGGCCGGTTCGCTGGTCGGCGCGCTGGTGCTCTACTGGCTCGGCGCGGCGCTCGGTGAGGAACGGCTCAAGCGCTGGTTGGACCGCATCCCCTTGGTGGACCGCGACGACCTGGAGAAGGCCGACCGTTGGTTCGAGCGGCACGGCCGGTGGGCAGTGCTGATCGGCCGGCTGGTGCCGGTGGTCCGCAGCCTGGTCTCCGTGCCGGCCGGGGCCAACCGGATGCCGTTGGGCGAGTTCATCCTGCTGACCACCATCGGCAGCGGGGTGTGGAACGGCCTCATCGTGGGGGCCGGCTACGCGCTCGGGAGCCGTTGGCAGGACGTCGCCCGCTACAGCGACTGGTTCAACTACGCGATCCTCGCGGTCTTCCTCGTCATGGCGGTCAGTTGGGTGGTCCGTAAGATTCGCCGGCGTCGGGAACGCGACGACCGGCGGTCGGTGACCGCCGGTCGCTGATCCGCGTTACCGGTCGGCCGGTGACGGAACCGCCTGTGGGCGGCGGAGCACCGCCTGCTCGATGGCCGACCGCGAGCACGACGTGCCGCCGCCACGTTTCCCGGCATCGCCACGTTGGGTAACCAACGGCGGACCGACGCGGAGGGACCGCGAGCGGTAGGAACGGACGGGTGATTTCGATGACCGGTCAGGTGGCGGAGGCGCCCAGCGACATGGCTGCGGCGACCGGGTTGCTCACCGTGGGTGTCGAGGAGGAGTTCCTGCTCGTCGACCCGCACACCGGGGCCGCGGTCCCGGCCGTGGACCTGGTCATGGAGCAGGTGCCGGCCGAACTTCGCGGGCAGGTGGAGCGGGAGTTCCAGACCAGTCAGATCGAGATCGGCAGCCCGCCCGGCTTGGAGCTCTCGTCGATCCGGCACTCTCTCGGCGTACTGCGTCGGGCGCTCTCCGACGCGGCCGAGCGGGCCGGCGTACGCCTGCTCGCCATCGGCACCGGCCCGGTGGACGGCCCGGTGCCGCCGGTGGTGGACAAGCCCCGCTTCGACCGGATGATCGAACGGTTCCGGCTGCTCGTGCCCGGCCCCGGCAACAACGGCATGCACGTACACGTGGGGGTGCCCGACCCGGATACCGGCGTGCAGGTGCTCAACCATGTACGGCCGTGGCTGCCGATGCTGCACGCGGTGACCACCAACTCGCCGTTCGCCCGCGGCGAGGACACCGGTTACGCCAGCTGGCGCTCGGTGGAGTGGGAGCGCTGGCCCTCGGTGGCCCCGACGCCGTTTCTGGAGTCGCACGAGCACTACCAGCGGCTGATCCGTCAGTTGATCTCCAGCGGGGTGATGCTCGACGAGGGGATGCTCTACTGGTACGCCCGCCTGTCGGCCAAGTACCCGACGGTGGAGCTGCGGATCGGCGACGTCTGCCCGTCGGTGGACGACGCGGTGCTGGTCGCCGCGCTGGTCCGGGCACTTGTCGCGACCGCCATGGCGGATGTCGAGGCCGATCGGCCGGCGTTGCAGACCGACCACCACCTGCTGGTCGGGGCGCACTGGCGGGCCGCCCACGACGGCTTGGAGGGCGAGGCCGTGGACGTCACCACCGGTGAGCTGCGCCCGGCCTGGGAACTGTTGGACCGGTTCGTGGAACGGATGCGGCCGGCGCTGGAGCAGCACGACGACTGGGCCGAGGTGACCGACCTGCTGGGCGGGTTGCGCCGGCACGGCAGCGGCGCGGCGCGGCAACGCGCGGTGTTCGAGCGCACCGGCCGACTCACCGACGTGGTGCAGGACGTCGCACGGCAGACCCGCGGCTGATCAGCGCGTGACAGGATGAACCCGTGGCGCAACGACTGATCGTCATCGGCGGGGACGCCGCCGGAATGTCGGCGGCGTCCCAGGCCCGACGCCGCCGCGGCCGTGCCGACCTGGAGATCGTCGTTTTCGAGCGGGGCCACTTCACCTCCTACTCGGCGTGCGGCATCCCGTACTGGATCAGTGGCCTGGTGCCCGGCCCGGAGGCGTTGATCGCCCGGGACCCGCTGGCGTTCCGCACGGAGTACGCGATGGACGTCCGGATGCGCCACGAGGTCACGACCATCGACCTGGAACGCCGGGAGGTGGTGGCCCGGGACCTGGACGGTGGCGGCGAGGTCCGCGAGCGCTTCGACGAGCTGGTGTACGCCACTGGCGCGGTGCCGACGAAGCCGCCGTGGGCGGTCACCGAGGCTGGCGGTGTGTTCGGCATGCAGACCCTGGACGACGGCGCGGCTCTGCGCGACTGGCTGGACGCCGAGCCACAACCGCGCCGGGCCGTGGTGGTCGGCGGCGGATACATCGGCGTCGAGATGGCGGAGGCCCTCATCCAACGCGGCCTCTCGGTGACCCTGGTGGAGGCGGGCGACCAGCCCATGTCCACGGTGGACAGCGACATGGGCGAGCTGGTTGCCGACGCCATGCGCGGCCTCGGTGTCACGATCCGCAGCGGTCTGCCGGTGACCGGGCTGGAGGAGAAGGACGGACGGGTGTCCGCCGTGGTCACCACCGAGGGGCCGATTCCGACCGACGTCGTGGTCCTGGGCCTCGGCGTACGCCCCAACACCGCGCTCGCCGAGGCGGCCGGGCTGCCCCTCGGACCGACCGGCGCGATCCGGGTGGACCGCCGGATGCGGGTACCCGGGGTCCCCGGGGTCTGGGCGGCCGGTGACTGCGTGGAGACGCTGCACCGGATCAGCGGGCTACCGGTGCACGTGCCGCTCGGCACGCACGCCAACAAGCAGGGCCGGGTCGCCGGGATCAACATCGGCGGCGGGTACGCCACCTTCATGGGCGTGATCGGCACGGCGGTGACCAAGGTCTGCGACCTGGAGGTGGGTCGGACCGGCCTGCGCGAGCGCGATGCCAAGGCCGCCGGCTTCGAGTTCGTCTCGGTGATCGCCGAGTCGACCAACCGGGCCGGCTACTACCCCGGTTCCCGGCCGATGACGGTCAAGCTGATCGCCGAACACCCCAGCGGCCGGTTGCTCGGCGCACAGATCGTCGGCTGGTCCGAGGCGGCCAAACGGATCGACACGCTGGCCGTGGCGCTGTGGAACGGCATGACGGTGGACGATATGACGGCACTGGACCTGGGCTACGCTCCGCCGTACGCGCCGGTGTGGGATCCGGTGCTCATCGCCGCCCGAAAAGCGGTCGACGCGCTCGCCGCGCTCAACCGCTGACCCGCGCCCGCCGTGGAGGACCACCCCGTGACCCAGACCCCGACCCGGCCGACCGCGCGTCGGCGTCCCACGATGGTCGACGTGGCCCGACGCGCCGACGTCAGCCTGAAGACGGTCTCCCGGGTCGTCAACGACGAGCCGGTGGGGCAGGAGTTGGTCGGCCGGGTGCTGGCCGCCATCGCCGAGCTGGGCTTCCGGCGCAACGACATCGCTCGTAACCTGCGCTCCCGGCAGCTCAACGCCACCGTCGGGCTGCTGATCGAGGAGATCGCCAACCCGTTCTACGCGACCATCGCCAGCGTCGCCGCCGAGATCGCCGCCGAGCACGGCACCATGCTGATCACCGCGTCGTCGGAGGAGGACCCGGAGCGGGAACGCGCGCTGCTCCAGGACTTCACCCAGCGCCGGGTCGACGGCCTGCTGGTGGTGCCGGCGGGCCTCGACCACTCGTTCCTGCGTCGTGAGGTCGAGTTGGGCATGCCGGTGGTGTTCCTGGACCGGCCGCCGCAGGGGCTGCAAGCCGACGCCGTGCTGCTGGACAACCGGGGCGGCAGCCAGGCCGGGGTCGGCGCGCTGCTCGACGAGGGGCACCGACGGGTGGGCCTCCTGCTCGGCGCGCCGAGCGTACCCACGATGCGGGAGCGGCTGGCCGGGGCGCGGGCGGCGCTGGACGCCGCCGGGGTCGCACCGGACGAGTCGCTGGTCCGGGAGCGGCTCATCGCTCCCGAGGAGGCCGGGCGGGCGGTCGCCGCGCTGCTCGACCTTCCCGACCCGCCCACCGCGTTCTTCTGCGCCAACAACCGGCTCACCGTCGGTGCCCTCCAGGAGCTGCACCGGCGGGGCAGCGACGCGGCACTGGTCGGCTTCGACGACTTCGAACTGGCCCACCTGATGCCCCGACCACTGACCGTCGTCGCGTACGACACCCGGGAGCTGGCGAGGGTCGCCACCGAGCGACTGTTCCAACGAGTAGCCGGCGACGACACCCCGCCCACCACCACAGTCCTCCCCACCAAACTACTAAAACGCGGCCTAACCTAACCGCGCCCCAAACCCCAAACCCCACCCCCCTCCCCCCGCGATCTTGCAGTTTCTGTTGCCGACTTGCGGCATTGAGACCGTTTCGTCGGGACAGAAAGTGCAAGATCGCGGGGGTGGTGGGCGGGGGCAAGGGGGCTAGGGGGCTAGGGGGTGGCGGTTAGGAGGGCTTCTACTTCGGCGCGGCTCGGTGGGTCGGCGCCGCGGCGGCCGCAGGTCAACGCGGCCACGGTGGCGGCTCGCCGGAGCACCTCCGCCCACTGCTGCCCGGTTACCGCGGCGAGCCGGTCGGCGGGTTGGTCGCCGAGCGCGTCGAGGTCGGCCAGCGCGGCCAGCAGGCCACCGGTGAACGAGTCGCCGGCACCGACGGTGTCGACCACGGTGGTGCGTACCGCTGGCTCCTCGTGCAGCGAGCCGTCGGGAGCGAGCAGCCAGGCGCCCTCACCGCCGCGGGTCACCACCGCGCAGGACACGCCGGCCGCACGCCACTCGGTCATCACGTCGGCCACCGAACGGTCCGGGTAGAGCCAGGCCAGGTCCTCGTCGCTGGCCTTGACCAGGTGCGCGAGGCGTACCTGCCGACTTACCCTCTGCTGCTCCGCAGCCCGGTCCGTGACGATGCTCGGGCGCAGGTTGAAATCGATGGAGACGGTGAGCCCGTCCCGCTGGCGTTCTCGGGCGAGCAGACCCTCCAGCACCTCCGCGCCGGGTGCCAACGCGAGCGCGAGGGACCCGGTGTGCAGCGCGACCGCCGGTGAGCCGGCGAGTTCGGGCAGCTCCTGCGGCGTCCACTGCCAGTCCGCCGCACCGGCCAGCCGGAATTCGTAGCTGGCCTGCCCGGTGGCGTTCAGGGTGGCGACCGCCACCGAGGTGGGTTCCTCGGCGCGAACCGCCCACCCCAGGTCCACCCGGTTGCCGCTCAGGTGTTCGTCGAGTTGGCGGCCGTACTCGTCGCTGCCGAGCCGGGCCAGCAGCCGGACCGGCTGGTCGAGCCGGGCCAGGGTGACGGCGACGTTGGCCGGGGACCCCCCGGGTACGGCCCGCCGCCCCTCGGCGGTGACGACCAGGTCGATCAGCGCTTCGCCCGCGACGACGATCACGCGGTCACCTCCCCCGGCGCGAGCGGGCCGGGGCCACCGAGCCCGCCGGCCGAGCGGGACAGCAGCACCGCCTGGTACGCGTGGTAGACGTCCGGCCGGCCGTGCCAGACCGAATCGGCGGGCAGGTTCTGCGCGTCCAACTCGTGCCGCCACCCGGTGCGGTCGATGAGGTTGCGGCGGGCGTACGCCCAGAAGACCTGGTACCAGTCGAGGTAGACCGCATCCCCGGTGCGCCGGTGCAGGGTGATCGCCGCCCCGATGGCCTCGGCGAGAACCCAGTGCATCCGGGAGCGCACCACCGGCCGGTCGTCCCAGTCGATGGTGTAGACGAAGCCGTCCGCGCCGTCGACCGCCCAACCGCGGCGCACCGCGGCGGCGAACAGGGCACGGGCGTCGGCGAGCAGCCAGTGAGGCGGCTGCGGCAGCACCGCCTCCAACTCCAACAGCAGTCGGCCCCACTCCAGCCAGTGCCCGATGGTGGACCCGTACGGCCGGAACGGGTCGGCGGGCCGGTCCCGGTTGTAGTCGGGCAGCGGCGTCCAGCCGGCGCTGAAGTGCTCGGGCAGCCGCCAGTCGTGCCGGGCGGCTTCGCCGTGCACCAGGTGCTCGGCGATGCGGAGCGCCCGGTCGGCCCAACTCGCGTCGCCGGTCGCGGCGGCAGCGGCGAGGAACGCCTCGACCATGTGCATGCTGCTGTTGGCGCCGCGGTAGTCCTCGGTCACCGTCCAGTCCCGGTTCCATGATTCGCGGACCGCGCCGGCGTCGACATCCCAGAACCGGTCCAGGACGACGGTCAGCACGTCGGCGAGCAACCGGTCCGCGCCGGGCCGTCCGGCGCACGCGGCGCTGGACGCGGCGAGCAGTACGAACGCGTGGTCGTAGCCGGCCTTGCGATCGTTGACGGGTACGCCCTGCTGGTCCACCGCGCCGAACCAGCCGCCGTACCGGTCGTCGCGCAGCAGCGTGCTGAGCGCGGCGATCCCGTGGTCGACCAGGGCGGCGGCGTCCGGGTCGCCGTTACGAAGGGCGAGGGAGGCCACGTGGGTCATCCGGCAGGTGATCCAGGTGTGGATCGGTTCGCCGCGATCCGGGGTGCGGTCGTCGGTGAGCCACCAGAAACCACCCTCGGGCCGCACCGCGCGGCGGGCGGTGTCGAGCAGCGTCCGGGTCTGGTCGGCGAGGAAGTCGTCCAGATCGGGCAGGTCGGGCGACCCGGCAGCAGCGGGGGTCGTTTCGGCGTCGGATCGGGGCACGTCGGTCATCTCAGCTGGTCACCGTCGGGTAGGGAAGGGGCATACGGCCAGGATCGGCGGACGAACCGGGTCCGCGCCGGGAAACCGTCAACGGAACGCCACGAACCGGCTGGCCCACCGGGGGCGGCGGAGGAACCACATGTGGGATTCCTCCGTTTTTGTCCGTTGACATCGTTGTCACCTGTCAACCCTGCTCTGGCGGCCGGTCGACTGTCAATTTCGGTTGCGTCACACCACGCGGCCCTGAGTGACGGCCGGCTTGGCCGCCGGCCGTTGCTTCCGCTCGTCGATCAGTAGTAGTTGTCGATCGGCTGGCGCGCCTCATCGAACAGCGCCGGCCCCTCGTACCGGACCGGAGGCAGCGGCGGCGTGGCCGGCTTGACCTCCTCGAACTGCTCGGTCGACAGGGCGTACACCACCCGGCCGAGACCGGAGCGATCGATCGCGGTCGCGCACATCGCGCAGGGCTGGCAACTGGTGAACATGGTGGTGCCGGCGGCCACCTCGGGGGCGAGTTCCCGCGCGGCCCAGCGGGCCAACTTCAACTCCGGGTGGGCGCTGATGTCCGCGTCGGAGACCACGGTGTTGTGGTCCTCGATCAGGACGACGCCGTCCGCGTCGACCAGCAACGAGCCGAACGGGCGTTCGCCGCAAGCCCCGGCCCGGCTCGCGAGCTCCACGGCGCGGCGGAGAAACGTCTCGTCGTCGGGGGTCATCGCTCCTCCTGGGATGTGCGGTACGCGGCCACGGCCGCAAGCGTCCGCCACGCGGCTTCGGGTTGGCGGATCTCGGCCAGATCCCCGTTGAACGGGTCCAACACCACCGTCTCGGCACCGAGCAGACGGAACTGGTCGAGGTCGGCGATGATCTGATCGATAGTGCCGACACCGGCGAGCCGGTCCGGGTCGGTGATCGGTTCTCGGGTCTCCTGGAGCGCGATCCGCGGCATCAGCGCGGGCATCGGGCGACCGAGGTCGTCGGCGATGGCCTTCAGCCGCCCAACCGCGTCGGCCAGCCAGCCGGGCGTGACCCGCAACGGATGCCAGGCGTCACCGAGCAGTACCGCGCGCCGCATGCCGGCCTCGCTGTTGCCGCCCACCCAGATCGGGATCGCACCCGTGTCGTAGTCGTCGGTGTTCCGCCAGGCGTCGCGCATGGCACGCAGGTACTCGTCGGTCAGCGCACCACGCTGCCGGAACGGCACGCCGAGCGCCTCGAACTCCTGCCGAGCCCAGCCGACGCCGACGCCGAGGACGAGCCGGCCGCCGCTGAGCCGGTTGAGGTTCGCCGCCATCCGCGCGGTGAGCAGCGGATGCCGGTACGGGACGATGAGCACCGTGGTCCCCAACTGGACCCGGCTGGTCACCCCGGCCAGCCAGGACAGCGTGGTGAACGGCTCGTAGAACGGCGCCGGATACTGCTCGGCCACGTCCGGGGTCACCACGATGTGGTCCGAGACCATCAGCAGGTCGAAGCCGAGACCCTCAACCGTCTGCGCCCACCGCCGCAGCACATCCGGATCCGTACCCGGGGCGAAGTTCGGTACGTTCACGCCAATTCGCACGGGCCCTACGCTAGCCACTGTGGACCGCCGTGTGAACGCCGTGATCCGGCTGAAGCACGCCGCGGCCGGCACGAATCGCCGCACACAGCGCAGGAGGGCCCGATGGATCTGCCCGAGGGACTTGACTGGGTACGCGGGTCACCGGCCGGCCGGACCTGGCTGGCCACACTCCCGACGTGGCTGACGGAGTGCGCCGAGCGCTGGTCGCTGCGGATCGGGCCGCCCTTCCGGTACGCGTACGCCTCACTGGCGCTCCCCGCCAGCCTGCCCGACGGCACGGCGGCGGTGCTGAAGCTCCAATACCCCGACGAGGAAAGCCGGCACGAGGCCGACGCGTTGGCCCACTGGAACGGCGATGGGGCGATCCGGCTGCTCGCCCACGACCCGGATCGGCGTGCCCTGTTGCTGGAACGCTGCCAACCCGGCACTTCCCTGCACGATCGTCCGTTGGACCAAGCGCTGGACGCGGTGATCGGGCTACTCCCCCGCCTCTGGCGACCGGCCGGCGCGCCGTTCACCCCGCTGGCGCGGGAGGCCGCCGGCTGGATCGACCGGATGCCCCGGGCCTGGGAACGGGCCGGCCGCCCGTACGAGCGGCGCCTGCTGGACGCCGCGCTCGACCTGCTCACCGGCCTGGCGGCGAGCCAGGGCGAGCAGGTACTGGTCAACCAGGACCTGCACGCCGGCAACGTCCTCGCCGCCGATGCGCTCGCCGACCGGGGGCCGTGGCTGGCGATCGACCCGAAGCCGCTGACCGGGGAGCGGGAGTTCTCGGTCGTGCCGATGGTGCGCGGCCCGGAGTTGGGGCACTCACCGGCCGCCGTCCGGCACCGGCTGGACCGGCTCAGCACCGAGTTGGGGCTGGACCGGCAGCGGGTCCGGGATTGGACGATCGGACACACGCTGGCTTGGAGCGTCGCCGACGACATCGTCTTTCCGCAGCAGGTCGAGGTGGTCCGGTGGCTGCTCGACGAGCGGTGACCGGGCGCCACCTGTCGACCTGCCCCATGTCCGGGGCAGCCTGGCAGGCGCCGGCTGGTCAGCCGCCCTGGCAGGTACGGCACCAGTAGAGGTTGCGACCGGCCAGCTCGCCGCGGCTGATCTCGGTGCCGCAGACGTGGCAGGGCGCGCCGGGGCGGCGGTAGACGTACACCTCACCACCGTGTCGGTCCACCCGCGCCGGCCGGCCCATCGCCTCCGGCAGGTGCACGTCGCGGACCGTGTCGATCCGGCCGTGCTCGGCCGCGAGCCGCATCAACCCGACCAGGTCGGCCCAGAGCACGTCCCAGACGGCTCTGGTCACCTGTCGGCCCGGCATCCTCGGCGGCAGCCCCGCCCGGAACAGCGCCTCGGTCACGAAGATCAACCCGGTGCCGGCGACCACCGACTGGTCCAGCAACAGTGCGGCCAGGGGCGTGGGGCTGCGCGAGATCCGGGCGTACGCCCGCTCCGGGTCGGCGTCGCCGCGCAACGGATCCGGCCCGAGGCGGCTCCGCAACGCGGCCACCTCGGGTGGGCTGAGCAGCTCACAGGCCGTGGGCCCGCGCAGGTCGAGCCAGTGCCGGTCGCTGGTCAGCCGCAGCCGCAGCTGGCCGACCGGCTCCGGCGGCTCCCCCGGTCCGTCGGTGAACTTGCCGTACAGCCCGAGGTGCACGTGCAGGGCCAGCTCGCCGGCGTAGTGGTGCAGCAGATGTTTGCCGTACGCCTCGGTCCCCTCCAGCACGGTCCCGGAGAGCCGGGCGGCGCCCTCGGCGAAGCGACCCTGCGGGCTCGCGGCATGCAGCTTGTCCCCGGCGAACAGCTCGGCGTGCCGGGCCGCCAGGCGATGGATGGTGTGTCCCTCTGGCACAGGTGCCAAGGGTACTCAGTCGCGCCGAGGCGATGATCGACTCGGATTTCAGGAAAGCGCGGTGTTCGGACGAGCGGGACACCCCGACTTCCAGGAAGACGAGTCGATCAAGGCCGGGGCCCCGGGGGGCCGATCACGGCCGGGGCCGGGGCCGATCACGGCCGGGGCGGGGGCCGGCGGCGATCACGGTCGGGGCGGCCATACCCAGGATTGGTGTCAGGAAACGCCCAGGTGGGTACTTGAGGGGCGACACCGCGTGGGTGCCACCCTTTGTCGGCCACCACGCATTCATCAGGAGGTGTGTAGTGGTCAGGATTCCTTCGCTGTCCCGCCGGTCCGAGCCGGCACCGACGCGGGACGAGAACCTTGACGGCCGCGTGGACGGCCGTGACACCCCGGTCACCGAGACCGGCCAGTCCGACGACAGCGTCGGCCGCCCGGTGGTCACCGACCGGGACGCCAACCAGACGGCGTACGGCAGCGCCGGCACGACCGGTGGCCGGATCAGCGAGGCCGAGCGGCAGGCCAGCGAGCGGGCGGCGGTGGCCCGAGCCGCCACCGCGCGCCCGGTCGACGCCGAGCCCCGGACCGGCACCGCCCGCCCGGTCGCACCCGAGCCTCTGAACGGCACGACCCGCCCGGTCGCACCCGAGCCCGTGAACGGCACGACCCCGCCAGTCGCACCCGAGCCCCGCACCGCCCACCAGGTGGGGACCGAGCCCCGGTCCGCCGTCGCCCCGACCACGGCGCGCACCGCCGAGCGGGACGCCGACCTCGACAGCACCACCCGTCGGCCCGACACCACCGACCGGGTCACCACCGACCGGCCCGTCGACCCGACCCCCGATCGGACCGCGCCGGAGCCGCCGGTGACGCGCGGGCCGAAGCCGCGGGCCAGCCTGCTCGCCACCCTCGGCCTGATCGTGTCGGTCGCTGGTGCGATGTTCGTGCTGACCGGCACCCTGGCCGGGTACGGCATCGGGCTCGGCGCGTTCGGTGCCGTGCTCTCGGTGCTCGGCCTGATGGCCACCCGCCGCCGGCACGTCGCGGGCAAGACCGACGCGCTCTTCGGCGTGCTGATCGGGCTGGCCGCGGTCGTTATCGGGGTGCTCGCGATGACCGGCCAGTTCGACTGGCCGACCACCGATGGCGACTGGGTGCAGCGCTTCCGGGAGTGGCTTGACTCACAGTTTGTCGATCGTTTCTAGCGGGCACTGTTCCGCTCGCCGGTGGTGCACCGGCGAAAGCCGGCGGTTCGCCGGCAGCCCGATCTCATCCGGTGGTTCACCGGCCGGGCGACACCCGTTCAGGGGCGGCGGTTCGCCGCCCCTGAAGTGTTTCCGGGGTACGGCGAGCGCTGACGCAACGAATCACAGCCCAGGGCTGCCCACACGCAACGAATCTTCGGTATGCGCAACTCTCGGTGGTGGATCCTGCCGCTGGGGCCGCATAACGTTGAGCAACGGCGCCAGCCCGTGGGCCACGGTGGCCGGGCGCGCCCGACCCCTGGGAGCAGGACAATGACGATGGACGCCACCAGCCAGCGCCTGTTGATGTGCCGGCCGACGTACTTCGCCGTCGACTACGCCATCAACCCCTGGATGGATCCGAGCGCGCCGGTCGACACCGCGCTTGCCGTCCGGCAGTGGGAGCAGCTGCGCCAGACGTACCGCGACCTGGGCCACACCGTCGAGGAAATCACTCCGGTGCCCGGCCTGCCCGACATGGTCTTCGCCGCCAACGGCGGCACCGTGATCGACGGCAAGGCGATGGCCGTGCAGTTCCGGGACCCGCAGCGCGCCGACGAGGCGCCGGCGTACCGGGCCTGGTTCGAGGCCGCCGGCTTCGAGATGTACGACCCGAAGCACGTCAACGAGGGAGAGGGCGACGTGCTGCTGGCCGGTGACCACCTGCTCGCCGGCACCGGCTTCCGCACGGCGCACGCCTCGCACGCCCAGTTGCAGGAGGTCTTCGGCTACCCGGTGATCACCATGCAGCTCGTCGACCCGCGCTTCTACCACCTGGACACCGCGCTGACCGTGCTCGACGAGCGGACCGTGGCGTACCTGCCCGAGGCGTTCTCCCCCGGCAGCCAGGCCGTGCTGCGCCGGCTCTTCCCCGACGCGGTGCAGGCCACCATGGCCGACGCCGAGGTGCTGGGGCTGAACGCGGTCAGCGACGGGCGGCACGTGGTGCTGCCCGCGCAGGCCACCGACCTGGCCGCCAAGCTGCGCGACCGGGGCTACGAAACCATCGGGGTCGACCTGTCCGAGCTACGTAAGGCCGGCGGCGGACCGAAGTGCTGCACGCTGCGACTCCGTCAGGGAAAGGCAAACAAGTGATCGTGGATGACATCCTGCGTACGCCGGGAGCGGTCCGGGACGCCGAGCGCTGGACAGCGCACAACTACCACCCGCTGCCGGTGGTGATCTCGTCCGCCGAGGGTGCCTGGCTCACCGACGTGGACGGCCGCCGTTACCTGGACTGCTTGGCCGGCTACTCGGCGCTGAACTTCGGTCACCGGCATCCGCAGCTGATCGCCGCCGCGCACGCCCAACTGGACCGGCTGACGCTGACCAGTCGGGCGTTCATCCACGACCAGTTCGCCGACTTCTGCCGGGAGCTGGCCGAGCTGTGCGGCAAGGATCTGGTGCTGCCGATGAACACCGGCGCCGAGGCGGTGGAGACCGGGATCAAGGTAGCCCGCAAGTGGGGCTACCAGGTCAAGGGCGTGCCCTCCGGGCAGGCCAACATCGTGGTCGCCGAGGGCAACTTCCACGGGCGGACCACCACGATCGTGAGCTTCTCCACGGACGAGGACGCGCGCGCCGACTTCGGGCCGTACACCCCGGGGTTCAGGGTCGTGCCGTACGGCGACCTGGAGGCGTTGACCGCGGCGATCGACGAGAACACCGTCGCGGTGCTGCTGGAGCCGATCCAGGGCGAGCAGGGCGTGGTGGTGCCGCCGGAGGGCTACCTGCCGGGCGTACGCCAGGTCTGCACCGAGCGCGACGTGCTGTTCATCGCCGACGAGATCCAGTCCGGTCTGGGGCGTACCGGTGCGACGTTCGCCTGTGACCACGAGGGTGTCGTGCCGGACATGTACCTGCTCGGCAAGGCGCTCGGCGGCGGCATCGTGCCGGTGTCGGCGGTGGCCGCGAACGCCGACGTGCTCGGTGTGCTCAAGCCCGGCCAGCACGGCTCCACGTTCGGCGGCAACCCGCTCGCCTGCGCGGTCGCCATCGAGGTGGTCCGGCTGCTGGCCACCGGCGAGTTCCAGCGCCGCTCGGCCGAGCTGGGCGAGCGGCTGCGGGCCGGCCTGGAGGGGCTGGTCGGCAAGGGTCTCGTCGGCGTACGCGTCCGTGGCCTGTGGGCCGGTCTGGACATCGACCCGGCGCTGATGAGCGGACGCGAGGCGTGCGAGCGCCTGATGGAGCGCGGCGTGCTGGCCAAGGACACCCACGGCTCCACCATCCGGCTCGCCCCACCGCTGGTGATCACCGAAGACGAGATCGACCTGGCAGTCACCGCGCTCGCCGAGGTCCTGGCCGCCTAACTCGGAAGTAGACCTATTTCCTCCCGATTAGGGCCGCTTCGCGCAGCGGAGCGACAGGGGCTAACCCGACGTCCGGCCAAGCCCGCCCGCCCGCGTTGATCATGAAGTTATTGCCCGGCGCCGCGGCGTGTCGTGGCAATAACTTCATGATCAACCGGGGTCGGCACGCCGCGGCAGCGCTGGATCGTTACGGGCGGGGTAGGCGCATGGCCATCGTCGGGGCCTCGGCCATCACCGAGGTGGGGGTGAACGGGGCACCGGCGGGCAACTCCTCGGCCCGGCCGATCTGCACCCCCGGGTAGAGCTCCACCATGTCGTTCTCGCCCAACACCCGGGACTGCTGCGGGGCCAGCGGGATCCGG
Organism: Micromonospora sp. NPDC050276; assembly: GCF_044459545.1. Lineage (NCBI taxonomy): Bacteria > Bacillati > Actinomycetota > Actinomycetes > Micromonosporales > Micromonosporaceae > Micromonospora > Micromonospora sp. NPDC050276. Next base: position 181,957 of record NZ_JBITJA010000007.1, on the reverse strand, counting down.
TCGGCCTCGGCCATCGAGCCGGCCGGGCGGATGCCGGAGCCGTTGGTGCTGATGTCGGTCACGATGACCTCGCCGACCCGCAGCTCGAAGCGGACGTGACCCCGGCTGATCCAGCGCCGGGCCTCGTCGTTGAGCCACTGCCCGAGCATGATCCCGCCGTCCTGCTCGGGGGCCCGGCCAGCCACGATCGGCTGCTCCTCGCTGAGCACGAACCGCCGCCGGACCAGGCCGCCGACGCGCACCGCGAGCACCTCCGTACGCGGACGGGGGCCGGCGTCACCGAGGCGTACCCCATGCCGGGGACAGGTCGGCACGCCGTTGCGCAGCGCGGGCGGCGGCTGCGCGGCGGGGCTGCGGTCGGCACCCCCGGCCAGGTCGGCGAAGGCGCCACCCCCACCACCGCCGCCGAACAGCGCGCAGCCCGACTCCGGGCAGCGCCACTGGCGGGCCAGCAGCTTGACCCCGGTCGGCGAACGCTTGCCGGCCACCGGCGAGTGCCCACCACCGACGTGTGCGATGAACACCGGCCCGCCGGCCCCGGGCACCGGGGCGACCACCCGACCGGGTTGCTCGACCAGCCAGGGGAACCGACCGCGCAACCCGTCGAAGCGGACCCGACTGAGCACCGGCAGACCGAGCAGGTCGGCGACCTCCAACATCCGGTCACCAGGGTTGTCGAGCACTTCGACGAGCCCGTCGTCGGCCCACCGGCGCACGACCATCCGCTCGTTGGAGGTGAGGTCGGCGTCGGAGAGCAGCGCCCGGTGCACCACCGCGTAGACCTGGACGCTGTCTTCCTCCAACTCACGGGAGAGCGCGTCGATCACCATGCCGAGGCGGAGCAGGCTGGCCGGCCGGCCACCGTCGATGTCCTGGTAGCGGATCACCTCGGCCAGGTCGACCACGGCGCGGGCCAGCGACGGGTCGGTGCAGACCCGTCCCTCGATGGCGTCCAGCACCTTGCTGATCTCGAATCTCATGCCGCGCTCCGGACGATGTCGTCGATCCGCCCGGCCAGCGCGAAGTCCCGGTGGGTGACCCCACCGGCCGAGTGCGTGACACAGCGGAAGGTCAGGGTCCGCCATCGGATGTCGATGTCGGGATGGTGGTCGAGCTCCTCGGCCACCGCCGCCACCCGGTCGACCACCGCGATGGCGTCCGGGAAACTGCCGAGCTGAACAGTGCGACCGATGCCGGTCGGGTCCCCCGACCAGTCGGGCAACCGGCCCAGCTCTTCTCGCACCGCGTCCGCGGTGAGCAGGTCTGCCATGAGCAGACCCTACCGGTGGCGGGTCCGGCGGGTCGGACACGCCACCGTGCCGACAACTCGATGCCTGACCGGAACCGCACCACGATCCAGGGCGGTCTCGCCCCGGCGCGAACGTCCAGACTCAACAATCTCCCTGCCGCAGCAGGGGTGTAACTAGCGCAGGGCGGAGAGGTCGTGGTGCAGCAGACGGCCCTCATGCTTCACGAGGTGGCCGTCGACGAGCACGGTCCGCACGTTCGCCGGGGTGAGACAGGAGACGACGGCGCCGGCGCGCTCTCCGGTGAGGTTTGCCAGGCCGTCCAACAGCAGCAGATCAGCGCGCTTACCCACGGTTATCGTGCCGATGCTGTCGGCGAGCCCGACCGCTCGGGCGCCATCGATGGTGGCGGCGCGCAACATCGTCGCGGCCGGCGGTGCGGCGGCACTGCCCGCACGCAGCCGCTCGGTGCGCAGCGTGTCGCGCATCGGTTCGAAGAGGTCGGGCGTCGCGTTGATCACGACATCCACACCGAGCGCGGGGCGCCCGCCGCCGTCGGCCAACCGACCGTACGCCGAGGGACCGTGACCCATCACCGCCTCGACCGTCGGCGTCACCACGACTGCGGCACCGGCGGCGACCAGGAGCTTCACGTCGTCGGCCGGGATCGCGTTGAGGTGCACCAACTGCAGGTCGGGGCCGAGCAGACCGGCGTCGTGCAGCCGTCGCACGACCGGACCGCCCGCGTGCATGGAGACCACCACGCCCAGTTCGCGACCGAGCCGGATCTGGGCGACCGCCTCGTCCCAGTCGCCGTACTCGCCGCCGAGGATGGCCAACGCGCCGGTCACCCGGCCGGTCCTGGCCGCGAGCCGGCGGACGTCCGCCTCGTCGACGGCATTGCCGTGACCGACCACTGCCCGGATTCCGGACCGCTCGAACGCGTCGACCACGGCGTCGGTGTGCGCGGGCGTCAGCGTCGCGTTGCTCCAGTCGAAGACGGTGGTCACGCCGGCATCGAGTGCTTCGACCGCACCGAGCAGGGTGGCCCGTCCGGCATCGGCCGCGGTGTAGCCGGGCAGCGCCGCGCCCAACACCTCTGGCAGATAGCGGGACATCGGCATGTCCACACCGAGGCCGCGCAGCGGCGCCTGCCACACATGCCGGTGCGCGTCGACGAGACCGGGCGTGACGACGTAACCGGAGGCATCGACGACCGTCGCGTCCAGCTCGGGTAGGCCCGGGCCGATTGCCGTGATCACCCCGTCCGCCACCAGGACGTCGGTGTCGGGACGCTCCGGACCGTCGACGGTTATCACGTGACCGCCTTTGAGCAAGGTCTTGCGCATCTGATGCCTCCTCGAAAAGCTTTCTTGAAAGCTATGCGGAAAGCTTTATCGGCGCAAGTAGGATCTCCCCGTGAGCAAGGACCACGTGGACGGCATCGCGGCCGCCTGGGCGCGCGAACTGCCGCCGGTCGGTGGCCCGCAGTTCGAGCTGTCCAAGCGCGCTGCGCGGCTGTCGGCGATGTTCGCCGAGCGGGTCAACACCGAGCTGGCCCGCTTCGGCCTGACGAGGGCCGAGTACGAGATCCTCGCCGTGCTGCGTGCCGCCGGCGACCCTTTCCGGCTGCGCCCCTCGGCCCTCTCCGAACGACTGCTGCTCTCCTCCGGCGGCACGAGCAACCTGGTGAAACGCCTCGGTGACGCCGGCCTGATCGAGCGCGAAGCCGACCCGTCCGACGCGCGCAGCTCCTGGGTGCGACTCTCGACCGAGGGCGCGCACGTGGCGGAGCAGACGGTACTCGCGGCCAGCGCCGCACAGTCGGCCCTTCTTCATGCCGTACCCGCGGAAACCGTGCGGGCCGCGAATGACGCCCTGCGGCACCTTCTCATCGCGCTCGGCGACTAGGTGTGCTGGACCCCGACGGCCGTCCAAACACGCGGGCGGGGCGGCATCAGATGCCGCCCCGCCCACCCCCCTCGCGTCAGCCGCGCAGCGGCCGCCCCACCTCGTGCAGGTGACCGAGTGCCTGCCGGTACGACTCGACCAGCCCGGTCTCGGCGTACGGGATGCCCTGCTCGACGCAGTAGGCACGGACGATCGGCTGGGCCCGGCGCAGGTTGGCGCGCGGCATGTTCGGGAACAGGTGGTGCTCGATCTGGTAGTTGAGACCGCCGAGCGCGGTGTCCACCAGTCGGCTGCCCCGCACGTTGCGGGAGGTCAGCACCTGCTTGCGCAGGAAGTCCAACTCGTCCTCGGCGGTCGGCATCGGCATGCCCTTGTGGTTCGGCGCGAACGCGCAGCCCATGTAGAGGCCCCACAGCGCCTGGTGCACCACGGCGAAGAGCAACGCCTTGACCGGGGACATGACCGCCAACAGCAGCGCCACGTACGCGGCGGTGTGCACGACGAGCAGCGTCGCCTCGACCGCCCGGTGCCGCATGGGGACGGTGTACCCGCCGTTCGGCTCCCGGCCGATGATCGCCCGGATGCTCGCCACGTGCAGGTTCAGACCCTCCAACAGGAGCATCGGGAAGAAGAGGTACGCCTGCCGCTTGGCCATCCAGCGACCGATCCCCCGGGTCTCCAGCGCCTGCTCGGGCGTCCACACCAGGGCTCCGGCGCCGACGTCCGGGTCCTCGTCCTCGTGGTTCGGGTTGGCGTGGTGCCGGTTGTGCTTGTCGACCCACCAGCCGTAGCTGATCCCCACCGCCACGTTGCCGGCGAACAGTCCCACCAACTCGCTCGGGCCGCGCCGACGGAACATCTGGCGGTGCCCGGCGTCGTGGCCGAGGAACGCGACCTGGGTGGTGGCCACCGCCATCAGGGCCGCGAGCGGAAGCTGCCACCAGGAGTCGCCGAGCAGGAACACGGCCACCCAGCCGGCCACGAAGGCGCCGAGGGTGAGCACGATGCGGGTGACATACCAGCCGGGGCGCCGCTCCAGCAGGCCGGCCTGGCTGATCCTCCGGGACAACTGTGCGTAGTCACTACCTCGCCGTCGTACCGGCGGTTCCGCCACCGCTCCGAGCGCCATCGCTGCTCCCGTTCCGCTTGCGCCCGTACCGGAGTGGTTCGGGCCTTATGTCAAGTCTCCCGGTCGCGGTAGCGCTGAGTAACCCCGACAGCCCCCGAATGGGGGGTAGGGCAGGCCCTACCCCTACTGGTTCGGCTCAGCCCAGCCGGCCCACCGCGGCGCGCAGTCGAGCCAGGTCACGCCGCCGCCGCTCGTAGGTGGCGGCGAGCCCGACCAGCGCCAGCCCACCGACACCCAGGTAGATCCACCGGGGCAGCAGATCCCATCCGCGGGCCAGCTCGTGCAGCGCCAACAGCGTCAGTACCCCGCCACCGAGCAGCACCGGTGCCTGCCAGCGGCGGCTCGCGCCGGCCAGCACCACGCCCAGCGCCGCCGCGCCGAGGAGCAGTCGCCGCCACGGCTGCGGATCCGCCCCGACCAGCACCGACATGAGGCTGGGCAGCAGCGCCGCGACCAGCCCCGGGCCGAGGGCCAGCCAACTGGTCAGCCCGGGCCGGCTGCGCAGCGCCAGCAGGCCCGCGCCGAGGGCGAGCGCCGCGGCCGGCACGGTGTACGCCTCCAGCACGGTCACCCCACCGGCGGCCAGCAGCACCCAGGCACCGAGCAACTCGCTGCCGGCGGCGATGCCGGCGAACGCCCACCGCCGACCGGCCGGCTCCCCCCGGCGCAGCAGTCGCAGCGCGACGGCGACACCCCAGAGCACGCAGACGGTGGCGAGGTGCCGCGCCACCTCGACGGCGAGCACCGCCGCCACCAGCGCGACGGCCTGCGCGCAGGCATCCAGCACCCGCCGCAGCCGGGTCCGCGCCGGGGCGACCACGGCGGCGGCCAGCACCACCGCGGCCACCGCCAACAGCGGGTACGCGGCAGCCCGCAACGGCAGCCCTCCGGCGAGCGGGGCGGTCACCGCCAACGCGGACGCCGCACCCACCGCGGCGAGACAACCGGCGACCCGTACCTCGAACCGGCGCGCCCCGACCGCGACGGCGACCGCCGCCACCAACAGCACCCCCTCGGCCGCGAGCGTCCCGGCGCGGGTGGCCAGCAGACCCAGCACACCGGAGGCCACCAGCACCACCCCCACCGGTACGGCGATCGGTACGAGCGCCGGACGGGCCGCGGCCAGCGCGGCGAAGAGCAGCGCGGCCACGCCGACGAGCAGGACGGCGGCCGGCAGCACCGGCCACGGCGCGCCGATCGCGACGAGCAGCACCGGCAGCGCCGCCGCCCCGAACGGCAGCGCGGGCAGCACCGGCAGGCCGACCCGCCGACCGGCCAGCGCCGCGGCCACGGCCAGCACGACCAGCGCGATCCCGACCGGGAGCACCGTCGGGTCAGCAGCCACCGTGGGCACCCCCGACCACACCCGGTCCCGGCTGCCGTACGGCGACACGAGCGCGGTGAGCACCGTCGGCAGGGCCGCCAGGACAGCGACCGCCGCCAGGGCTCCACCCGCCGCCAGCAACACCACCGGGCCGACCGACCCCCGCTCGTCGGTCGTCGGCCGGTCCCCCCCATCGGCCGTCGACCGATCCCGCACGTCGACCCTCGACCGGTCCCCGAGAGCGACGAGCGCGACGCCCAGCGCCGCCAGCGCGACGTAGAGCGCGAGCGGCTCGTCACCAGCCACCACCATCGGCGCGAGGCTGGGCACGGTCACCGCGACGACGGCACCGGTCACCGCGTACCCGATCAGCTCCGCCCGGTGCCGACGCGCCGCGAGCACCGCGACCAGCGGCAGCCCGGCGGCGGCCAACGCGAGCCGAGCCTGCCACCAGGGCGGCGCACCGGCGGCGAACAACGCCACCGCCGCGATCGCGGGCAGCGCGAGCTGCGCGACCAGCAGACCCGCGCCGGCCACCTCCCGGTACGCCCCGAGCCCCCGCCGGAGCGCCAGTGCCAGCCCGGCCACGGCGAGAACGCCGAGCGTCACCAGGACACCGACCGGCGCGGCCAGGCCGACCAGCAACCCGTGCCCGAGCAGGGCGCCGCCGCCGATCGCACGGGTGAGCAGGGTGGCCGGTCCGGTCGACGGGCGGACCAGCACGGCGAGCAGCAGCGCGGCCCCGCCGGCCAGATCGATGGCCACCACCTGCGGCCAGGACGCCGTCCAACCGGCGGGAACGGCGAACAACACCACCACCGCTCCCGCCGTGGCAAGCACCGCCCGCACCGGCCGGGGCAGCAGGAGCATCGTCGCGCCCACCGCCAGCGCCACGGCGGGTGCCAACTGCCAGCCCCAGTCCAGGTCCGGGCCCGTCCCGGCCCCGCCCCACGGCGGCAACGACCGACCGACAGCGGCGACCGCCAGCCCGACGGTGATCAGCACGGCCACCTGCGCCGTACCGGCCGCGACGAACAGTGCCCCGGCCCGCGGGCCGGTCCGCCAACCGCCCCCACCGGCCGCCGCCGCTTCGGCCGCCCCGGGCAGGAGGCGCACCGCGGCGACCATCCCGAGGGCCACCGTCGCCGCCGCGAGCAGCAACAGTGACGGCCGCAGCTCGGCCACCGGGCGCAGCAGGGCGGCGGCGAGCACCGGCACCAGCAGCCCGGCCGCCGCCGCCCGCAGCGCCCGCCCCCCGACCAGCCAGGCCGCACCGAGCCCGGTCAGCGCGACCAGCACCAGTGGCAGCCCGGCCAGCAGCGGCGAGCCCCCCGCCCGCCCGCCGAGCAGCGGCACCAGCGCGCATCCGGCGGCACCCACCAGCGCGGCGACCTGGCCGGCGCCGGCCAACACCCGGCCGACCAGCTGCGCCGCCCCGGCCCGGCCGCGCAGCACGGCCAGCACGGCCAGGTTCAGCAACGCCACCCCCAGCAGGACCAACGCCCACCCCGCCGCACCCCACCCGGCCTCGGCGGCCACCAGCGGCAACACCGGCTGGGCGGCCAGCAGGGCGGCGAACCAGGGACCCGTCAACCTGCTCCACCGGCCGTACGCCACGGCGACCGCCGCGCTGGCCCCCCCGACCAGCGCGGCGTACCGCGTGCCCGGCCAGCCGGCCACGCCCCCCAGGTCCACCGACCAGGCCGCGTATCCGTCCAGCACCACCAGCAGCAACCCCACCGCCGCGAACGTCTCCGCCGTGCCGCGCAGCCCCCGGCGGACCGCCAGCAGCGGTACGCCCAGCATGAGCGCGGTGAACGCCGCGAGGATCAACGCCCGCCCGCCGATCCCCACCGCCGACCAGGCCACCGCGGTGAACACCACCGCCGCAGTGCCCAGCAGCAGTCCACCGAGGACGAAGAGCAGCCCCTGGACGGTCCGGGTCGACGTCTCCGCCGCACCCGGCGTCGAATCCCCGACACGTCCCGGGCCGATGGCCGGCGCCGCTCCGACGAGGGACGCCGGCCGCGCCGCGACCGGAGCCGCCAACCCGGCCCGCACGACCGCCGCCAGCTCGGCCCGCCGACGCGACGCCGCCGCGAGGCGTCCGGCCAGCTCGGTGTACGTGTGGCGGGCACGCTCCACCTCCGGCTCAAGCTCGGCGACCTCTCGACTCAGCCGAACCACCTCAGCGGCGATCGGGTCGGGCGCACGCCGACAGCCGGTGCATCCGGCGCTCAGGTCGGCCGGTGCACCACAGGCGGGGCAGGGGTAGCGGGTGTCATCCACCCGGTCATCATCGACAACCGAGCGGGACGCGACCCAGAGTGCGCGTACTCAGGAGCGGGTGTGCTCGTACACCCAGGTCGCGTAGTCAGGGTTGCCGCTCTCCACCCTGGACACCAGGATCTCCGGCACCTCGTACGGGTGGCTGACCCGGATCTGGTCCACCAACGCGGTGAGCCGATCCGGCGCGGTCTTGAACTGCACCGACCACTCGGTGCTCGTCTCCACACCGGACCGCCACCAGTAGGTGCTGTCCACCTGACCACCCACCTGGGCGCAGGCGGCGAGCCTGCCGGCGACGGCCGCAGCCGCCAACACATCGGCGACCGAACGTGCATCCACCACCGTCGTCACCACGCAGATCTCGTCCACGACCGCACCCTACGCGGCTGATTACCGGTTGGCGGCGATCCAGGCGTCTATCTGCGCCCACCAGTCGAAAAGCCAGTCGATGCGCTGCTGCCGTCCCGTCGGTACGTCCTCCGGCGGCACCGACCAGAACCGCATCACGATCCGCTTGTCCATCGGCAGTTCCCGCCACACGTCGGCGACGGTGAGCATCCGGTCCAGCCCGGTGTGCGCGACGAAGATGACACCAGCGTCCGGGGCGGCGTCCAGTCCCGCGAGCATCCCGCCGGGCTGCGGCGCGACCACGTGGCGCATCCGCTCGGCGCGCAGGGCCATCCGTTCCAGGCCGAGGGAACGCAGCCGAGCGATGGCGCGCAGTCGTCGCTTGGGGGTGAAGTTGCCGCCCTCGGGGAAGATCACGAAGGCGTCGTTGTCGTCCAGGCCGGCGGCCAGGTGTCCGACCTGGTGTACCGTCTCCTCGCCGCGCTCCGGGCTCGGCGCGATGAACCGATTGGGCAACCGGTTGAGCAGCACGTCGATCGCCGGGTCCCACTGGAGGCTGTCCTTGAGGACGATCCGTGGCTCCCGGTGAAACCAGTTGACCAACCCGTGGATCAGGATGAACGAGTCACCCGGCCCGGCGTGCCGGCAGAGCACCAGCTCGGGCCGGCCGGGCAGCGCGGTGTCCGGGTCGGTGCCGACCACGTCGATGCGCAACCGCAGTGTCCAACGTGCCTGCCAGAAAAACACCCGCAGGAACCAGCCGGCCAGCACGTAGTGCGCGCGTTGGAAGGCCGGGGACCGGGTCCGCCAGCCGAAGCCGGAGGCGACCCAGAGCACGAAGAGCGCGAGCAGCGCGGTGGCGTCCCAGACCAGGTAGAAGCAGCCGATCCAGAGCAGTCGCAGCGGGCGTAACCGGCCCGGCACCAGCGGGGACGCGGCCGCGGCGAGCAGCGCCCAGATCGGCAACGTGGTCACCACGAGGAAGGCGAGCAGCACCACGGCGGGGGCCAGCAACAACCGACGCAGCCACCGGGGAGGCAGCGGCATCACGGCTCCCGGTGGGTGGCGAGGTAACGCCGGGAGGCGGTGTACGCCCGACTGATCCGCCGCCCCACCGCCGCCATGTCCCGGTACGCCCACGGCGTGTCGTCGCGTGGGTTGAGCCCGCCGGTCGGCAGGACGTGCACCTCCACCCCCTCGGGCAGCGCCACCATCTCGCGGAAGAAACGGTGCCGACGGGATATCTCGAAGGCGACCTGCGCGATCTCCCACGGCCGGCGGGGCGGGGTCAGCTCCCGTTCGATCCGACCCACCTGCAAGACGTAGATCCGGCGGGCGCCGACGGCCACCGCCTCGCCGATCGGGATGGAGTTGACGATCCCGCCGTCCACATAGTGCGCGCCGTTGATCTCCATCGGTGGAAGCAGGCCCGGCACCGAGGCCGACGCCATGACCGCCGGCACCACCGGACCGCTGTCGAACCAGTGCTCGGCGGCCCGCTCGATGTGGGCGGCGCAGCAGCGGAACGGCACCCGCAGATCGGCGAAGGTGGTGTCCACCCCCAGCTCGGTCTCCAACAGGCGGCGCAGCGGCCGGGGCGAGTGCAGGTGGGTGCGGGCGGCGAAACGGCGCAGTTGCCGGGCGACCGAGTCGCCGTACACCTCGCTCGCCTCGGGTGAGGCCCAGAGCCGGACCAGCCGGTCGGTCACCGCCTCGGACGGGTCGGCGGCGACCAGCGCGCCGTTCACCGCCCCGATCGAGGTGCCGAGCACCATGTCGGGTTGGATGCCGGCGCGGAACAACGCCCGCAACATGCCCACCTCGACCGCGCCGAGCACACCCCCGCCGCCGAGCACGAACGCCACCGGTCCCCCCGCCATGCCTCTCATCCTGGCACGGGCCCGCCGCCGACCGGTGGGCCGCTGTCGACCGGCGGTCGGCGCACGGCAGACACCGCCCGTCGATGCTGGGTCGCGACGGCGTTGACAGGCAGGACACATTCGCGCAGCCTGATACCGCTCCCACCCCTGAGGCAGGTGCGATCCGTGAAGGCTGCACTGCATCCGGGCCGATTGTTGGCTCGCAGATACCGACTTCTGGACCAGATCGGCGCCGGCGGAATGTCGGTCATCTGGCGTGCCCGCGACGAGGTGCTGGACCGGGTGGTGGCGCTCAAGGTGCTCGCCCCGTCACTGGCCGCCGACGCGCGGTTTCGGGGCATGGTGCGCGAGGAGGCGCGGGCCGCCGCCCAGTTGGTGCACCCGCACCTGACCTCGGTGCACGACTACGGCGAGACGGTCGACCCGGACGGCTCGATCACCTCGTTCGTGGTGATGGAGTTGCTCAGCGGCGAGGAGTTGAAGCTGCGGCTCACCGAGGGGCCGTTGCCGTGGACCGAGGCGGTCCAGGTGGGCGCGCAGGTCGCGGAGGCGCTGGCCGCCGCGCACCGACTCGGCATCGTGCACCGGGACATCACCCCGGCGAACGTGATGATGACCGGGACGGGCGTCAAGGTGCTCGACTTCGGCATCGCCACCCGGATCGGCGCGCCCGATGAGGACGAGGACGGCGAGACTTTCGGCACCCCGGCGTACGTGGCCCCGGAACGCCTCGACGGCGCGCCGGCCCAGCCGTCCACCGACGTGTACTCGCTCGGCGTCCTGCTGCACGAGGCGCTCACCGGCCGGGTCCCCTATCCGGCGGACACCTGGGAGCAGCTCAGCGCCGCGCTGGCCAGCGGGCCGCCGCCGACGTTGGCCGAGCTACCGGACCTGCCCCCACCGGTGGCCCAGATCTGCCTGCGCAGCCTCGCCCGGAACCCGGCCGATCGGCCGACCGCCCGGCAGGTCGCCACCGCGCTCCGCGACCATGCGCTGCCGGCCGATCCCCCGACCGCGACCATCCGGGTGCCCACCCAGCCCCTGCCACCGCAGTCGCCCGTGGGCGCAACCGCCAGCGTCCCGGCGGCGACCCCACCGACGGCGCACGCCGGAGCGGCAGGCGGCGCGGGCTCCTCCTCCCCGGGCGAGCCAACGACCTGGTCGGGCTGGTCACGGCGACGGTTGGCCGTGTTGTTGGTGCTGGCCGTCGGGGTGGCCCTGGCCGGGGTGGCCCTGCTACCCGAACAGCAGCCGACGCGCCGGGCACAGCCCTCCGCTGGCCCGGTGACGACCGGGTCGACCGACCCGCCGGCCCCCCAGTCGTCCGCGCCGACCGCGCCGAGCACGGCACCGTCGACGAGGCCGACCACCGGCGCGCCCCCCTCCAACGCGGGCACCCTGATCGAGGCCGCCAACCGGGTCGACGGGCTGATCGGTGCCGGGCTGGGCGCCGGGGAGATCCGTGACGACGTGGCCCTGGACCTGCGCAACGAGCTGCGCAACCTGACCGTGGCGGTCAGGTCCGGCCGTGCGGAGCTGGCGCCACCGGTGGCCCGGCTGCGCGAGAAGGTCTCCGTCCGCCTCGGTGAGGGCGGCATCAGTCCGGGGTACGCGTCTCGGCTCGACGCCGCCATCGCGGAGCTGGGCGCGGCCCGGGTCTGACGCGGCGACGGAGGGCAGGGTCAGCGCGCCGGCACGCGGGCCGATTCGCGGATGTCGTACTGGCCGAGGGCGAAACGCCGGTAGACGTCGGCATACCCGTGTGCCATTCGCTTGACGGAGAAGTTCTCCGCGACGTGCGCGACGCAGTCGTCCGGGTCGAGTCGCTCCGCCGCGAGCAACGCCGCGGGCAGTTCCTCCGGCCGCTCGACGACGAGCCCGGTCAGCCCCGACCGGACCAGCTCGGGCACCGCGCCCCGGTTGAGCGCGACCACCGGTGTCCCGGTCGCCATCGCCTCCAGCATCACCATGCCGAACGGCTCGTCCCACTGGATCGGCATAATCAGGCAGCGGGCGTCGACCAGCATCCGCAGCGTCGTCGCCCGGTCCGCGTTGAGCACGACTGTCACGTCGTCGTCGACCATCGGCGCGACGACCTGCTCGTAGTAGCGGCGCTCGGCCGGCTCGTTGCACTTGCCGGCCAGCAGCAGGGGCAACCCGGCCGCCCGGCACGCCCGGATGGCGGTGTCCGGGCCCTTGTCCGGGCTGAACCGGGCCAGCCACAGCACCGGCCCTGCGCCGGGCGTGTGCTTGCGCGGAAAGCCACGGATGTCCAGGGCGTTGTGCACCGTGCCGGCCCAGGGCAGGTTCGGGTTCAGTTGGCGCTGGGCGTGCGAGATCGCCACCAGGGCGACGCCCGAGTCGATGTCGCTGAGCACGTCGCCGTACTCCCCCACGGGGTTTCCGTGCACGGTCGCGACGGTCGGCACGGCCCGGCGGCCGGCGACCAGCGGGCCGATCGTGGTGTGGTCGTGGATCACGTCGAAGTCGGCCGCAGTGATCAGCCGATTCACCCGGGCCAGATGAGCCAGCTCGGGCAGTGACTCGCCGAGCCGCTCGTACTGCACCTCGGCGACGGTGGAGACGAAGCCGTCGGCCGCCGTGCCATGGTCACCGCCGGCACCGAACAGGGTCACCGCATGGCCCTGCCCGGTGAGCGCGTCCACCAGGGCGGCGACGACCTGCTCAAGTCCGCCGTAGCCGGGCGGCGGAACGGACAACCAGGGCGGGACCACCATCGCGATGCGCAGCGACCGCTCCCCGAGGCGGCCCGCAGGCGGGTGGTTCACGGCCACGAGTCCTCCCCGTTGCTGCCCGGTACGGCATCATCGCCGGTCGAGACGGTCGGCGGCGGTTTCCCAGTGGCGTCCCGGCTAAACCGGACATGGCGGACGATCACCCGCCCACCAGGAGGTGGTCGTGGACCACTCGCACCCCGGGCGCGGACCAGGCCACCCGTTCGACCTGGTCGCGTTCCCACCAGGAACGGACCACTCCGGCGAGGACCAGCGTGTCGCCGTCCACCTCGACGGTCACCCGCTCGGCGCCGAGCGTGCGCAGCAGTGCCCGCTGGACGTCCCGACGCAGCCGCTCGGCGACCGGTGGCGCCGCCGGTCGTACCTCGATCAGGTTGGTGATCCCCCGGACGCCGTCGAGCCGACGCACCTCCCCCTCGGCGGCGCGTCGCTGCCACCCGAACTCGACCTCACCGCGCAGCATCAGCCAGCCATTGGCCACGGTCACGTCCAGCCGCTCGGCGGGCACGAAGCTGTCCCACTCCAGGGCGCGGGCTGCGGCGATGGCAACCTCGGCGTCGGTACGCCCCGGAGTGCCGGGTAGCCGCACCTCGATCTCGTCGGCCACCGCCCGTACGCCCCGAACCCGCTGCGCGCACCGGGTCGCGGCCCAAGCGCGGGCGGCACCGTCCACGAACCCGGTCAGGGTGACCACGCCCTGGTCGACGGTCACCCCGATCTCGTTCGGTTGCAGCTGGGCGTCCCAGGCCAACTCCGCCAGGACGTCGCATTGGATCCGCTGGTCGTCGCGGACACCCACCACCTCGGTCATGGCACTTCACCCCCGGTTCCGGTCGCCGAGACTCGCCTTTGCGAACGTGCCGGGCAGACGGGTGACGGCGGTTCACCCGATCCGGGTGAACCGCCGTCCGGGCGGAAAAGAGCGGCGGGTGACGGAGCCGACCCCCTCGGCCCCGCCACCCGCCGCCGGAGGGAGGAGGCAGGTTCAGTTGGTGGTTAGGACGTCTCGGCGAGCGTCACGGTTGCCGTCTTCTCGACACCGTTGCGCTTGAACTGCACCTCGACCCGGTCGCCGACCTTGCCGGCCTGCACCGCGCCGACCAGGTCGTCCGAGTCGTTGACCGGCTTGTCGCCGAACCGGGTGACGACGTCGCCCCGCTGGAGGCCGGCCTTCTCGGCCGGGCTGCCCGGGGTGATCGACGCGACGAGCGCGCCGCCGCCCTCGGCCTGGTTGACGCCGACCCCGAGGGACGGGTGGCTGACCTTCTCGCCGCGCTGGAGCTTGCCCGCGACGTCCTTGGCCTTGTTGCTGGGGATGGCGAACCCGACGCCGATGTTGCCGGTGCTCTGCCCGGAGGTCGCGATGGCGGTGTTGACGCCGATCACCTCGCCCCGGGTGTTGACCAGCGCGCCACCGGAGTTGCCGGGGTTGATCGGCGCGTCGGTCTGGAGCAGGCCGGAGATCGAGCTGACCGGCTGGCTCTGCCGGGTCGGGTCCTGCTGCTGGCCCTCACCGGCCCGGATGGTGCGGTCCCGGGCGCTGAGGATGCCCGAGGTCACCGAACCTTGCAGGCCGAGCGGGCTGCCCAGGGCGAGCACCTGGTCACCGACCTGCATGGCGTCGCTGTCGCCGAACTTGGCCGGCTTGAGGTCGCTCACCCCGTTGGCCTTCACCACGGCCAGGTCGGTCTTCGGGTCGGTGCCAATGATCTTCGCTTGGGCCTTCTTGCCGTCGGCGAAGACCACCCAGACGGTGTCGCCGGCGGCGGAGGCGACCACGTGGTTGTTGGTCAGCACGTACCCGTCGGCGCTGAGCACCACCCCGGAGCCCTCACCGCTGTCGGTGGTGATCGAGACGACGCTGTCCTGCACCGACGCGGCGATCTTCGGCAGGTCCGCGCCATTGATCACGGGAGCCGCCGAGTAGGTGCGGGTGATACCGCCGCCGTCGCCGTCGAGGGCGAGCGCGAGCGCCCCACCGGCCACGCCGGAACCGAGCATCAGGGCGAACACCGCGACACCGGCGCCGGCGAACTTGGCGATCCGACCCGGCCGGGGGCCGCTGCCGGGCGGCGCGACCTGCGGGCCCCACGGCGGGACCGGCTGGCCCGGGTGCTGCCCGGGGTGCTGCGGGTGCTGGGCGTGCTGCCCGGGGTGCTGCTGGTGTTGGGGGTACGTCACGCCCGGCTGGCCCCCGCCGGCCCAGCCGGACTGCTGGCCCGCGTACCAGGGGGCACCGGCGTACTGGCCGGCGGTCGGCTGTGGGTAACCGGGCTGGCCGGGCGCCGGGTGACCGGAGACCGGGTACGGCGGTGCGGACGGGGTGGCGGCGGGGGGCTCGTACCCGGTGGGCGGCTCGTAGCCGGTCGGCTGGCCGCCGGTCGGCTGGGGCACGTACCCGGCCGGAGTGACAGCCGTGGTCTCCGGGTCGCCGGTGGTCGAGACGACCGGCGGGTCACCGGCGGCCGAAACGGCCGGTACGGGAGTGGTTGGAGAGTCGGACTGCACGCGCTCGTCGCGCGGCAGCTCGGCGGTGGGATGCGACGGCTCGGCGTCGGTGGGGGCCGGCCGGCGCTGCGGGTCGGACTCGAACTCGGTCATGGCACTACCTTCTCCCTCAGCACTGCAACCAACCTGGAACCGTCCTGGAAGTTGGCTGAAAGTCACTCGCCCGCTTCGTCGACCTGTGGCAGCAGCGGCAGCCGGACCCGGAAAGTGGCCCCACCGCCGGGCGTCTCGGCTACCTCGACCGAGCCGTGGTGGGCAGCGACCAGCGCCGCCACGATGGCCAGGCCGAGGCCGGTGCCGGTGTTGCCGTCGGCCCGCCGGGTTCGCGCCGCGTCGGCCCGGTAGAACCGTTCAAAGACCCGTTCTGCCTGCTCAGCCGAGAGTCCTGGGCCGGTGTCGGCGACCTCCACGACGGCGAAGCCACCCGGTTCGGCACGCAGCCGGAGCCGGATCTCGGCCTCCGGTGGAGTGTGGGTCAGGGCGTTGGTGACCAGGTTGCCGATCACCTGCCGCAGCCGCGCGTCGTCGGCGGAGACAACGAGCGGACCCGCTTCGGGCGCGATCTCCAGCTCGATCCGCCGATTCGGTGCCATCGCCCGAGCCGCCTGTACGGCGTCCGAGGCGAGCACCGGCAGCTCCACCGGGGTCAGCGAGAGCGGCCGTTCCATGTCCAGCCGGGCGAGCAGCAGCAGGTCCTCCACCAGCAGCCCCATCCGGGCCGCCTCGTCCTCGATCCGGCGCAGCAGGCCAGCGGTCTGCTCCGGGTCACGGGCCGCGCCCTGCCGGTACAGCTCGGCGAAGCCGCGGATGGTGGTCAGCGGAGTCCGCAGCTCGTGCGAGGCGTCGGCGACGAACTGCCGCATCCGCTCCTCGGACCGGATGGCCCGCGCTTCGGACGCCTGAGCGGCGGCGGCGGCATCCCGGGCGGCGCTCTCCGCCCAGCGCGCCGAGGTCTCCGAGGCGGCTCGGGCGGTGAACGCCGCCTCGATCTGGGTGAGCATCGCGTTCAGCGCACGGGAGAGCCGGCCCAGCTCAGAAGTTGGATATTCCTGCCCCTGCTCCGGGTCGGGCACCCGGCGGGTCAGGTCACCGCCGGCGATCGCGGCGGCGGTGCGTTCGATCTCGACGAGGGGTTTGAGGCTGGTCCGGACGATCGCTGCGCCGACCGAGGCCAACATGATCAGCACGGCGCCGCCGACCAGCAGGTCGATCCAGACGAGCTGCTTCACCGCCCGGTCCACATCGGTCAGCGGCTGCCCCACGGCCAGCACCGAGCCGTCCCGCTGGGGGGCGTAGTACACCCGCCAGCGGGTGTAGCCGTCGTGGGACCGGACGTTCCGCGGCTCGCCCTCCTCGGCCTCGAAACCCGCGCGACTGGTGGGGAACGCGGGCAGTTGGTCGGGGTCGAAGCTGCGGCCGTCGTACTGGGGGGCGTACACCTGCTGCTCGTCGGCCACGATCACGACGTAGTCGCTGGGCAGCATGGCGCCGACCTCACCGCTGCGCAGCTTCGGGAGCAGCTGGCCGAGGCCCTGAGCGGTCGACCTGACCTGCCCGTCCACCTGGCCCTCCAGGTAGTTGCGCAGGAAGTAGGCGGTCAGCGAGCTGATCACCAGCAACGCGATGGCGACCAGCGCCAGCACCGAGGTGACCAGCTTGACCCGCAGCGGAATGCTGCGCACCCGTCCCTTCGCCTGCTGGACCGCGTTCACGCCGCCGGCTTGCGCAGCACGTACCCGACGCCACGGAGGGTGTGGATCAGCCGTGGTTGGGTGGTGTCGACCTTGCGGCGCAGGTACGAGATGTAGGACTCGACGATGTTGTCGTCGCCCCGGAAGTCGTAGTTCCAGACGTGATCGAGGATCTGCGCCTTGGAGAGCACCCGGTTGGCGTTGAGCATCAGGTAGCGCAGCAGCTTGAACTCGGTCGGCGAGAGCTGCACCCGCTGGCCGGCCCGGTGCACCTCGTGGGTTTCCTCGTCCAACTCCAGGTCGGCGAAGGTGAGCCGGGACGGAGCCTGCTCGCCGGTCGTGGTGCGGCGCAGCACGGCACGGATCCGGGCGGTCAGCTCCTCCAGGCTGAACGGCTTCGTGACGTAGTCGTCGCCGCCCAGGGTCAGCCCACGGATCTTGTCGTCGGTGGCGTCCCGGGCGGTCAGGAACACCACCGGGGTACGCGTCCCGCCCTCGCGAAGCATCCGGATGACCTCGAAGCCGTCCAGGTCGGGAAGCATCACGTCGAGCACCACCAGATCGGGCCGGTGGTCTTTGGCGGCGTGCAGGGCCGCGCTGCCGCTTGTCGCGGTGGCCACGTCGAAGCCCGCGAACCGCAGGCTCGCGGAGAGCAGTTCGAGGATGTTGGGATCGTCCTCGACGACAAGCAGTCGCGCCTCGGTCTGGGTAGCGGGCATGCGCCCATCATCGGTGACATCACTGCGTCAGCGCTGGACGCTTCCTGCAAAAAGGCTGTGAGTCGCCGTCGGTCAGCGCAGCAGCCGGCGCAGCCCGTCCAGGGCGCCGTCGAGCAGCCGGATCGCGGTGCGCAGCTGGGTGTCGCTGAACTGCCGGACGCGCATCAGCCGGCCCACCTCGACGGTGAACGCGGCCAGCCGTTGGTCGAGTTCGTCGAGCAGCTCGGCCTGCGGCCCGGGTGTCGACGTCGGCCGGGGCGGCGGTGCGGGGGCCTCCCACCGGGGCGCCCGCCGGGTCTGCCGGGTGGCCTCGCTGAGCTCCCGCTTGAGGTCGCGGACCGAGCCGCGTACCTCGCTGCGGATCTCGCCGGCCAGGCTGGAGAGATCCGCCACCGAGGCCGCGATGTCCGCCTCCAGCGCGGTCAACTCGCTGGCCCGTTGGCGCAGCTCCGCACGGCCGGCGTCGGTGATGTCGTACGTCTTGCGGCCACCGGCCGCGGTGTGGCTGACCAGGCCCTCGGCCTCCAGCCGTTGCAGGCGGGGGTAGATGGTGCCGGCGCTGGGCGCGTAGAGACCGAGAAACCGGTCCTCCAGCAGCCGGATCAGCTCGTAGCCGTGCTTCGGGCCGTCGTCGAGGAGCTTGAGCAGGTAGAGCCGGAGCCGCCCGTGGCTGAACACGGCGGTCACGGCAACTCCTCCCCGTCGTGGTCGACCGCTCGGGCGAGCAGGGCGATGCTCCCCGAGGTCGCGGAAGCCCAGAGCTTACCTTCGCCGGCACCGAGCACCCCCTCACTGCTGGGCAGTGGGAACGCCGAGGTGCGCACCTGCGGAAAGCCGCTGGTGATTCGACCGGAGGCGGTGTTCAGCTGGACGGCGAGGTCGCTGTCCTCGCGGACCCGGACGGTGATGCTGCCCGAGATGGTGGTCAACCTGATCTCGCTGCCCCGGGGGTTGTCCAGGTCGCAGGTGATGGCGCCGGAGACGGTCTGCGCCCGGACCCGGTCGGCGGCGCTGTCGGCGAGGATCACCTCGCCGGAGACGGTCTCCAGCGTGAGGTCGCCGCGCACGCCGAGCGCCTCCACCGGCCCTGAAGTGATCTTCGCCGAGGTGCTGCCGCGCAACCCCATCAGGGTGATCTGGCCGGCGGTCACGTGGACCGCCGTCTGCCGGCGCAACCCCGAGGCAACCAGCGAGCCCGCGACCAGGCCCAGGTCGGCGAGGACGTCGGCGGGCACGGCGATGGAGACGTCCACCCGGGGATAGCGGTGCATCATCCGGAAGAAACGCACGACGTCCGACCAGCCCCGACCACGCTCCTGGCGGATGGTGAGCCCGCCGTCGGAGTGGTCGATCAGAACCGGCCGACGGCCGACCTGAGTGACGTCGATGCGGGTCGGACCATCGGTGGCGACCACGTTGAGTCGCCCACTGATCAGTCGAACGTCCAGCCGGACGACCGGACCGTCCAGGGTGAGCCGTTGCGGGCTGTCGACCGTCCAACCGGCCATGGAATCCTCCCCTCGTCGACGCGCCGACGCGCTACGACGAGGCGATAGTAACGCGATACATCGCGATACTGCAAGACTATCGCGAATGCCCTCCGACTGGCGGCGTTTGCCAGCCGGCTGGCATCGCCCAGCTCGCCGTCGAGGGATCACACGCCCGGGCACAGGCGACCGCGCCCGAGACGCGGACGGCCTCGGCGGCCACAGCGGCAGGCAGCGGCCCGCGATCCGCCGGACACCCCGCACCAAGGAATGCCTCGCTCTCGCCACTGCGGACCGGGACCAGGGCAAGAATCGCCGCCAGAAGCACGGCCAACACCGACAACCAGGCAATGCCATTGAGCAGCAGGAACGCCAGGACTACGCACTCCCATGGTCGCTGGACCCCTACGCCAAAACGAGTTCTACCGCTCGACGGGGATTGACAGGACCTCATTCTCCTCGCAATACTGTCAACCACCTAAGAGCGCCCAAGCCGTGAATTAGGCATTAGTCATGGTTGCGCTCTGAGCATCAACAACGGGGGTTTTATGAACAGGTTGCGTACTGCCCTGCGAGCAGCGATCGTCACCACGATCGCAGCAGGGACGATCGGGCTGGTCAACGTCGGCCCGGCCTCTGCTCTGCCGTATGGGTGCACTGCCGGTATCGAGGGGCGGGATGGGTGGGTGTACTGCTCATCCGGCACTGGCGCCTACGAGGCAGTCATGAAGTGCGACGCCCCACTCTGGCCCGACTACACTCGGAGGGGGCCTGTTCAGGTAGTTGGCAGCGGCCTCCGCAGTGTCGCCTTCTGCAGCCTCGGGGACAAGCCCTACAATCTCGTAATCACGCGATACGAATATGCGTGACAACAAGGAATAGGCCAAGCAAGAACCTGAACCCGTAGGCTGTTGCGAGGCTGTTCCAATGCACGAAGCCAACTGAACGTATTCGGCCCCTCCCCGTCGGGAGGGGCCGAATACGCTCTGGTACGTCTACCGAATGGCTGGCGAAACTTGTTGGCCGGCACTCCGAGCCCAACCGGGCTGCATAAATCTGACCCTGATCCGGTCAGGCCGCCAGGTCCAATTCCCGTCCGGGATGGGGCATCACCGGGGCTACCCGCGGGCCGACCGCCGGAATAACGGTGGGCACCGGACGCAGCCGGGCCCGCGTCACGGCACCCGCCGTGGGCAACAGGTGTACGGCCGACTCGGCGGCCCGGGCCAGCAACCGCCGGTCGGCGTCGCGGGCCGGGTGCAGCGCGGCGGCGATCGTCACGGAGACCACCAGTTCCCGCGCCGCGACCACCCGTGCCACCGACCGCAGCAGGGTGTCCGCACCGAGGAAGGCGGCCGCCGTGGTGGTCGACCCGGTGACGTCGCAGCGGTAGCTGAGCCGCAACGGCACCACCGGGCTGCCCGCGTCGATGGCCGCCTGGAACGTCGCCGGCCGGAAGCCGCCGCCGGGACGGCAGTCGGTGGCACCGTCGCCCGCACACCACGTCGTACCCTCCGGAAAGACCGCCACCGACCGGCCGGCGCGCAACGCGTCGGCGACCCGGCCGACGGTGCTCGGCAGCGCCAGCGGCCGGTTGCGGTCGACGAAGACCGTCCCCGCCGCCGCGGCCAGCAGACCGACCACCGGCCAGGAGCGGATCTCCCGCTTCGCCACCATCCGGGTGGGCGCAACCGCCAGCACCGCGAGAATGTCCAGCCAGGAGACGTGGTTGGCGACCAGCAGCGCCCGCCGCCGGGGCAGCCGACCCCGGACCACGAGGCGGACACCGAAGGCGCGCGCGGTAGCCCGCGCCCAGCCGCTGACCGCCGCCTGCCGTTCCCTCGTGGGGAGTACGGGCAGCAGCAGCACCACTCCGACCCCGGCCAGCAGCATCCCGAGCGCGGCGACCAACCGCAGCACCCGGCGGGCCACCGGCACCGTGGGCACCTCGCCGGCCGCCGGCAGGCAGTCGTCGCCGCAGCCCGAGGAGGGCCGCCACAGGTCGTGCGGCACGGCGGTCACCGCTGCTCCCCGCCCAGGAAGTGCCGCAGGTAACGCGGGTTCATCCGGTCCAGGGAAAAGAGGACGTAGAAGTCCGCGCAGCCGAAATCCGGGTCGTACGACGGCTCGCCGCAGATCCACGCGCCGAGCCGGAGGTAGCCCCGCAGCAGGGGCGGCATCGCGACCCGCCCGGCCGGGACAGCGGCGGTCGGACCGGCAGCGGCGGCCGGCTCGCTGAACCAGGGCCGCAACGGGCGCACCCGCAGCGGCGGCGGCGACAGGTGCCGGGTCTGGGCCTGGCTCCACACCTCGGCGACCGTGCGCCCGCCGTCGGCCACCGGCACCGACGCGCAGCCGCCGAGCCAGCGGGAGCCCCGCAGGTGCAGGTAACGGGTGAGGCCCGCCCACATCAGGTTGATCACCGCGCCGGAGCGGTGGTCCGGATGCACACAGGACCGGCCCGTCTCGACCAGGTCGTCGCGGAGCGGGTCGAGCGCGGTGAGGTCGAACTCGTCCTCGGCGTACCGCCGGCCGGTGCGCCCCGGCGGCAGCAGCCGGTACGTGCCGACCACCTCGCCGGTGCTGTCCTCGCGGACGATCAAGTGGTCGCAGTACGCGTCGAAGGGGTCCACGTCCAGCCCGGCCTCGCCGGGAAGGAGGGTGGCGCCGAGCTCGGTGGCGAACACCTCGTGGCGCAGGCGTTGCGCGGCCGCGACCTGGGTGGGGTCGTCGGCGATCAGCAGGGTGTATCCGCTGGTCGTCAGGGGTGCGCCAGCGGCATGCAGAACGGCCATGGAATCTGTGTAAGGGGCGCGGTTGCCATCCACGGGGACCACTGGTGTCGATCGGATGAACGCCGGCCGGCGGATGCGCCCCACCGGGGCCGTGCGAGGCTCGCGGGACGAACCGGCGACGGTGCCGGGGCGCCCCCACCGGAGGTCGACGATGCGCATCGAGTCCCGCTACAACGGCCCGCCCGGCTCGGGCAACGGCGGCTGGAGCGCGGGGATCTTCGCCGCCGCGGCGGGCGGCACGGCCCCGGTCGAGGTGACGCTACGCCGGCCACCACCACTGGAGACCGAGCTGACGTTCGTCGACGGCGAGGTCCGGGATCCGGCCGGCGAGCTGGTGGCCGAGGTACGCCCGGCCGGGGCGATCGATGTCGTCGTACCCCCGGTCGACCTGGCTGCGGCGGTGGCCGCCGCGGCCCACTACCCCGGCCTGGTCGAGCATCCGTTCCCCAGCTGTTACGTCTGCGGGCCGCAGCGGGCCGACGGGCTGCGGATCTTTCCCGGCCGGCTGCCGGACGGGCGAACCGCCGCGCCGTTCCGGGTGCCCGAGCGGGTCAGCGCGGCCACGGTCTGGGCGGCGCTGGACTGTCCCGGCGGGTGGGCGGTGCTCACGCCGGGCCGCCCCTATCTGCTGGGTCGGATCGCCGCTGTGGTCGCAGCGGTGCCATCACCCGGCGACGAGTGCGTGGTGACCGGGGCGATGCTGCGCGTCGATGGGCGCAAGGCGCTCGTGCACACCAGCCTGTACGGCCCGGACGGCGCATTGCTCGGCGCGGCTCGGGCCACCTGGATCGCCCGCTGAACGCACCGGGATCGCCCGCTGAACCCCGGCCGTCGTCCGCAGGGAGGAGTCGCCTCCACCCCGCGACGGAGGCGAACGTACCGACCGCGCCTGATTGACCTTGTTGCCACGGGCCGTCACGCTGTGCCACGGCGTACCTCGACGCCACACACGGGAGGAGAACGATGACTGACGGGCAGCGAAGCCCCACCAGCGACGGTCAGATCGTGGTGTCCGGTCTGACGAAGCAGTACAAGAGCGTCCGGGCGGTGAACAACCTGTCCTTCACCGTGGCGCCGGGGCGGGTGACCGGCTTCCTCGGCCCGAACGGCGCCGGCAAGACCACCACGCTGCGCATGCTGCTCAACCTGGTCACCCCGAGCGCCGGCACGGCGACCATCGGTGGCCAGCGGTACGCCGACCTCGCCGACCCGCTGCGGCAGGTCGGAGCGGTGCTGGAAGCGTCCAGCGCGCACAAGGGCCGCACCGGCATCAACCACCTCCGGGTCATCTGCGCGGCGGCCGGTCTGCCCAAGCAGCGGGCCGACGAGGCGTTGGCCCTGGTCGGGTTGACCCCGGCGGCGAAGCGCAAGTTCAAGGGTTACTCGCTGGGCATGAAGCAGCGGCTCGGCATCGCCGCCGCGATGCTCGGTGACCCCCGCGTGCTGATCCTCGACGAGCCGGCCAACGGGCTCGACCCGGAGGGCATCCGGTGGATGCGCGGGTTCCTCAAGAACCTCGCCCACGAGGGCCGCACGGTGCTGGTCTCCAGCCACCTGCTGTCGGAGATGCAACTGCTCGCCGACGACGTGGTCATCATCGCGGCCGGACAGCTGGTCCGGCAGGGTCCGGTCGACCAGGTACTCGGGTCGATGGCGCAGGGTGCCCGGGTCCGGGTCCGCACCCCGCAGGCCGAGGCGCTGACCGCCGCCCTGAAGGCGCAGTCGGCGACCATCGATACCGACGAGCACGGCGTACTGCTGGTCGGCGGGGTGGACGCCCCGACGATCGGCCGGTCCGCCCTCGCCGCCGGGGTCGAGCTGCACGAACTGACCACCGAACGGCCCGATCTGGAACGGGTCTTCCTGGAGCTGACGGCCGGAAAGGCGGGCATCCGATGAACCTGGTCCGATCCGAGCTACTCAAGATCCGTACCACCAGCACCTGGTGGATCTTCGCGCTGATCAGCCTGCCGCTCTGGGCGCTCACCCTGCTCATCAACTGGTTGCAGGCCGACGCTCTGACCAGCAACAACATCGGCGATCTGTCGGCCGAACAGGCCGCCCAGTTCGAGGCCGCGGCGCACCCGGACGCACTCTCGGCGAACCTCTTCACCACCGGGCAGTTCTTCGGCCTACTGATCGTGATGCTGCTCGGCATCATCGTGGTGACCAGCGAGTTCTTCCACCAGACGGTGACCACCACGTTCCTCACCAACCCGCACCGCACCGCCGTGATGAGCGCCAAGCTGGTCGCGGCCGGGGTGCTGGCGCTGCTGTTCTGGCTGGTGACCACCGCGCTCAACCTCGTCGCCGGTTCGGCGGTGCTGAACGCGGTCGGGGTGGGCTCGCAACTGGGCAACGACGCGGCCTGGCGGGCGATCGGGTTGAACCTGCTCGCGTACCTGCTCTGGGCGGTGTTCGGCGTCGGCATCGGCGTGCTGATCCGCAGCCAGATCGGCGCCACGGTGACCGGCATCCTGCTCTACCTGGGCGGCTCGATCGGCGCCATCGTGGTGATCAGCATCCTGGCCGAGCGCTGGGGCGACTGGATCAACAACCTGCAGCTGCTGGTGCCTTCGCTGGCCTCGTCGCTGATGGTCACCGGGGCGGAGATCCCCGGCAACCCGCCCCGCTGGGCTGGCGCCGCCGTGCTCATCGGGTACGCGGTGGTGACCGGCGTGGTCGGCACCCTGCTGATGCGTCGGCGCGACATCTCCTGACGGACGGTCCCGGGGCGGCGGCACGGCCGTCACCCCGGGCACGCCGTAGCAGTCGCGGACCGAGCCACGCAGGCGTTGCTGAACTTCTGGCATCTTCTGTGAAACCGGCCACGGGACCGAGGCGGAAATGCCTGCGGGATCGGTACGGCGTAGCCTGGAACCCGTCCTGTCCGCGCTCCTAATCGGGCGCGACGGACACACCGCGTGACACACAAACCCGCGTGAAAGAGGCGATTACCGGCCGTGTCGACCCAGCAGACTTCGCAGGAGAACCCACTGGCGGGTTTCGGCCCGAATGAGTGGATCGTCGAGGAGATGTACCAGCGTTACCTCGCCGACCCATCGAGCGTCGATTCGGCCTGGCACGACTTCTTCGCCGACTACCGACCAGCGCCCGGTGCGGGCACCCCGCGCGCGGCCGAGGCCACGGACAAGCCGGCCGCCGCCTCCGAACCGGACGGCCAGCCGGAGGCGGCCGCCACGGTCACCCAGCCGAGCGCCCCGGCCAAGCCGGCCAGCAAGCCGGCCGCCGCCCAGTCGGCGCCGGCCAAGCCGGCCGCCGCGCCGGCGCCGGCAAAGACCGCCGAGAAGCCCGCGGAGAAGGCCGCACCGGCCAAGCCGGCCGCCAAGGCCGCCGCGCCGACCGCCGACGGCCCGCAGACCACGCCGTTGCGGGGTGTCGCCGCGAAGATCGTCCAGAACATGGACGCCTCGCTGAGCGTGCCCACCGCGACCAGCGTGCGCGCGGTCCCGGCCAAGCTGCTGGTCGACAACCGCATCGTGATCAACAACCACCTCGCCCGTGGTCGGGGTGGCAAGGTCAGCTTCACCCACCTGGTCGGCTACGCGATGGTGCGGGCACTGGTCCAGCACCCCGAGATGAACAACTCCTTCGCCGAGGCCAACGGCAAGCCGGCGGTGGTCCGCCCGGCGCACGTCAACCTCGGCATCGCGATCGACCTGGCCAAGCCGGACGGCAGCCGCAACCTGGTGGTCCCCTCCATCAAGGGTTGCGAGCAGATGGACTTCCGGCAGTTCTGGCAGGCGTACGAGGACGTGGTCCGCCGGGCCCGGCGCAACGAGCTGACCATGGAGGACTACTCCGGCACCACGATCTCGCTGACCAACCCGGGCGGCATCGGCACCGTGCACTCGATGCCGCGGCTGATGCAGGGGCAGAGCGCGATCATCGGCGTCGGCGCGATGGAGTACCCGGCCCCCTACCAGGGCATGTCCGAGGCCACCCTCGCCGAGCTGGCGGTCAGCAAGATCATCACGCTGACCAGCACCTACGACCACCGGATCATCCAGGGCGCGCAGTCCGGCGAGTTCCTCAAGGTGATGCACGAGCTGATCCTGGGCGAGCACGGCTTCTACGACCAGATCTTCACCGCGCTGCGCATCCCGTACGAGCCCGTGCGCTGGATGCGCGATGTCGCGGTCAACTCCGAGGGTCAGATCAACAAGACCGCCCGGGTGCACGAGCTGATCCACGCGTACCGGGTGCGCGGTCACCTGATGGCCGACACCGACCCGCTGGAATTCAAGATCCGCAAGCACCCCGACCTGGACGTCCTCCAGCACGGGCTGACCCTGTGGGACCTGGATCGCGAGTTCCCGGTCAACGGCTTCGCCGGCCGGCAGCGGATGAAGCTGCGCGAGATCCTCGGCGTGCTGCGCGACTCGTACTGCCGCCGGGTCGGCATCGAGTACATGCACATCCAGGACCCGGAGGAGCGGCGCTGGGTCCAGGAGCGGATCGAGCGCAAGTACGAGAAGCCGTCCGCCGACGAGCAGAAGCACGTGCTCAACCGGCTCAACGCGGCCGAGGCGTTCGAGACCTTCCTCCAGACCAAGTACGTCGGCCAGAAGCGCTTCTCGCTGGAGGGCGGCGAGTCGCTGATCCCGCTGCTCGGTGAGGTGCTGGAGTCGTCCGCCGAGAGCGGGCTGGACGAGGTCGTCATCGGCATGGCCCACCGGGGTCGACTCAACGTACTGGCCAACATCGTCGGCAAGCCGTACGAGAAGATCTTCTCGGAGTTCGAGGGCCACCTGGACCCGCGCTCGACGCAGGGCTCCGGCGACGTGAAGTACCACCTGGGCCAGAACGGCAAGTTCACCACCCCCGACGGTGAGCACGCGGTCAAGGTGTCGGTGGTGGCCAACCCGTCACACCTGGAGGCCGTCGACCCGGTGCTGGAGGGCATCGTCCGGGCCAAGCAGGACCGGATCGACCTCAAGCTGGAGGGTTACACCGTGCTGCCGCTGGCGGTGCACGGTGACGCCGCCTTCGCCGGGCAGGGCGTGGTCGCCGAGACGCTCAACCTGTCGCAGCTGCGCGGTTACCGCACCGGCGGGACCGTGCACGTGGTGGTCAACAACCAGGTCGGCTTCACCACCGCACCGGAATACAGCCGGTCCAGCCTCTACAGCACCGACGTGGCCCGGATGATCCAGGCGCCGATCTTCCACGTCAACGGCGACGACCCGGAGGCCGTGGTCCGGGTGGCCCGGCTGGCCTTCGAATACCGGCAGACGTTCAACAAGGACGTCGTGATCGACATGGTCTGCTACCGCCGGCGCGGGCACAACGAGGGCGACGACCCGTCGATGTCCAACCCACAGATGTACAAGATCATTGACTCGAAGCGCTCGGTCCGCAAGCTCTACACCGAGGAGCTGATCGGTCGCGGTGACATCACCGTGGAGGACGCGGAGGAGCTGCTGCGCGACTACCAGGCGCAGCTGGAGAAGGTCTTCAAGGCCACCCGGGATGCCGCCTCGGCGCCGCGCCAGCTCAACCGGCCGCGCCGGGAGGAGGAGCCGGAGCCGCAGGTCGACACCGCCACCGACGCGTCCGTGGTGAAGGCGATCGGCGAGGCGCACATCAACCTGCCGGAGGGCTTCACCCCGCACAAGCGGATCCAGCAGCTGCTGGACCGGCGGGCCAAGATGTCCGTCGAGGGCAACATCGACTGGGGCTACGGGGAGATCATCGCCTTCGGGTCGTTGCTGCACGACGGGGTCACCGTCCGGCTGGCCGGGCAGGACTCGCGTCGTGGCACGTTCGTCCAGCGGCACGCCTCGGTGGTCGACTCCCGCACCGGGGACGACTACCTGCCGCTGAAGTCGCTCACCGGCGACGGCGAGCGCTCCCGGTTCTTCGTGCACGACTCGCTGCTCAGCGAGTACGCGGCGATGGGCTTCGAGTACGGCTACTCGGTCGAGAACATCAACGCCCTCGTCGCCTGGGAGGCCCAGTTCGGCGACTTCGTCAACGGCGCCCAGTCGGTGATCGACGAGTTCATCTCGTCCGGTGAGGTGAAGTGGGGCCAGCGCTCCGCCGTCACCCTGCTGCTGCCGCACGGCCACGAGGGTCAGGGCCCGGACCACACCTCCGGCCGACCGGAGCGGTTCCTGCAGATGTGCGCCGAGGACAACATGCGGGTGGCCATCCCGACGACCCCGGCGAACTACTTCCACCTGCTGCGCCGCCAGGCCCTGTCGCCGAAGCGCAAGCCGCTGGTGGTGTTCACGCCGAAGTCGCTGCTGCGGCACAAGCTCTGCGTCTCGTCGGTGGAGGACTTCACCACCGGCACCTTCCAGCCGGTGCTGCGCGACACGGCCGCCCCGGCACCGGAGGCGGTGAAGCGGGTGCTGCTCTGCTCCGGCAAGGTCTACTACGACCTGTTCCAGGCCCGCCAGGAGCGCGGCGTCACCGACACCGCGATCCTCCGGATCGAGCAGCTGTACCCGCTGCCGGTGGAGGAGATCCGGGCCGCCCTGGCGCAGTACCCGAACGCGGACGACTTCGCCTGGGTGCAGGAGGAGCCGGCCAACCAGGGTGCCTGGTCGTTCGTCGCGCTCAACCTGCTGGAGCACCTCACGGACGTCCGGCTGCGGCGGATCTCCCGCCCGGCCGCGGCCGCCCCGGCGGTCGGCTCGGCCAAGACCCACGAGGTCGAGCAGACCGCGCTGATCGAGGCGGCCCTCCCCCGCCCGTGACCTGACCTGCGCGCACGAGAGCCGGGGCAGGGCCGTTTCCACCACGGTCCTGCCCCGGCTCTCGTAGGTCCCACCGGCTGACCCAGACAACCGCCCGGTCCGACCCGGGCCGAGCAAGAGGATGTACCCATGTACTTCACCGACCGTGGCATCGAGGAGTTGGTCGAGCGCCGGGGCGACGAGCAGGTGACCCTGGAGTGGCTCGGCGAACGTCTGCGCGACTTCGTCGACCTCAACCCCGACTTCGAAACCCCCATCGAACGCCTGGCCACCTACCTGGCCCGCCTAGACGACCCCGACGACGACGCCTAATCGTGTTCCGCACCCGGTGATCAAGAAGTTTCGGTCACCATGAGGGCCGGAACTGACGCAAACTTCTTGATCAACGGGCAGGGGCTGGGGACGTGGCTCGGAGTGTTTACCTCACGAGCGTGGGGTCGGGCGGGGGCAAGTCGACCATCGCCCTCGGGCTGGCGGAGTTGCTGTCCCGCCAGGTCGGGCGGATCGGCGTGTTTCGGCCGCTGGTCGCCGACCCAGGCCAGGACGCGATCCTCGCCCTGCTCAGCGAGCGTTACCGGGTCGAGGTGCCGCTGTCCGAGCTGGCCGGGGCGAGCTACGCCGAGGCGGCCGCGCTGGTGGCCGACGGCCGACGGGAGGAGCTGATCTCCGCCATCGTCGAGCGGTACCGGGCGGTGGAGCGGCAGTGCCCGGCCGTGGTCGTGGTGGGCAGCGACTTCGACGACCCGGGCGACCCGGCACGCCCTCGTGAACTGGCCTTCAACGCCCGGCTGGCCACCGAGTTCGGCAGCGTGGTCGTGCCGGTGGTGGACGGCTTCGGGCAGGAGCCGGCGGCGGTCGCGTCGGCCGTGCGGGGGGCGTACCACGATCTGGCCGACCTGGGCACGACAGTGCTCGCGGTGATCGCCAACCGGGTGGCCGAGCCGATGACGCTGCCCGACCTGCCGGTCCCGACGTACGCCATCCCGGAGGTGCCGAGCGTGTCGGCGCCGACAGTGGCCGAGGTGGCGGCGGCGCTGGGCGCCACCCTGCTGGCCGGGGACGGCGCCGCGCTCGGTCGCGACGTGCTGGATTTCGTGGTCGGCGCGGCGCATGTGCCGACCCTGCTGAGCCACCTCACCGAGGGCGCCCTCGTGATCACCCCGGGGGACCGGGCCGACCTGCTCGTCGCCGCGAGCGCCGCGCACGTGGCCGGGCAGGTGTCGGTGGCCGGGCTGGTGCTCACCCTCGGCGAGCAGCCGGACCCCCGGGTCATGCGGCTGGTGGAGGGGCTGAACACCGGGCTGGCGGTGCTCTCGGTGCGCAGCGACAGCTACGACACGGTGGCCGCGTCCAGCCGTATCGAAGGCCGGCCCAGCGCGGCCAACCCACGCAAGGTGGAGGCCGCGCTCGGCGCGTTCGAGCGCTGTGTGGACACCGACGACCTGGCCCGCCGGCTGCGGGTCAGCCGGTCGACGCGGGTCACCCCCCTGATGTTCGAGAACGAGCTGATCGACCGAGCCCGCTCGAAGCGCCGGCACCTGGTGCTGCCGGAGGGCGCCGACGAGCGGATCCTGCGCGCGGCGGAGATCCTGCTGCGCCGTGGAGTGGCCGAGCTGACGCTGCTCGGCCGGCCGGACGACATCGCCCGGCGCACCCGCGAGCTGGGCATCGACGTCAGCGGCGCACACGTGGTCGACCCGGTCACGAGTGAATGGCGCGACGACTTCGCCGCCGAGTACGCCCGGCTGCGCGCCCACCGGGGCGTCACCGCCGAATTGGCGCACGACATCGTGGCCCAGCCAAACTACTTCGGCACGCTGATGGTGGCCGCCGGCCGAGCCGACGGCATGGTCTCCGGCGCGACACACACCACCGCCGCGACCATCCGGCCGGCGTTCGAGGTCATCCGTACCCTGCCGGACGTGTCGGTGGCCTCCAGCGTCTTCTTCATGCTGCTCGCCGACCGGGTGCTGGTCTACGGCGACTGCGCGGTCAACCGCGACCCGGACGCGGCCCAACTCGCCGACATCGCCATCTCGTCGGCCGACACCGCCGCCCGGTTCGGCATCGAACCCCGGGTGGCCATGCTGTCGTACTCCACCGGCAGCTCCGGCGCCGGCGCGGACGTGGAGAAGGTCGCCGCGGCCACCGCGCTGGTCCGGGAGCGCCGGCCCGACCTGCTGGTCGAGGGGCCCATCCAGTACGACGCGGCGATCGACCCGGCGGTGGCGGCGACGAAGCTGCCGGGCAGCCCGGTCGCCGGCCACGCCACGGTCTTCATCTTCCCGGACCTGAACACCGGCAACAACACGTACAAGGCGGTGCAACGCTCCGCCGGGGCGGTCGCCGTTGGCCCGGTCATGCAGGGCCTACGCCGACCGGTGAACGACCTGTCCCGCGGCGCCACTGTGCCGGACATCGTCAACACGGTGGCGATCACCGCCATCCAGGCGGCCGCCGAGGAGGCCTCATGAGTCGGGTGCTGGTGCTCAACTGCGGGTCGTCGTCGGTGAAGTGGCGCCGCTACGACGGCGACCGGGTGCTCGACCACGGCACCGTCGAGCGGATCGGTGAGCCCGGCGGCGGCCCGAAGGACCACGGCGAGGCGATCCGGCAGATCCTGGCCGGGCTGGACCTCACCGGGCTGGCCGCGGTCGGGCACCGGGTGGTGCACGGTGGCCGGACGTTCAGCGCGCCGGTGCTGGTCGACGACGCCGTGCTGGCCGCGATCCAGGACCTGGTGCCGCTCGCCCCCCTGCACAACCCGGCGAACCTGGCCGGCATCGAGGTGGCCCGCGCGGCGCTGCCGGACGTCCCGCAGGTCGCCGTCTTCGACACCGCGTTCCACCACACCCTGCCGGAGGCAGCCGCGACGTACGCGATCGACCGGGACACCGCCGAGCGGTACGACATCCGCCGGTACGGCTTCCACGGCACCTCGCACGCGTACGTGTCGCGCCGCACCGCCGAGCTGCTGGGTCGCCCGTACGAGCAGCTCAACACGATCACCCTGCACCTGGGCAACGGAGCCAGCGCCTGCGCGGTGTCGAACGGTCGCAGCGTCGCCACCTCGATGGGCATGTCGCCGCTGGAGGGGCTGGTGATGGGCACCCGCAGCGGCGACCTGGACCCGACCGTGATCTTCCACCTGCGCCGGGAGGGTGGGCTGTCGGTGGACGACATCGACGACCTGCTCAACCACCGCAGTGGCCTGCTCGGGCTGACCGGTGCCAACGACATGCGCGAGGTGCTCCAACGTCGGGCGGCCGGGGACCCGGCGGCGCAGTTGGCCTTCGACGTGTACTGCCGGCGCATCACCGGGTACGTCGGGGCGTACTACGCGCTGCTCGGCCGGGTCGACGCGATCGCCTTCACCGCCGGCGTCGGCGAGCACGCGGCACCGGTGCGGGCCGCCGCATTGGCCGGCCTGCAACGGCTCGGCATCACCGTGGACGACGCCCGCAACGACGGCGACGGCGACCGGGTGATCTCGCCCGACGGCGCCGAGGTGAGCGTGTGCGTCATCCGCACCGACGAGGAGCGGGAGATCGCCCGGCAGACCCGGGACGTGGTCGGGGCCGCCTGACCCCACTCAGGCACGCACCCCCGGGAGCCCCGGGGGTGCGCACGAGCCGATAACGCCCGCTCAGCCGGTCGCCAGCCAGGCGACTTGATCAGCTGCTCGCCAGCCAGGCGACGAGTGCCACCAGCACGACGACGACCACTGCCACACCGATGATGAGCGGCAGGCGGGATGGCGCCTCCGTCGGCGCAGCGGCCTCCGGCGTCTGAGTGAAGGCGCGGAACGCCTCGGTGTTGCCGCTGGGGTCCGTGTAGTTCTCAGGCATGTCGGTGACCCTAGCGAAGCTGGTCACGCGGCACCGTCCCCGGCCCACGACGTCCCAGGGGTGGACCCGGCCGGCGGAGCTGACCCGACCGGGTGACGGGTGCACCCGAGCCGGACGGCGGGGTCGCTGCACCCGCCCGGGCACCTACCGTGAAACGATGGCGGCGGGCCGGCTGATCGCCGTACTGGTGACAGCGCTGTTGGCCGGCTGCGCGCCTGCCACGGCGGTGGCCGGCGGTGCCGCCGGGCCGGTGTCGGCGCGCCGAGCGCCCGAGGGGTTGTACGCCGTCGGCGTGCGTACGCTCACCCTCGATCCGCGCTCGGCGCGCCCCCTGCCGGTGACGATCTGGTACCCGGAGTCGACCGATCAGGCGGCGGCCGGGCGGTTCCCAGTGGTGATCTACAGCCACGGGTTGGACAGCCTGCCCGAGTTGCACGCCGGCCTGACCACCCGCTGGGCGGCGGCCGGTTTCGTGGTGGCCGCACCCGCGTACCCGCACACCCGGCGGGGTGCCGCCCACTTCACCCGGGCCGACGTACGCCACCAGCCGGCCGACGCCTGGCGACTGATCCGGTACCTGGGCAACCTCGACCGCAACCGGGCCGACCCGCTCGCCGGGCACCTCGACCTGACCTCGGTCGCCGCCGCCGGGCACTCGGCGGGCGGCTTCACCACCTCCGGCATGTTCAGCTCGGGCCACCCCGCCCGGCTGCGCGCGGGCATCGTGATCGCCGGCGGCGGGTTGCCGGGCAGCTTCGCCGGGCCGGCCGCGCCGGTGCTCTTCGTGCACGGCACGGCAGATCCGGTGGTGCCGGTGACGGTCGGCCGGGCCGCGTACGCGCGTACCCCCGGACCGGCCGCGTTCCTCAGCCTGCTCGGCCAGGACCACGGCGCGTACCTCACGCCGGGGCATCCGGGTTTCGCCCCGGTCCTCGCCACCACCACCGACTTCCTGCGCTGGACCCTCTACGGCGACCGAGCCGCCGGTGCCCGCCTCCCCGCCGACGCCCACTCCCCCACCCTGACCCGTTACGAGTCCCGCCCGGCCCCTGCCGCGAGCGTTGGGTGATCGGAAGGACACAGCCCGCCATGCCCGCCGGACCGGCCTGCCGGACAGGGCACAATCGGATTCATGTCGCGTCGTGTCACTCCCGCACTGCTGGCCAGCGCCGTGCTCCTGGCCGGTCTGGTCGGCTGCTCAGCGGACGATCGCCCGAACCGGAGCGGGCCGGCGCCGCCGGTCGAGCCGAAGACCGCCGCCACGCCGACACCGCAGGTCCCCGCCGGCAAGGCCCCGGAACGCGCCTTCGCGGTCGGCGTACGCCAGCTGAAGCTGAAGCGGGACGGCCGCGCGCTGCCGACGACGCTCTGGTACCCGGCGGCCGGGCAGTCCGGCGGCGCGGCCAAGCGGTCGGCGACGGCGGCGACGGGCCGGTTTCCGGTGGTGATGTTCAGTCACGGCCTGGGTGGGCGGCCGGACGACTACGCCACCCTGCTGACCCGCTGGGCGGCGGCGGGTTTCGTGGTGGCCGCGCCGGCCTTCCCGCACACCTCCCGGGGCGCGGACAACAACGTGCTCGACGTGCTCAACCAGCCCGCCGACGTGTCGTACGCGTTGGATCAGGTGTTGGCGTTGGACGGCAAGGCCGGCGACGGGTTGCGCGGCCGGTTGGACGGCGAGCGGGTGGCCGCGGCCGGGCACTCGGCGGGCGGGGTGACCACCATCGGTCTCTTCACCGCGAGCCGGGACGAGCGGCTGGACGCGGGCGTGGTGTTCGCCGGCACGGCGCTCGGCGTGGGCACCGCGTTCGCCGGGGCGGCCGCGCCACAGTTGTTCGTGCACGGGAAGTTGGACGAGGTGGTCGAGTACGCGGCGGGCAAGGCCGCGTACGACAAGGTGCCCTGGCCGAAGGCGATGCTGAGCCTGCCCAAGGGCGACCACGGGCGGGCTCTGCTCAGCGACGGCGCGACGCTGCGGGTCGTCTCGGACACGTCGGTCGAGTTTCTGCGCTGGTCGCTCTACGGCGACGCGGACGCGAAGAAGCGCATCTCCGCCGACGCGACGCGCGGCGACATCGCCACCTTCGACGACCACCTCTGACGTCCGCCGGTCGACCGATCTTGCCGCGAACGCCCGGAGACCAGGCCGCGTCAGGCGGTGTGGTCGATGACGACCTTGCCGAAGGCGTCGCCGGAGTGCAGTCGGGCGAAGGCGTCCTCGACCCGGCTGAACGGGATGACGCTGTCCACCAGCGGGCGCACCTCGTTCTCCGAACAGAACGCCAACAGCTCGTACAGCTCGCCGGGCGTGCCCATCGAGGTGCCCAGGATCTCCAGCTGCATCGCGAAGACCCGGCGCAGGTTGACCGACGGCTCGTGCCCGGCGGTCGCACCGGAGACCACGATCCGGGCCATCGGCGCGGCCGACTTCAGCGAGTGGTCGAAGGTGGCCGCGCCGACCGTCTCGATCACCACGTCGACCCGTTCCGGCAGCCGGGCGCCGGGCTCCACGGCGGTGGCGCCGAGGGCCGAGATCCGGTCCCGCTTGACCGCGTCGCGGCTGGTCGCGTACACCCGCTTGCCCATCGCGACGGCGAGCGCGACGGCCGCGGTGGCCACGCCACCCCCGGCACCCTGTACCAGCACGCTGTCCGCGTCCGCGACGCGGCCCTTGGTGGTCAGCATCCGCCAGGCGGTCAGCCAGGCCGTGGGCAGGCACGCCGCGTCGGTCGCCGCCATGCCGTCGGGCAGCGGGATCAAGTTCGACCGGGGTACGGCCACCCGCTCGGCGAGCGTCCCGGGGAAGTGCTCGGAGAGGATGGAAACCCCGCGCGGGTCACCCGGAGTGACCACCACCGGGTACACCACCACCGGGCGCCCCTCCGGGTCCAACCCGACCGCGTCGCAGCCGAGGATCATCGGCAGCTGGGCGTCGGTGAGACCCACCCCGCGCAGCGACCAGAGGTCGTGGTGGTTGAGCGAGGTGGCCCGCAACCGCACGGTCACCCAGTCGTCGGCCGGAGGGGTCGGCTCGGGCCGCTCGCCGACGGTGAGCGCGGCGAGCGGATCGGCGTCGTCGAAGCGGGAGGCAAAGGCAGCACGCATGATCGGCACGGTAACAAGCTGAGCGCTCGTTAAGAAGGCGCCCGACGCACAGGCCGGCGGCGCATGCCGCGCCGGAGCGCCTCCGGCCCATGCGAGCTAGCGGCGGGCGACGCCGTCGCGGCGGGCGGCTTCGGCGACCGCCGCGGCCACGGCCGGCGCGACGCGCGGGTCGAGCGGAGACGGCACGATCGCGTCGGCGGTCAGCGACTCCGCCACCACCCCGGCGATGGCGTCCGCGGCGGCGACCTTCATCGCCTCGGTGATCCGGGTGGCGCCCGCATCCAGCGCACCACGGAACACCCCGGGGAAGGCCAGCACGTTGTTGATCTGGTTGGGGTAGTCACTTCGGCCGGTGGCGACCACCGCGACGTGCCGGGCGGCCACCTCGGGGTGCACCTCCGGGGTCGGGTTCGCCAGCGCGAACACGATCCCGCCGGGCGCCATCCCGGCCACCGCCGCCTCGGGGATCTGCCCACCGGAGACTCCGACCAACACGTCCGCGTCGCGCAGCGCCTCGGTGATGTCGCCGTGCCGGCCGTCGGCGTTGGTGCTCGCCGCCAGCTCGGCCTTGGTGCCGGTCAGCTCGGTGCGGTGCCGGCCGATGATCCCCTTGGAGTCGCAGACCACCACCTGGTCGGGGTTGACGCCGCCGGCGATCAGCATCTTCGTCACGGCCACGCCGGCCGCGCCCGCGCCGCTCACCGCCACCCGCAGGTCGCCGAGCTTGCGGTCGAGCAGCGTCGCGGCGTTCCGCAGCGCGGCGAGCACCACGATCGCGGTGCCGTGCTGGTCGTCGTGGAAGACGGGGATGTCCAGCGCCTCGTCGAGCCGGCGCTCGATCTCGAAGCAGCGCGGCGCGCTGATGTCCTCCAGGTTGATCCCGCCGAACGAGGGGGCCAGCGCGCGCACCACGGCG
Organism: Micromonospora sp. NPDC050276; assembly: GCF_044459545.1. NCBI lineage: Bacteria > Bacillati > Actinomycetota > Actinomycetes > Micromonosporales > Micromonosporaceae > Micromonospora > Micromonospora sp. NPDC050276. Next base: position 145,279 of record NZ_JBITJA010000007.1, on the reverse strand, counting down.
ACGATCTCGTCCACGTCCTGGGTGTCCAGGCACACCGGCACAGCGTCCACCCCGGCGAACTGCTTGAACAGCACCGCCTTGCCCTCCATCACCGGCAGCGCGGCGCGGGGGCCGATGTTGCCCAGCCCGAGCACCGCCGAGCCGTCGGTGACCACCGCGACCGTGTGCGACACCCAGGTGTAGTCGTCCACCAGGGCGGGGTCGGCGGCGATCGCCTCACACACCCGGGCCACCCCCGGGGTGTACGCCAGGGAGAGGTCCTCCCGGCTGGTGAGCGGCACGGTCGAGGTGACGGCCATCTTGCCGCCCCGGTGCAGCAGGAAGACGGGATCAGCAGGGTCCACGGTGGACGAAGACATGGTGGTGACTCCAGGATCTGTCGAGCAGATGTGAGGCGGCCGGCCTCGCCGCGAGGTGGGCGGCGAGCGGGGGCACGCGGTGCGGGGGGTCACCCGGGCACTTTCCGAGCATAGTGTCGGCACCACCCCTCGGATGTGAGCAGGGTCATAACCGACGACGAGGAATCCGTCTGGGGCGCGGCCAGTAGCGGGCCACCACCCGTCCGCGTACGTCGGCCACCCCGTAGGCCCGGGAGTCGTCGGCGATCAGGTCGTTGTCGCCCCGCAGCCACCAGCCGCCGTCCTGCGGCCGGACCGCACGCTTCACCACCAGCAGATCGGGCCGGGTCCGGAAGACCGCGACCACCACGTCACCGGCTCGGATCGGGCGACCAGCGAGGCGGACCAGTACCGCGTCGCCGTGGCGCAGCGTCGGCGCCATGGACGGGCCGGTCACCAGGACGGCGGTGAGCGGTCTGCGCAACCGCGGCGCCTCAGCCGGGTGATCGGTGGTCACTGGTTTCACCTCCACCCGGTTCGGGGAGCATTCCCAGGAGTAATGTCGCCTTTGATCATCGCAAACTTCCCATGGAGGATCCCGATGCGACTTCCGCGCATCCTTGCGCCCCGCGTCACCGCGAGCGCTCACTGCGACCTGCCGTGCGGTGTCTACGACCCGGCTCAGGCCCGGATCGAGGCCGAGTCGGTCAAAATGATCTGCGAGAAGTACCAGTCGAACACCGACCCGGAGTTCCGCACCCGCGCCATCATCATCAAGGAGCAGCGCGCCGAGCTGGTCAAGCACCACCTCTGGGTGCTCTGGACCGACTACTTCAAGCCGCCGCACTTCGAGAAGTACCCGAACCTGCACAGCCTGTTCAACGAGGCCACCAAGCTCGCCGGCGCCGGTGGCGTCAAGGGCAGCCTCGACCCGGCCACCGCCGACAAGCTGCTCGCGAAGATCGACGAGATCTCGAAGATCTTCTGGGAGACCAAGAAGGCGTGACCTCACCGGTCATCCCGACGATCCGGCCGGCACGTCCCGAGGACGTGCCGGCCATCGTCGCCATGGTGCACGAGCTGGCCGAGTACGAACGCGCCCCGGAGCAGTGCCACCTGACCGCCGAGCAGCTGACCTCGGCGCTCTTCAGCAAGGATCCGGCTCTGTTCGGCCACGTCGCGGTGGACGAGCACGACGAGCCGGTCGGCTTCGCGCTGTGGTTCCTCAACTTCTCCACCTGGGCCGGCGTGCACGGCATCCACCTGGAGGACCTCTACGTCCGGCCGGCGGCCCGGGGCACCGGAGCCGGCCGACTGCTCCTCGCCGCGCTGGCCGACATCTGCGTACGACGCGGCTATCAGCGGCTGGAGTGGTGGATGATCGACTGGAATCCGGCCGCCGGCTTCTACGCCTCGATCGGCGCGGAGCAGATGAACGAGTGGCTTCCCTACCGGCTCAGCGGCGACGCTCTGCGCGAGTTGGCCGATCACGCCAGCACCGCCGGCACATGTACCGACGACTGACCGGGTAGAGTCCCCGACCGGGGGGATGAGGCGTGACTCAACTGACTGGCCAGCCAGTGACCGACGATGACGTGGTGCACCTCACGGTGCCCGCCGACGGCGGTTATCTCGGCGTGCTTCGCACCGCCACCGCCGGTCTCGCGGCCCGATTGCAGTTCGCGCTCGACGAGATCGAGGATCTGCGGATCGCCGTCGACGAGGCGTGCGCCATGCTGCTCGCCATCGCCACCCGAGACGCCGAGTTGGAGTGCCGCTTCGTCGTCACCGAGGACGCGTTGACCGTGGAGGTGACGGTGCCGACCGTGCGCGGTGCCACCCTGCCCGCCGAGTCGTCCTTCGCCTGGAAGGTGCTCACCGCGCTGACCACCTCGGCGTCGGCGACGTCCACCGACGGTCGGGCCACGATCGCGCTGCTCACCCGCCGCTCCGGCGGCTACTGACCGACCCGGGACGGGCCGGCACGGTCACTCGAAGCCGAGGGCACGCGTCGTCGGCGGGCTGACCAGCAGCCAACCCACGCCCAGACCGAGCACCATCAGCGGCACGCCCAGCCAGCCCAACCCGGCCTGAATCATGAACCACCCGATCGGCAGCAGCATCAGCTGAAGCACGATCGCGGGGGCGCGTGCGCCCGCCTGACGGCGCAGCAGCGCGCGGCCCAGCGCCCAGAGCACAACCGCCGCCCCGATGGCGAACGCGGTCACCAGCAACGCCGCCAACAGATCCGTGCGGGTGGCCGTGAGGTCGGCCCAGATCAGCCAGACGGCGACCAGCCCGACGACAGCCGCTTCCGCCCACAGCAGCCGGACCGCCCAGCGGAGCGTGACGGGAATCGGGTCCGAGTCGATGGTCACGCGCGCCACGATACCCGGGCTGCCGAGAGGTACAGTGCCGCCCATGCGGGCCGTCCTGGTGGTCAATCCGAAGGCCACCACTACCAGCGAACGCAGCCGGGACGTGCTTGTCCGGGCGCTGCGCAGCGAAGTCGACCTCAGCGTGCGCTACACCCGGCGGCGGGGGCACGCCGTGGCGCTGGCCCGGGAAGCAGCCGCCGAGGGGGTCGACCTGGTCGTCACCCTGGGTGGTGACGGCACGGTGAACGAGGTGGTGAACGGCCTGATGACGGCCGAACCGCCGGCTCGCGCCGACGGTGCCCCGATGGCCGAGCGCCTGCCCGCGCTGGCGACCGTCCCCGGCGGTTCGACCAACGTGTTCGCCCGCGCGGTGGGGCTGCCCCGGGAGTGGCCGGAGGCCACCAGCATGATCCTGGAAGGGCTGCGGTTGGGTCGGAGCCGGACGGTTGGGCTGGGCCGCGCCGACGACCGCTACTTCACCTTCTGCGCCGGCTTCGGCCTGGACGCCGCGGTGATCCACCGGGTGGAGCAGGCCCGGCGCAAGGGCCGGGTGTCCACGCCCTCGCTCTATCTGCGCTCGATCATGAACCAGTACTTCTTCGCCTCGGACCGACGGCACCCGGCGATCGTCCTGGAGCGTCCAGGCGAGCCGGCGGAGACCGAGCTGGCCACCGTCATCATCCAGAACACCGCACCCTGGACATACCTGGGCGACCGGGAGGTCAACCCGAACCCGGCGGCGTCGTTCGACCTCGGGCTGGACGTGCTGGCATTGCGTCAGCTCCGGGTGGCTAGCACAACACGGACAGTGACGCAGTTCCTGTCCCGGCAACCGAATCCGCGCGGCCGGCAGGTGTTACGTCTCCATGACACAGCGGAGTTCACGCTGGTCTCCAGCCGCCCGCAGGCGTTCCAGCTGGACGGGGACTATCTCGGCGAGCGGGAGAAAGTCAGATTCACCTCCGTTCCCGCCGCACTGAGAGTAATCTGCTAGCTCTCGGGTACTGCCCTAGGTCGACACGGTGGCCACATCCGGTCGACACGGTCGCCGCCACACCGAGGGGCAGGTGCCGGAAATGTCAGCAATGTCACGCGGACTGTACTATATTGATCCTCGACTGTGGCACGGCGGGTAACCAGGAAAGCACTGGAACCCGGACAAATGGGTTGTGGGCTTGCTCACCGCCCGGAGTTTTTCCGAGCGTCACCCTTGACATCACGACTGTTCGTGAAAGTATTCACAAGCGAACTTGAGTTACCGAGACATCGCCTGGATATGCTCGTCAGGTTGAGCTGTTCCAGCAGGTCCCCGGTGCTAACAGCCTGCTCACGCACTGCCGAATGGACGAACGCTAACTGTTACATCGGCACTGCGGATGCATATAGGAAAAGCACGACAAGCAATATTTGCCACCCATCCAGAATGAGGAGTGTTGCCGCCATGGACTGGCGTCACCATGCTGTCTGCCGCGACGAGGACCCGGAGCTGTTCTTCCCGATTGGGACGTCCGGACCGGCTCTCCTGCAGGTCGAGCAGGCCAAGGCCGTCTGCCGGCGCTGCTCCGTGACCGACCAGTGCCTGCAGTGGGCACTCGAGTCTGGTCAGGACGCCGGCGTCTGGGGCGGAATGAGCGAGGAGGAGCGGCGCGCTGTCAAGCGGCGCGGCGGTCTCCGGGTGCTGCGCGCTCACACCGCCTGATCCCCAACGACACAGCTGTACGCCCCGGTGGGTCCGCCCGCCGGGGCGTTCCGCTGTCCCGGCACCCGATGACCCGCGCCGGCACCGGTCACCCCGTCGACGCCGGCACGGGCCGGTCGTCGACCCGACGCAGCACCAACTCGACCAACTCCGGCGCGTCGGTCAACGGCGCGGCCACCGCGACCGCGCCCGCCGCCCGAGCCGCCTCGGCCACCGCGTCGTGAAACAGCCCCGGTGCCAGGAAGTACGCGGCCACCGCGACCCGACGCGCGCCGGACGCCCGCAGCCGGGACACCGCCACGCCGGCCGCCGGTGGAGCCGCCGAGGCGTACGCCACCCGGCAGGGCACCCCGAACTCCACGCCGAGCGCATCGGCGACCCGACCCACCGAACGACGCGCCCGCGCGTCCCGGGTGCCCGCGGCGGCCAGCACCAACGCGTCCCAGCCACCCCGACGCAACGCGTCCCAGCCACCCCGACGCAACGCGTCCCAGCCACCCCGACGCAACACGTCCCAGCCACCCGGTTGCGTCTCAGCCAGCCGACGACGCAGCCCGGCCAGCAACCCGGGATCGGGCGTTCCGTCCGTCGGGCCGAGCACGTCGGTCACCCGTACCGCCAGCGGTGGGCCGGCCTGTGCCGCTGCGGCGACCGCCGCCGGAATGTCCACCCGATGGTGGTACGCGGCGGTCAGCAGCAGCGGCACCAGCACCGTCCGACGATGACCGGCCATGGCCAGCTCGCGCAGCACCTCGGTCGGGCCCGGCTCGGTGTGGTCCAGCCAGCTCGCCCACACCGGCGTGCCCGGCCGAGCCGCCGACACGGCCCGAGCCAGTGCCCGGGTGGCATCGGCCGCTCGAGGATCACGGCTGCCGTGCGCGACCAGCACCACCGGATCCGCCCCGCCGGCCGCGTCGGGGCCGGTCAGGGTCGTCGCCGGGGAGGTCAGACGTGCAGCCCGCACTCGGTCTTCTCGAACATGGCCCACCGGCCGGCCCGCGCGTCCTCGCCGGCCTTCGTGCGGCGGGTGCACGGCCAGCAGCCGATCGACCTGTAACCCTGCTTGAACAGCTCGTTGACCGGCACGTTGAAGCGGGCGATGTAGGCGTCCACATCTGCCTGCGACCACGCCGCGATCGGGTTGACCTTGACCTTGCCGCGCCGCGCGTCGAAGGTCACCACCGGCGTGTTGGCCCGGGTCGGCGACTCGTCCCGACGCAGCCCGGCGGCCCAGGCGTCGTACCCGGTCAGCGCCCGCTCCAGCGGCTCCACCTTGCGCAGCTGGCAGCAGTCGTCCGGCGACTTGTTGAACAGCCGGGGGCCGTACTGACCGTCCTGCTGACCGACGGTGAGTCGGGGCCGGATCGACCGGACGTTCACCGGCAGCGTCCGGGCGACCTCGTCGCGAACCCGCAGCGTCTCGGGGAAGTGCAGGCCGGTGTCGAGGAAGACCACGTCCACCCCCGGGGCCACCCGGGACACCAGGTGTGCCAGCACGGCGTCGGCCATCGAGCTGGTCACGCAGAACCGCTCACCGAAGGTCTGCGCCGCCCAGCGGGCGATCTCCAGTGCCGGGGCGCCCTCCAGGTCCCGAGCGGCCTGCTCGGCCAGCGCCCGCAGCTCGTCCGGGCTGCGCCGGGCCGGGTCGGCCGGCGTCGCGCCGCCCGGGCCCACCAGGCGAAGGCTCGCGGCCGAGACGAGGCTCAACCGAGCTGGCTTTTCGCTCGCGGCTGCGGGGCTCGCAAGCTCACTCCTCGCGCTCACCGGGTCACCGTCCGGCTGAGCAGCCCGGTGAACTTCACCGAGAAGACCCGGGTGCAGGCGTGGCACTCCCAGGCGCCGTGCCCCGCCTCGTGCGGCCGCAGGTCTTCCTCGCCGCAGTACGGGCAGTACAGAGGTGCCGCTCGGTTCTCGCTGCTCACCGCAGTTCCTCCTCGTCGACTCTGATCACCCAGTTGGCGAACGTCTCGCCCTCGCTGCGGCCGGCCAGGTAGCGAAGGGCCAGCCGTTCGACGTACTCCGGAAGCTCCTCGGCGGTGGTCTTCAGGCCGCGCAGCTTGCGGCCGAAACCGGCGGTCTGCCCCTGGGCCATGCCCAGCCCGCCGCCCAGGTGCACCTGGAAGCCCTCGACCTGCCGGCCGTCCGGGCCGACCACCAGTTGACCCTTGAGCCCGATGTCGGCCACCTGGGTCCGCGCGCAGGCGTTCGGGCAGCCGTTGATGTGGATGGAGATGTCCGCGTCGAAGTCGCGTAGCCGCTGCTCCAGCCGGGCCACCAACTCCTCGCCACGGGCCTTCGTCTCGACGATGGCGAGCTTGCAGTACTCGATGCCGGTGCACGCCATGGTGCCGCGCCGCCAGGCCGACGGCCGGGCCTCCAGACCGATCCCGCGCAGCGCGTCGACCAGCGACTCCGTCCGCTCCGACGGCACGTCGAGCACCAGCAGCTTCTGGTACGGGGTGAGTCGCACCCGGTCGCTGCCGTGCGCCTCGACCACGTCGGCCAGCTGGCTGAGCTGCGCGCCGGAGACCCGCCCGACGACCGGGGCGGCGCCCACGTAGTGCCGCCCGTCGGCCTGCTCGTGCACGCCCACGTGGTCGACCGGCTTGGACGGCAGGACGGGTGCCGGACCGTCGAGCAGCGTACGGCCGAGGTAGTCCTTCTCCAGGACCTCGCGGAAGCGCTCCACGCCCCAGTCGGCAACCAGGAACTTCAGCCGGGCCCGGTTGCGCAGTCGGCGGTAGCCGTAGTCGCGGAAGATCCCGACCACACCGGCCCACACGTCGGGCACCTCGGCCAGCGGCACCCAGACGCCGAGCCGCTTGGCGAGCATCGGGTTGGTGGAGAGGCCGCCGCCGACCCAGACGTCGAAGCCGGGCCCGTGCTCGGGGTGGTCGACACCGAGGAAGGCGATGTCGTTCGACTCGTACGGGGTGTCGACCAGCCAGGAGATCGAGGTCTTGAACTTGCGGGGCAGGTTGGAGAACTGCTTGTCCCCGACGTAGCGGGAGACGATCTCGTCGATTGCCGGGGTCGGGTCGAGCAGCTCGTCGCGGGCCACCCCGGCGACCGGGCTGCCCAGCACGATGCGCGGGCAGTCGCCGCACGCCTCGGTGGTCTGCAGGCCGACCGACTCCAGCCGACGCCAGATCTCCGGCATGTCCTCGACCCGGATCCAGTGGTACTGGATGTTCTGCCGGTCGGTGATGTCGGCGGTGTCCCGCGCGAACTCCCGGGAGATGTCCGCGATCACCCGGAGTTGGGCCAGGCTGAGCTGGCCGCCGTCGATGCGGACCCGGAGCATGAAGAACTCGTCCTCCAGCTCGTGCGGCTCCAGCACGGCGGTGCGTCCGCCGTCGATGCCCGCCTTGCGCTGGGTGTAGAGGCCCCACCAGCGGAATCGGCCGCGCAGGTCCTGCGGGTCGATCGAGGCGAAGCCGCGGTGCGCGTAGATGGTTTCGATGCGGGCCCGCACGTTGAGCGGGTCGTCGTCCTTCTTGATCCGCTCGTTGGGGTTGAGCGGCTCGCGGTGGCCGAGCGCCCACTGACCCTCACCCCGCGGCCGGCGCGGCGCTCGGGCCGGGCGAGCCGTCGGGTCCTCGGAACGGGCCGGGGTGCTGCTGACCGCCATCGCGGCGTCCTCCGTTGTCTGCGGTGCCTCGGGGTACGCGGGGCGCGGCGGCCGGCCCGGCGAAGCGGGCGGGACAACGGTGTCTTCAGACAGCCGGCGCGGAGCGCGCCCGAGACAGATTGGTCGGGCGTCGTCAGTAGGCCGGACAGATCGCGCTGCGCACGCGGCCGTAATCAACGTGGCGACGTGCCACGAAGCGGCGGACGACTGCGGCGGTCATGGAGCCCATGCTGCCACACCCCATGGGGGCCGGCCAATGTCCGCGTGCTGGATCCCACATCACGGGCCGGAGGTCGGCCGACCCTGCCGCCGGGTGACGCCCACGGAGGGGGTGGCCGTGGCAGGCTCGGACCGTGGGGCAATTGTCCGAGAGGTCGGTCGGGGCGACGTGGGAGCAGCTGCGCCGCCTGCCGGTCTGGTTCCCCCCGGCGCTGGTGACCCTGGCGATCACCCTGACCGGGTTGGGCTCCGCCCAGCTCTGGCGCGACGAGCTGGCGACGTGGAGCGCGGCGACGCGCTCGCCCGCCGATCTGGCCCGGCTGGCCGGCACCATCGACGCCGCCACCGGGCCGTATTACCTGCTGATGCACGGCTGGACCAGGGTCGTCGGCGACTCCACGATCGCCCTGCGGCTACCGGCGGTGCTGGCGATGACCGTGGCGGCCGGGCTGCTCGCCGTGCTCGGCGCGCGGCTCGCCGACCGGCGCGGTGGCCTGCTCGCCGGGCTGCTGTTCGCGGTGCTCCCCGGCACCTCCCGCTACGGGCAGGAGGCCCGCCCGTACGCGCTGGCCACCATGCTCGCCGTGCTGGCCACCCTGCTGCTGGTGACCGCGCTGCGTCGACCGGGCTGGGCCCGGTGGGCCGGTTACGCCGTCGTCGCCGCCGCTCTCGGGCTCATCCATCTGATCGCGCTCACCCTCCTCGCCGCGCACGCGCTGGTCGTCCTCGTCGCCTGGTGGCGTGGCCCGGGCGCGGCCGGCGTGGCTGCGCCGGGCCACCGTGACGCCGAGCGGGATCGGCGGGTGTGGCGATGGCTGGTGGCCGTGCTGCCGGCCGTGCTGTTGGCCGCCCCGCTGCTGGTCAAGGCCCGGACCCAGCAGTCCCGGCAGTTGAACTGGGTCCACCTGGCTCGGTTGGACGACCTGAGCGCGCTGCCCGGCGGCGTGGCCCAGAGCAGTGTGGTGGGTGGCCTGCTGGTCGGGGTCGCCGCGCTGGGTGCGGCCCGACTCGGGCGGCGCGCCCTGCTGCCGGTCAGCGCGGTGCTGCTGCCCGTACTGCTGCTCTTCGCCGCTGGCACGGTCGTACCGCTGTGGGTGCCCCGGTACCTGGTCTTCGTGGTGCCCTTCGCGTGCCTGCTGGCGGGCGCGGCGCTGGCCGCCGGGGCCGTGCCGGCCGCGCTCGTCGTGGTGGTCCTGGCCGGGCTGCTCGGCCTACCCGACCAGGCCGCGCTGCGACGGACCCACGAATGGCCGCGCAGCGCGCCGGTGGACTACGCGGGGGCGGCACGGGTGATCGCCGACGGCCAGCGGCCGGGAGACGCGGTGGTCTACTCGCCCCGGCACAGCTGGCTCTTCCTCGACCTGGGCATCGAGTACCACCTCGGCGACCCGCCACGGGACGTGCTGGTCACCGAGGACGAGGTGCGTCGCGGCGACCTGTGGGCCGCCGAGTGTCCCCAACCGGCACCGTGCCTGGCCGGCACGACACGGGTGTGGCTCGTCGTCGCCGGCCGGCACCCCGAACCGCTGGCCGCCGTGCCCGACGCGAAGGGTGCCGCGCTGCGCGCGGACTTCACGGTCGCCCAGGTCTGGCAGCGCCCCGGCCTGACCGTTGCCCTGCTGACCCACCGCCCCGATCGCTGATCCGGCCTGGCGGGAGGCGGCTCAGGCCTGCGAGCGGCCGTCCTGGGCGTTGCGCGCCAGCGGGACGACCAGCATCGCCTCGGTGCCGCCGTTGGCGCCGGCACGCAGCTCGATGGTGCCCCGCAGCTCACCGGTGACCAGGGCCCGGACGATCTGGAGGCCGAGCCGGCTGCCGCGTTCGGCGTCGAACTCCGGTGGTAGGCCGCGCCCGTTGTCGGTCACCGAGACGTGCAACATCTTGCGGAACCGGTGCGCCGAGACCACCACCTCGGGCCGCTGCGACGGATCGACCTCGGCGGCGCCGACCGGCACCATGCCCGACGCGGCGGGTGCCGGGGCCTCCTCCTCCGCCTCGTCGGCCGACGGGAAGCCGTGCTCGACGGCGTTGAGCAGCAACTCGTTGAGGACCATCACCAGCGAGGTGGCGATCTCCGCCGGCAACACCCCGAAGCTGCCTCGCCGCCGCATGCCGACGCTCACCTCGGTCGCCGCGACCTCGGTCGCCGCGCTGGCCACCCGGTCCACGATGCCGTCGAACTCGACCGCCTCGTCGCTGGACATGGAGAGCGTCTCGTGCACCAGGGCGATCGAGGCGACCCGACGGACCGATTCCTCCAGCGCGACCCGGGCCTCCGGCATGGCCACCCGGCGGGCCTGCAGCCGCAGCAGCGCGGCCACCGTCTGGAGGTTGTTCTTCACCCGGTGGTGGATCTCCCGGATGGTGGCGTCCTTGGTGATCAGCGCCCGGTCCCGACGCCGGACCTCGGTGATGTCCCGGACCAGCACCAGCGCGCCGATCGGCACCCCGGCCGGCATCAGCGGCAGCGCCCGGGTGAGCATCGTGGCGCCTCGGGCGTCGATCTCCCGGCGGGGCGGCGCCTCGCCGCGCAGCGCGGCCAGGATGCCGTTCGCCGCCTCGGTGCCGTCCAGCGGGTCACCGGCCAACCGGCGGTGCAGCGCGGCCAGGTCCTCACCCACCAGGTGCGAGGCGTAACCCAGGCGGCGGTACGCGGACTGCGCGTTCGGGCTGGCGTAGGTGACCTTGCCGCCGGCGTCGAGCCGGACCAGGCCGTCGCCGACCCGGGGCGCCGAGGTGGTCTCGCCCGGATGCCTCGGCGGCGGAAACGTGCCGTCCGCGATCATCTGCGCCAGGTCGTCGGCCGTGGTCAGGTAGTTGAGTTCCAGCTGGCTGGGCGTACGTGCGGTGGAGAGGTTGGTGTCCCGCCCGACCACGGCGATCACCTCGCCGGCCTCCCCCTCGGCGGTACGCAGCCGGACCGGGATCGCCTCGTGCCGGGCCGGCACGTCGCCGTACCAGACCGGGTCGCCCTCGCGCCAGATCCGGCCCTGGGAGTACGCCACCCCCAGGTGGGCCACCTCCGACCCGCCGACGATCCGACCCACCTGGTCGTCCTGATAGGCGGTGGGTGCGGTGGTCGGACGGACCTGGGCGACACAGAGGAACGTGCCCTCGGCGTCGACCGGCACCCAGAGCAGCAGGTCAGCGAAGGACAGATCGGAGAGCAGCTGCCAGTCGCCGGCGATCCGGTGCAGGTGGTCGATGTCGGCCGGACGGAGATGGGTGTGCTCCTCGGCGAGGTCGCGCAGCGTGGACACGGTGACCAGGGTGCCACGCCGCGCCTCACATCGTCGCGGTGACCTTCTTCAAGCCGCGCGGCGCGTCCGGGTCCTCGCCCCGGGTGAGCGCCAGGGCCAGCGCCAACCGCTGCATCGGCAGGATGTCCAGCAGCGGGGCGTACCGCTCGTCGACCTCGGGGACGGCCAGTCGGGTGGCACCCGGCACGTCGGCGGAGCCGACCACCACGACGTCGGCACGGCGTTCGCCGAGGCGGGGCAGCACCTCGCCCATCGACCTGCCGCCGGGGCCGGAGCCGACCACGGCGAGCACCGGGACCTCCGGGTCGGTCATCGCGAGCGGGCCGTGCAGCAGGTCGGCGCCGGAGAAGGCGAGCGCGGGCAGGTACGAGGTCTCCATCAGCTTCAGCGCGGCCTCCCGGGCGGTCGGGTAGGCGTACCCCCGGCCGGTGGTGACCAGCTGGCGGGCGAACCGGTAGCGCGGGGCGAGCCGAGCCGGGGTGTCGTCGGCCAGGGTGCGCTCGGCCAGCTCGGGCAGCGCGGCGAGCGCCTCCCGTTCGACTGCCGGGAGCACGCCGTCGCCGCCCCGGATCCCCTCCACCAGCATCAGCAGGGCAAGCAACTCGGCGGTGTACGTCTTGGTGGCGGCCACCGCCCGCTCGTGCCCGGCCGCGATGTCGACGCTCAGCTCGGCCACGTCGACCAGCGGCGAGTCGGGGGCGTTGGTCACCGCGAGGGTCAGCGCCCCGGAGGCTCGGGCGGCGCGCAGCACCTCGGCCAGGTCGGGCGAGCCGCCGCTCTGGCTGACCCCGACGACCAGCGCGTCGGACAGGTCGGGGCGGGCCCCGAACAGGGTGACGACGCTGGGTGAGGCGAGCCCGGCGGGCAGGCCGAGCCGGATCTCGGTCAGGTAGGCCCCGTAGAGCGCGGCGTGGTCGGAGGTGCCCCGTGCGGTGAAGACCACGTGCCGCGGTCGACGTTCGGCGATGACCGCCGCCACCCGGGCGATCTCCGCGGCGTTGGCAGCGGAGAGCAGGCGCGCGTAGCCAGCCGGCTGCTCGTCGATGTCGGCGGCCATTCCAGCCCCTGCACGTGTCACGGAAGCCCCTCCCCCTGCGCGGTAGCCGCGCGATTCTTGCTCAGTCTTGCACTTTTCATCGTATCTCAGCAATCGAACGAGCAGGACTGCGCAGATGATCACCGAATAATCTCAATATCAACTAGGCTTGTCCCGAGGTACCCGGTCTAGCCCGTGCGACGAGAGGACGACGTGCCCGAGGGAACGGACGACCCCGCGCTCTCCGCGACGGAGGAGCTGGCGCTGGCCCGGCTGGCACTCGACGAGGGCGACCTGCACCACGCCGCCGGCCACCTGGCCGGCGCGTTGGCTCGTGCCCCCACCCTCCCGGAGGTGCACGAGACGCTGGCCCGGCTCGCCGCGACCAGCGGCGGCGGGCTCGACCTCTTTCCGATCAACCACCACACCTTCGTCGGCGCGGTCGTCGCCCGCGCCCACCTCCTCGCCGCCGCCGGCCGCCCCGCCGAAGGGCTGGAGCTGCTGGCCGCGGCGACCACCTACGCGCCCGGCACCGAGTGGGCCGCGGTGCCCTGGGTCACCGCGCCCGAGCTGGCCGAACGGCTGGACCCGGAGCACGTCGCCCGTGTCCTCATGCAGGTCTGCGCCGCGCTGCCCGACCCGGTGCCGCGGGTCGGCCGGGCCCCTCTCACGCCGTACCTCACACTCGCCCGCAACGCGGCCACCGTGCACGCCGAGCACGGCCTGCTGTTGGGCGCGGGGTCCGCACTGGCCCGGCGTCTCGGCGAGGTCGAGCTGGCGGTCCGCTGGGCCACCCGAGGGGTACGCGTGCAGCCCTCGAAGATGGGCGAGGTGTGGCTCGGGTACGCGTACCGCAGCTCGGGCCGGACCCGCGACGGCCTCGCGGCCCTCGGTCGGGCCGTCGAGCTGGACCCCGACGACCTGGCGATCTACGCGGACATCGCCGGAACCCTGGCGGAGATCGGCCGGCTGGACGAGGCGCTGGAGTGGACCGAGCGGGCGCTGGCGCGCGATCCGTCGTTCGACTGTGCGGTGCACACCGCCCACCGCCTGCGGCACCTGCGCGATGGCGACCTGGCCCACCTGGTCGCGCTCGCCGACTTCGTGCGCGACCACCCGGACGACACCCACGAGCACGGCGACCTGGCCCAGTGTTGCCGAGGTCGACCCTGGCTCGGTCAGCTCACCCCGGCCGGCGGTCCACTGGTCGACGCGCTGCGCCAGGCGGTGGCCGACGACGACAACGGTCTCGGCGGCGCCGTACGCCTACCCGCAGCCGCCCCACCGAGCGCGGTCGGGACGGCGATCGCCACCGCCCCCGGGCTGCGGATCGAGGTCGTCGGCACACCGGAGCCGGACCCGCGCGAGCCCCGACGGGCGTCCGCTCAGCGGTTGTGGCACTACACGGACGCGGTCCCGACGCCCGCGCTGCCGGCGCCCTCGGCGACGGCGGTCGAACGGATCGGGCAGATCGCCCACCCAGCCTGGCCGCACCCACCGGCGGCGTACGACGCGGCCGTGGGCCTGGCCGGCCTCGACCTGGCCGACCTGCTCGGGCTGTTGGTGCATCCGCCGGCCGCGCCGGCGAACGCGGTGGGTCGGCTGCTGGCCGCCCATGACCCGTCGGTCTGGGTCCGTGGGGTGCAGGTGTGGGCCTGCCTGGGGCTGCTGCATCACCGCACCGACGAGCCGTGGGAGGGCTCGACCCGGCGTCGGGTGCTGCTTGACCTGATCTGGGGTGTCGAGGACTGGGTCACCGAGGCGGCGCTGTTCGCCCTGGTCACCGCCGCATGGGTGGACCCCTCGGTACGGCCCGACGTGGCGCGGGTGGTGGCGGAGCGACTGGCCGACGCGGCTGCCGTGGCCCGCACCCGACCCGTCCCGATCGCCGCCTCGTTGGCTCACCTGGCCCTCGCCGCCCCGCAGCTCGACCCGGCGACCACGGCCCTGGCCACCAGGCTGATCGGCACCCACTCCCCCCGACTCCCCCGCCCCCGCAACCCGCTGCGCCGCCTCTGGCAACGCCTGCTCCGCCGCTAACCTCCCGCCCCCGCGCACCCCGCCAACCCCCGCGATCTTGCACTTACTGTCGCCGTTTTGTCGGAAACAGTGCTTATGCACGCGCACAAAGTGCAAGATCGCGGGGGTTCTGGGGGGTTGGATCAGGCGACCGGGGCGGCCTTGCCGAGGGCGACCTCGGCCTCCTCCTCCGGAGTGGCCTGCGGAGGTGCCTCGTTCGCGGTGCGCAGCGGGATCTCCTTGATGAACCAGGCGAGCACCGGGATCACGATGGAGAACAGCACCGCCCAGAGGAAGACGTGCGAGATGGCGTCGGAGAGACCGCCGAGCACCGCCTCGCGCGCCTGGGCGGGCAGCTCCTTGAGCTTCGCCAGGTCCATCCCGGCGCCGGCCTCACCGCCACCGAAGGCCCGGCCGCCCTCGGAGTTGGCCAGCCGGTTGGCGAAGATCGCGCCGAACAGCGAGATGCCGAACGAGCCGCCGATCGACCGGAAGAAGGTCGCCGCGCCGCTGGCCGCGCCGAGGTCCTTCTGCTCCACGCTGTTCTGCGCGATCAGCATCGACGTCTGCATGAGGAAGCCCATGCCGACGCCGAGCACGACCATGTACAGCGAGGACATCAGCTTGCTGGTGTCGGTGTCGAGCATGGACAGCAACGCCATGCCGCCCGTCATCACCACGCCACCGATGATCGGGTACGCGCGGTACCTGCCGTTCTTGGTGATCGCCCGACCGATGACCAGCGACACGACCAGCATGCCGAACATCAGGGGCAGCAGCAGCAGACCGCTGTTGGTCGCCGACGCCCCCTGCACGGTCTGCTGGTAGAGCGGCAGGAAGTTCATCGCGCCGAACATCGCGAAGCCGAGCAGGAAGCCGATCACCGAGATCAACGCGAAGTTGCGGTTGGCGAAGAGCGCCAACGGCAGGATCGGCTCCTGGACCCGGCGCTCCACCAGGCCGAACGCCACCAACGCGAGCACGGCCAGCACGGCCAGGCCGAGGATCTGCGGCGACGTCCAGTCGTACTCGTTGCCGCCCCAGGTGGTGATGAGCACGATCGCGGTGATGCCGACCGAGAGCAACCCGGCGCCGAGCCAGTCGATCCGGTGCTCGGTGCGGTACTTCGGCAGGTGCATGGTGGTGATCAGCACGAGCAACGCGACGCCGCCCAGCGGCAGGTTCACGTAGAACGCCCAGCGCCAGGAGAGGTGATCGGTGATGAAGCCACCGACCAGCGGACCGGCGACCATGGCGATGGCCATGATGCCGGCGATCATGCCCTGGTAGCGCCCACGCTCGCGGGGCGGGACCAGGTCACCGATGATCGCCATCACACCGACCATGAGGCCGCCGGCGCCGAGGCCCTGCACGGCACGGAAGGCGATGAGCTGGACCATGCCGTCCTCCGGGCCACCGAACATCCCGGAGCCGGCCATGCCGCAGAGGGCGGACCCGACGAGGAAGGTGATGACCGAGGTCAGGAAGACGGACTTGCGGCCGTAGAGGTCACCGAGCTTGCCCCAGATCGGGGTGGAGACGGTGGTGCCCAGAACGTACGCGGTGACCACCCAGGTGAAGTGGTTGAGGCCACCGAACTCGCCGACGATCCGCGGTAGCGCGGTGCTGACGATCATGTTGTCGAGCATCGCGAGCATCATCGCGATCATCAGCCCGAACAGCACGACCCGAATGTTGTTGGGTCGCGTGCCGGCCTGGGTTGCCTGAGTCATGGGTAAGCTCCCCCCGAGGATTGCCGTACTTACTTGCCGCCCGGCTAGTCACCTTACTAGCCGCACGGTAAGTTGGGTACGAACAACGGTCAAGCCATTTGGAGGGCGTGGGTGAGCGAGAGCACAGGCGGGACGCGGGAACGGATCAAGTCCGTCGCGCTCGAGCTCTTCACCGAGCAGGGGTACGAGAAGACCTCGCTGCGCGAGATCGCCGAGCGCCTCAACGTCACCAAGGCCGCGCTCTATTACCACTTCAAGAGCAAGGACGACATCGTCGCCAGCTTCGTCGAGGACCGGCTGGAGGGGATGGACGCGCTGATCGCCTGGGCCGAGACGCAGCCCGCCACGCTGGCCACCCGGCGCGAGCTGATCTCCCGGTACGCCGACACGATGTTCGACGGCACCCAGCCGTCGGTGATGCGCTTCTTCGAGCAGAACCAGACCGCGCTCAAGAGCCTCTCCGCCGGCCAGAAGATGCGCGGTCGGATGTTGGAGCTGGCCGACGCGCTCTGCCGGGGCGACGACTCCCCCGCCGCCCAACTGCGCGCCGCGCTGTCAATCTTCGCGGTGCACACCAGCTGGTTCGCGGTCCGCGCACCGCACATCAGCGACGACGAACGCCGCAAGCTCGCGCTGGAGGTCGCCGACGAGTTGCTGGCCGCCATCGGCACCCAGCCCGACGCCTGACCTGGCCGACGTCAGCTCACCGGTCGACGACTCAGCCGCGCGTCAGGTCAAGGCGCAGGCCGAGCAGATCCACGCCCGGCAGCGGCGTCCAGTCCTTCTCCGGCCAGCGGACGAACCCGCGCCGCGCGTAGAGCCGGTGCGCCGGATCGGCCATCCCGGCCCGAACGCAGATCACCACCGCCGTGCAGCCCAGCTCGGTCGCCCGGTCGACACACGCCTCGACCAGCGCCGCACCGACACCGCGGCCCTGGGCACCCGGGTCGACCGCGAGCATCCGGAACTCCGCCTCGCCCGGCCCGGACAGCTCCGCGAACGGAGTGCCCGGCAGCACGAACGTGACCGAGCCGAGCACCGCGTCGGTCACCTCGTCGACCGCCACCAGCACCTCGCCGCTGGCCGCCCGGGTCGACACGTCGGCCAGCACCTCGCCGTACCCGTGTTCGCCCTTGAGCTGGCCGTCCGCCTCGTACGCGGCCACGGTCAGTCGGGCCACCGCCGGAAAGTCGGCCGGTTCGGCGCCACGGACCCGCAGCCTGGTCAAGCGATCACCGCGATCAGGTCACCGTCCTGCACCACGTCGCCCTCGTGCACGGCGAGCTGCTGGAGCACACCATCGGACTCGGCGATGACCGGGATCTCCATCTTCATCGACTCGAGGATCACCAGGGTGTCGCCCTCGGCCACGGTGTCACCCGCGGTGGCGACGACCTTCCAGACGTTGGCCACCATCTCAGCGCGGATCTCCTCGGCCATGTCCAGACCCTCCCTCTTCGCGATGTGCCTGCCGACGTATCCAATCATGCGTCGATCGGCGGTGGGCGCGCAGCGGCTCGGCCGGGATGGCAGGCCCGCCCTGGGGAAGGCGGCAGGTGCCGACCGCACTACCATCAGCGGGTCGGACCCGCCGCCGGACCGCCGGTGGGTGCATCGGCGCCGAGGTCGTGCGCAGGACGGATCCGATCCACCACGAGGAGGTCAGCTATGGCGAAGAAGTCCCGGAAGAAGAAGGCTCGTAAGAAGAGCGCCGCGAACCACGGCAAGCGTCCCAACTCCTGAACGGGTCGACGGGCCGGCTGCCCGTCGCCGATCAGCCCGACCCGGCCGAAGCCGGGTACACCGGTGGCCCGGGTCGACATCGACCCGGGCCACCGGTCTTGCCAGGTGCCGACGCTCAGTCGGCCAGCTCACGGGAGTCGCTGGTCTCGAAGACCACCAGCTCGGTGAGCTTGACGCGCAGCCGCTCGCGCAGCTCGTCCGGCGCGGTCTCGTTGCCACAGCAGCGCGCCACTAGCGCCCGCACCTCCTGCTCCAGCCCGTACTCGCGCAGGCAGGGCCCGCACTCGTCCAGGTGGTGCCGGATCAGCGAGCGCCGCTCGTCGGCGCACTCCAGATCAAGGTAGAGATACACCTCCGCGAGCACTTCGCGGCAGTCCGTCTCGTGCGGCTCCCCACAGCTCACGTCACACCTCCCGGCCGGCAGCGGCGGCGGTCGAGCCCTTCGACGAGCGGGCCGCACTGAAGCCCCGCTCCCCGGCGTAGCGCTCGAGCAGCTTGCGCAGATTACGACGGCCCCGGTGCAGACGCGACATCACGGTGCCGATCGGCGTGCCCATGATGTCCGCGACCTCCTTGTAGGAGAAGCCCTCGACATCGGTGAGGTAGACAGCCAGCCGGAACTCCTCCGGCAACTGCTGGAGGGCCTCCTTGACGTCGCTGTCCGGCAGCCGGTCCAGTGCCTCCGTCTCGGCGGAGCGCAACCCGCTGGAGGTGTGCGACTCGGCCTCGGCGAGCTGCCAGTCGGTGATCTCCTCGGTGGGCGCCTGGATCGGCTGACGCTGCCGCTTACGGTAGGAGTTGATGTAGGTGTTGGTCAGGATCCGGTAGAGCCAGGCCTTCAGGTTCGTGCCCTGCTCAAACTGGTGGAAGGCCGCGTACGCCTTCAGGTAGGTCTCCTGGACCAGGTCCTCGGCATCCGCCGGGTTGCGCGTCATCCGCAGCCCAGCAGCGTAGAGCTGATCGACGAATGGCATCGCGTCCCGCTCGAATCGGGCCCTGCGCTCGTCCGTCTTCTCGGTGGTCAACCGCACATCCCCTCGCGTCGGATGCTTTCCCGCCGAGGATACGCGCACGGACCTACCCGCAGATTCACTTCCGGCTGGTGTGCCCGTGCTCACCGCACCCACCCCGCCCGGTCCCGCCGTCGCGGGCCACTCCGGGCCATCCAGCAGCCGCTTCAGCTGCCGGGCGTCCCGTTCGTCCCGTTCCAGGCTTCGTGTCTCGGTTGGCACCGGTCACCCCCCTCGCAGAAAACTCGTCCGGGGGTTGTAACGCGAGATGACCACTGGGGCATTCCGGCCGGCCCTCCCCGTTCCTGGTCCCGGCCCCGACGGCGGCCGGCGCTGGGACCAGGAAGGGCCTGGGAGGACTGATGCCGCCTGTCCGGATCGGGCCGGCGGCACCATCGGATGCAACGACCCGTGCCCGGCACCGGAAACGGTCGCGCGGGCGCGCCGGCGCCGACGGGTCAGTCGGTCGCCCAGCCCTGGGCGTACAGCCAGTCCCGCACCGCGGACGCGGTGCCGACCGGATCCCGGCGCAGGTCGTGCGTCTCGCCCGGACGGCTCACCACCTGCACGGTGGGCCCCGGCTCGGGCGTCCCGAACGGGTCCCGGTCGCCGTTGACGACAAGCGTCGGCAGGCCGGTGCCCAGTTCGGCGGCCCGCGAGCGTTCCGGCCGGCCGGGCGGGTGCAGCGGGAAGGCCAACGCGACCACGCCGGCCGCGCCCACCGCACGGGCCGTGCGGCAGGCCACCCGTGCGCCGCTGGACCGACCGCCGACCACCACCGCCGGCACGTCGGCGTGCCGGTCACGCAGCACGGCGAGCACCGCCGACCAGGCCTCGTCGAGGTGGCCTGCCGGCGCCGGCGCACGTCGACCGGCGACCCGGTAGGGCTGGGTCACCCGGACCACCGCCAGGCCGGCCGCGATCGACGCGTCCCGGACCGCGAGCAGGTCGGGCGCGTCCACGCTGCCGCCCGCACCGTGCCCGAGAACGAGCAGGGCGCTGGCCGGGCGGACCGGCAGGTCGGTGTCGATCCGCGCTGGACCGCGCGGGGTGTCGATCTCGTCGCTGGCTGGCACCGACCCATTCTGCGCCGCCGGATGGGCGACGGGTGCGAACCGGGCCGCCGATCAGCTCAGCGGGACCAGGGCGAGCAGCCGATCCCGCACCGGCGGACCGGCGTCGTCGATGGCGTCCGGGTCGGGGTCGACCTCGCCACGCCAGGCGACCAGCATCGCCCGTCGTTCACGCGGCGTGGTGGCCCCCCACACACCATGGCAGTCACCGACGTCGAGGGCCCAGGCCAGGCAGGACCCCTGCACGTCACAGGTGCGGCACAGCGCTACGGCGGCGTCCGCCGGCTCGTTCGGTGCCGGAAAGAATGTCTCCGGATCGACGCTCTGACAGGTGCCTCTGGTGCGCCACGCGTCGTCCTGTCGCCGTTCCCGCACGGCCCGCAGCAGTCGCGGGTCCCGCCGCGCCGCAGCCACCTCGTGCGGGCGCGGCATACGTGCCCGTGTCATCCACCCACCTCCCCCGTGGGACCGGCAAGATCGGTGGACGTCGTCCGCCCCGTGCGAATCGACGGCCACTACCGGCGCTGTGTTCTATCGCACTTCGCGACACCGGGACAAGGGTCTGCCGGGAACATGACTGAATAACCAGGCGACGAATCACGCGGAACCCTGGCAAATCGGCGGTCGACGATGCGCCCACGTCAGAACAGGGTCAACTCCTGGGGTGCCACCGTCGGCGCCACCGCCACCCGGGCGGTCAGGTGCGGCCCGTCGTTGCGAACGTCGCCCACCGCGGCGCCCACCGGGCGGATCTCCAGCCCCGCCAACTGCTCCGCCGAGGCCGGAGCGAGCAGTCGTTCCGGTTCGTCGGTCGGTGCCAGCCACGACGACCACCGCTGCGGCGGCAGCAGCACCGGCATCCGGTCGTGCACCTCGGCCAGGTCGCCGAGCGCCGCGGTGGTCAGCACGCTGAAGGTGAGCCGGGCGTCGGAACCGGACCCCCAGACCGACCAGATGCCGGCCAGCGCGAGCACCGAACCGTCCCGGGGAGTCATGAAATACGCCTGTCGTCCGCCGTCGGGCAGACGGACCCACTCGTACCAGCCGTCGGCCGGGACCAGGCAGCGCCGACGGGAGAAGGACCCGGCGTACGCCCGGCTGGTGGCCACCGTCTCGGCCCGCGCGTTGATCATGCGGGCGGCTGCCGAGGCGGAACGGGACCAGTGCGGCAGCAGACCCCAGCGGCCGACACAGAGGCTGCGGTGCCCCTCCGGGCTGACCCGGACCAGCGGCACCGGATCGGTCGGCGCGACGTTGTGATCCGCCCGGACCAGGCCGTCGGTCTCGTCGGACGACTCGAACAGCGCGCTCAGCTCACCGGAGCTCCGGGTCGTCGCGTACCTGCCGCACATGGGGCACACGCTAACGCGTCGGAGGCCCGGTCGGCTGTCCCGCCAACCGGGAGTACGAACGCCGGGCACCGCCGCACACCGGCCGACACGGCAGAATGTAACCGTGGGGAACCTGACCGCGACCCGGCCGCCGCAGCCGTGGACCGCACCGACCGCATCCGACCCGGTGGCGGCGACGCTGCGCCTACCCGGTTCCAAATCGATGACCGCGCGCGCCCTGGTGCTCAGCGCGCTGGCCGCCGGCCCGTCGACACTGGCCGGGCCGCTGCGCGCCCGCGACACCGAGTTGATGGCCGCCGGCCTGCGGGGGATGGGCGCGCACGTCTCGATCAGCGACGACGAGCGCTGGCTGGTCCGACCGCACCCGCTGGTCGGTCCCGCCCACGTCGACGTGGGGCTGGCCGGCACCGTGATGCGGTTCCTGCCACCGGTGGCGGGGCTGGCCGACGGGCAGATCACCTTCGACGGCGACCCGCAGGCCCGCACTCGCCCACTCGGGCCGCTGATCGGCGCGCTGCGCTCGCTCGGCGTCCGGATCGACGTCAGCGGCACGGGCAGCCTGCCGCTGACCGTGCTCGGCACCGGCCGGGTCACCGGAGGCGAGGTGGTGATCGACGCGTCCGCCTCCAGCCAGCTCGTCTCCGGGCTGCTGCTGGCCGCTGCACGCTTCGACCGGGGTGTCGTGGTGCGCCACGTCGGCCCACCGGTGCCCTCCGCGCCGCACCTCCGGATGACGGTGCAGATGCTGCGCGCCGCCGGCGCGGCCGTCGACGACACCACCCCCGACGTGTGGACCGTCGAGCCGGGCCCGCTCACCGGGCGCGGCTGGGCGATCGAGCCGGACCTCTCCGGCGCGGTGCCGTTCTTCGCCGCCGCCCTGGTAACCGGCGGCGAGGTGACCCTGCAGGGCTGGCCGCACAGCAGCGCGCAGCCGGTCGAGCAACTCCGCTCACTGCTGCACCGGATGGGCGGCGAGGTCACCCTCTCCACCAACGGGCTCACCGTCCGGGGCACCGGCGTGGTGCACGGCCTGACCGCCGACCTCTCCGACGTCAGCGAGCTGACCCCGGCGCTGACTGCACTGGCCATGTTGGCCGACTCGCCGTCGGTCTTCACCGGCATCGGGCACATCCGTGGCCACGAGACCGACCGGCTGAGCGCGCTCGCGCACGAGTTCACCGCGCTCGGGGCGGACGTCACCGAAGCACCGGACGGGCTCGAGATCCGGCCCCGGCCACTGCGCGGCGGGGTCTTCCGCACCTACCACGACCACCGGATGGCGCACGCCGCGGCGGTGGCCGGGCTGGCCGTTCCCGGCATCGAGGTGGACGACGTGGGGTGTACCTCCAAGACCATGCCCGAGTTCCCGGCACTATGGTCAGCGATGGTGACCGGCAAGAGCTGACGCGAGAAGAGGACAGGTCCTGGCGACCAAACGGCGGGAGTACGACGAGGACGACGTACGGGTCCGGCCCGGAAAGTCGTCGCGCCCGCGTACGCGCACCCGCCCGCAGCACGCCGACGCGGTCGACGGGTTCGTCATCGCGGTCGACCGGGGGCGCTACCAGTGCGTGCTGTCCGGAGCCGAGCGCGGCGTGGTTGGTGCCGAGTTGCCCACGGTCACCGCGATGCGCGCCCGCGAGCTGGGCCGCAAGTCGGTGGTGGTCGGTGACCGGGTCAGCCTGGTCGGTGACACGTCCGGCGCGGAGGGTGCCCTCGCCCGCATCGTCCGGATCGCCGAGCGCCGCTCGGTACTGCGCCGCACCGCCGACGACGACGAGACCACCGCCGAGGGTCGGCTGGAACGCGTGGTGGTGGCGAACGCCGACCAGCTGGTGATCGTCAGCGCGTTGGCCGACCCGCCGCCGCGCACGGGGTTCATCGACCGTTGCCTGGTGGCCGCGTACGACGCGGACGTCGAGCCGCTGCTCTGCCTCACCAAGGCCGACCTGGCCGGGCCGGAGGAGGTGCTGGGCTACTACACCGAACTGGAGCTGCCGTACGTGCTCAACCGCCCCGACTCCGACCTGGGCGCGCTGCGCGCGCTGCTCAGTGGCCGGGTCTCGGTGCTCGTCGGGCATTCCGGCGTGGGCAAGTCGACGCTGGTCAACCGCCTCGTCCCGGACGCCGCCCGCGCGGTTGGCGTGGTCAGCGCGATCGGCCGGGGCCGGCACACCTCCACCAGCGCGGTGGCGCTGCGGCTGCCACCGGTGCCCGGCGTCGACACCGACCCGGGTTGGATCATCGACACTCCCGGGATCCGTAGTTTCGGGTTGGCGCACGTCTCGGCCGACAGCCTGCTGCACGGCTTTCCGGACCTGGTCGAAGGCACCGTCGACTGCCCGCCGAACTGCCAGCACACGGCCGACGAGGCCGACTGCGGGCTGGACGCCTGGGTGGCGGCCGGTAAGGCCGACCCGCGCCGGCTGGCCTCGTACCGTCGGTTGCTCGCCTCCCGGGCCGGCGAGGGTGACTCGCGCGGTGACAGCGACCAGCGTGGGCCCGGCGAGGGCGACCGACGCGGGCCTGACGAGTGACCCGACGGGCGTCGGCTAGGTTGCCCGCATGACCGGGTACGCCGACGATCTCGCCCTCGCCCACCTGCTCGCCGACCGGGCCGACGCCATCGCCACGGCCCGGTTCCGCGCGCTCGACCTGCGCGTCGAGGCGAAGCCCGACCTGACGCCGGTCTCCGACGCCGACACCGCCGTGGAGCGGGAGATCCGTGCCCTGCTGGCCGCACACCGGCCGGCCGACGGGCTGCTCGGTGAGGAGTACGGCGCAGGTCCGTCCACCGAGCCGGACGGCCGCCGGTGGATCATCGACCCGATCGACGGCACCAAGAACTTCGTCCGTGGCGTGCCGATCTGGGCCACCCTGATCGCGCTCTACGACGGCGACCGGCCGGCGGTCGGCGTGGTGTCCGCACCGGCGCTCGGACGGCGCTGGTGGGCCAGTGCGGGCGCGGGCGCGTACGCCGGGCCGGGCCCCACGGCCGGCGAGCGGATCGGCGTGTCGGCGGTACGCGAGATCGCGGATGCCAGCTTCTGCTACTCGTCGTTGACCGGCTGGGAGAGCGCCGGACGGCTCGACGCGGTGCTGGACGTGATGCGGGCCAGCTGGCGCACCCGGGCGTACGGCGACTTCTACGGCTACATGCTGTTGGCCGAGGGAGCACTCGACGTGATGGCCGAGCCGGAGTTGTCGCTGTGGGACGTGGCGGCATTGGTCCCGATCGTCACCGAGGCGGGCGGCACCGTCACGGATCTGGCCGGTCGACCGGCGCCCACCGACGCTCCGGGCACCGACAGCAGCGTGGTGGCCACCAACGGTGTGCTGCACGCCGACATCCTCGCCCGCCTCGATCGACCAGCCGAGCGCTGACCCCCGGCAACCTCTATCCTCGCCAGGTGGTCTCCTCCGGCTGGTGCTTCCTCGCGGCGATGATCGTCGCGTACGGCTTCGCCAACCTGCTCCAGTCGGTCGCGGCGGCCCGCACCACCGTCCACCACACCTTCGATCCGGGCCTGCTGCTGCGCCTCGCCGGGCACCGGACGTACCTGGTCGGGCTCGGCTGCCAGATCGGCGGCTTCGTGCTCGCGTTCCTGGCCCGCCGGGATCTGCCGCTGTTCCTCGTGCAGGCCAGCGTGGCCGCCGGGCTCGGGGTGACCGCCATCCTCGGCGTGCTGGTGTTGAAGTGGCGGCTACCGGCGGCGGAGGTGGTGCTGCTGGCGCTGCTCTTCGCGGGCATCACCGCGCTGGTGCTGTCCGCCCGGCCGGCGCCGTCGAAGCAGCTCGGCACCGCCGGCTCGATCGCCCTGCTGGTGGCGCTCGGCGTGATCGCGGTGCTCGGCGTCTTCGCCGTCCGGCTGCACGGGGCACCTGGTTCGGTGGCCCTCGGCTCACTGGCCGGGCTGGCGTTCAGCTCGGCGGCGGTCGCCGCCCGGCCACTGGCGTCCGCGCCCTCCGCCGAGGCGTTCCTCGCCGACCCGCTGTTCTACCTGCTGATCGCCCACTCGATCGTCGGTCAGCTGCTGCTCGGTCTGGCCATGCAGCGCGGCTCGACGACCGCAGCGGTCGCCGCGATGGACGCCGCCGGAGCGGTGCCCGCCGCGGTCGTCGGCCTGCTGCTGCTCAACGACAAGATCTGGCCGGGGCGGGAGTGGCTGGCCGCGGTCGGCTTCCTGGTCACCCTGGCCGCGGTGATCGGCCTGACCCGGTACGCCGAACCGCAGCAGCAGCGCTCGGTGCCCCGCCCTCGGGACCCCGCGATGGTCGGTGCCGGGCGGCCAGGCTGACCGTCCGGCACCACCCTCAGGCCTCGACCGGCTTGCGGCGGCTCACCACCCGCTCGTAGAGGCGCTCCAACGCACCGGCGGTGCGCTCCCACGTGTAGCTGCTGCGCACCCGGTCCACCGCGGCGTGCCCGTACGCGAACCGGCCGGCGTTGTCGGCGAGCAGCCGGCGCAGCGACACTCCGAGGGCCCGCACGTCGCCGGGGGGTACCAGGCGGCCGGTGACCTCGTCGACGACGGCGTCCGCCAGCCCGCCCATCGCGTAGCCGATCACCGGGACACCGCAGGCCATCGCCTCCAGTGAGACCCGCCCGGCCGAGGAGTAGTGCGGGGTGCAGGCGACCACGTCCGCCGACCGGTACCAGGTGGCCATCTGGTCGTGCGGCACCGCCCCGACGAGCCGCACCTGGTCGAGGACGCCGATCTGCTCGGCAAGCTCACGCAGCCGTCGCGCCTCGGCGTGGTTGGCCAACTGGTCGACCGGCGGCCCACCGGCGATCACCAGCTCGGCGTCACCGACCAGCCGCATGGCCCGGATCAGGTCCTCCTGGCCGTGCCCCGGGGCGAGCGAGCCCACCGAGAGGATGCGGGGCCGCTGTTCACGCGGCGCCGCCTCACCGTCGGGATGGAACTGCTCGATGTCGACCCCGGCCGGCACCAACGCGACCGAGCTGCGTTGCAGACCCATCCGGGTCAGCTCGTCGACCTCGTCGTTCGACTGGGCCACGGCGATGTCCACCGCCCGGGTCAGCGCACGCTCCAGCGTGATCCGCTCCCCCGGCCCGTCGTAGTGACCGCCCAGATGACGCAGCTGCTCGACCCCGAGTGAGTGGAACGTCTGCACCACCGGGATGTCGGTTTCCCGAACCGCGTGCGCGGCGGCCAGGCCGCCCACCCAGTAGTGCCCGTGCACCACCTCGGGCCGCCAGGCACCGGACCACTCGTCCGCCAACCAGCGGCCGACCTCCGTCACGTACGGAATCAGCTCGGCGGTGGGTAGTGGGGTGGGCGGACCTGCGGGCACCTGATGCACCTGGTAGCCGTCGATCTCCGTCATCACCGGCAGCCCTGGGTCGTCCCGACGCTCGTAGAGCCGGACGTCGTGGCCTCGATCGGCCAGCTCGGCGGCGACCCGCGCGATGTGCTGTCGGGTGCCGACCGGTGGACCGTCGGCATGGCGGTAAGAACTGGCGTGCGCGCAGACGAGGCCGACGCGCATGGGTCACCTCCCTGCGATCTTTCCTCGGCAGTGGTCCTCCCGGTCAGAGCGTCCCATTAACCCCGTGAGCCGGAGCCGAAACCTGGCAGATCAGGAAGAGTCCCCGCGAGTGCCACCGACACTTGCGCAACAGCAAGCACAGAAGGCACAGCGCTCCGCGGTTCGACGATGATCGACAACCCGTCATTGGTATGACCAGGCCCGGGTGGGGGTACCGCTGAAGAATGCCGCTGACCCGCAGCCTCGACGATTCGACCGTGGTGATCACCGGCGCGTCCAGCGGGATCGGCACGGCGACCGCGTACGCGTTGGCCCGCCGGGGTGCCGCCGTCGTGCTGGCCGCCCGCAGTGAGCCGGCCCTGCGACAGGTCGCCCAGCGTTGCTGGGAGTTGGGCGGTCGGGCGCTGGCCGTGCCGACCGATGTGACCGATCTGGAGTCGGTTCGCCGGCTGGCCGACCAGGCGGCGGCCGAGTTCGGCCGGATCGACGCCTGGGTGAACAACGCCGCGGTGAGCGCGGTGGGTCTGTTCGACGAGATCCCGGTCGCCGAATTCCGGCGGGTGCTGGAGGTCAACCTGCTCGGGGCGGTGCACGGCATCAAGGCGGCCCTGCCCTACCTGGGCGCGGCCGGCGGCGGCGTGCTGATCAACAACGCCTCGGTGCTGGCCGAAGTGGCCATGCCGTACCAGTCGGCGTACAACGCCACCAAGCACGGCATCCGGGGCCTGGCCGACACGGTCCGGCAGGAGCTGCGGGTCACCGGCCGCGGCCAGATCTCCGTCTGCACCGTTCTGCCGGCCACCATCGACACCCCGTTCTTCCGGCACGCGGCCAACCACAGCGGCCGGGAACTGGTGCCGCCGCCTCCGATCTACCCACCCGAGGTGGTCGCCGAGACCATCGTCCGGCTGCTGCGCCGACCCCGCCGGGAGGCGTACGCCGGTGGCGCGGCCCGACTGGTGGGCCTGCAGTGGCGGCTGGCACCGGCGCTGGTGGAACGCACCCTCGGCTGGTACGTCCATCGCACCCAGTTCGGCCCGGGCGCCCGGGTGGACAGCAGCGGCAACGTGTTCCACGCCGAGGGACACGCCCGCCGGGACGGGGGCTGGCACGGTCGGCGGCGACAGGTGGTGCGGATGACCGCCGCCTTCGGTCTCGCCGCCGCCGGCACCGCCGTCGGCACCATGGCCGCCATCAACCGCCGCGCCCGGTCGGACCGCTGATGGCCGATGTCGAACGCCCGAATGCGCTGACCGTCACCGGCGCGCACAATGGGGCGATCATGTCGAGCTGCCTGGTGGAAGTCGACGAGTCGTCGGCGGTGGTCCGGCTGACCGGTGTGCTCGACGCGGCCGGAGCCGAGGCGGTACGCGGCGCGCTGCTCGCCCGCCTCTCCGACCGGCCCGGTCCGGTGGTGGCCGACGTGACCGGTCTGCGGGTCGCCGACCCAGCCGGGCGGGGCGTCTTCGCCGAGGTTCGCCGGGAGGTCACCGACTGGCCCGCCGCGGACCTGCTGCTGTGTGACCCGACGGTCGACCGGCCCGCTCAACCGGACGCCGCGTTCGCGGACGTGCCGGCTTGGCCGACGCTGGACGGCGCGTTGGCCGCTGTCGCGGCGACGTCACTGGCGGCGGTGCTCACCGCCGAACTGGAACCGGCGGTGGGAGCCGCCCGTCAGGCGCGCGAGCTGGTCAGCACCGGTTGCGAGCGCTGGGGCATGGCGGTGCTCACCGACCCGGCGTGCATCGCGGTCACCGAGATGGTCAACAACGTGGTGGCGCACGCCCGGACCCCGATGACGGT
The DNA here is from genome assembly GCF_044459545.1 of Micromonospora sp. NPDC050276. NCBI lineage: Bacteria > Bacillati > Actinomycetota > Actinomycetes > Micromonosporales > Micromonosporaceae > Micromonospora > Micromonospora sp. NPDC050276. Next base: position 116,471 of record NZ_JBITJA010000007.1, on the reverse strand, counting down.
GCGGCTGGCACCCCAGGGGAACACCCTGCACCTGGCGGTGCGGGACCACTCCCCGCGTCGGCCGACGTTCGCCGGAATATCCCCACCGAACCGGGCCGGCGGCCGAGGGCTGCTGCTGATCGACACGGTGACCCGCCGCTGGGGCAGCAGCGCCGTACCGGACGGCAAGGTCGTCTGGTGCGTGCTGCATCCGGAGGACGAGGCCGTCTGACGGGGCTTTCGCCGCCGGTGCCTGGTTCGGCGCCGTACCAGCGAAGGTCGCCCGGTTATGGCGGGAGGGCAGCGGGTAGTGATCAGACATGCGCGACAACGAGTACCCGACCCCCGTGTCCGACACCGAGGCGCAAGGGCTGCCCGACACCGCCGATGACGACTCGACCGCCAACGACGACGTTTTCACCGGTCGCGAGGCGGACGGTCCGGACCCGGCCCAACTGCCCGGCGACCGGACGCCGGTGGCGGTGGACCGGTTCGGGACGACCGCCGAGGAGCAGCTCGACGGCGAGTCGTTGGACTACAAGCTCGATCGTGAGGTCTACGAACGCCCGGCGGACGACCCGCTGGCCGGGACGATCGACCCGAAGATCGCCTTCGAGGCGGATAATCTGGAAGCCGCGGCGGAGGCTCAGTTGGACGCCGACGTGATGGATCCGGGTCCGACCTCGGACCCGAACTCGCCGGTGTCCCTCTACGACCACGGTCAGCTCGGCACGGTGGCCGACGCCACGGTGGGTCGGCTGGTCGAACCGGACGAGGGGTCGCACACCGACCAGGAGACCGATTCGGTGGCGTACGACGCGGGCTCGGCCGGGGGCGGGGCGACCGCCGAGGAGTTGGCCATCCACGAGACGGAACCGCCGCGCTCGGTCTGACTCCGTTCAGTCGTCCAGGCCACGCTCGATGGCGTACCGGGTCAGCTCGACCCGGTTGTGCAGTTGCAGCTTGCCCAGGGTGTTCTGCACGTGGTTCTGCACCGTGCGGTGCGACAGCCCCAAGCGCTGCGCGATCTGCTTGTACGACATCCCCTTCGCCACCAGCCGCAGCACCTCGGTCTCCCGTTCGGTGAGCTGGGGCGCGGCGGACCCGGCGTCGCCGGCCGGGCCGGTCGCCCGTCCCGGCCCGGCGGCCAGCCGGCGGTACTCGCCGAGAACGAGCCCGGCCAGGCCGGGGGTGAAGACCGCGTCGCCGGCCGCGGTGCGGTGGACCGCCTCCAGGAACTCGGCGGGCGCGGCCGACTTCACCAGGTAACCGGTCGCTCCGGCCTTGACCGCGTCGAGCACGCTCTGCTGTTCACCGCTGGCGCTGAGCATCAGCACCCGCACGTCGGGCAGCGCCGCGCGCAGCCCGAGGATAACCTCGACGCCGGAGATGTCCGGTAGTTGCAGGTCGAGGACGACGACGTCGGGCCGGGCGGCGGCGGCCACCCGGATGGCCTGTCGCCCCTCGCCGCTGGTCGCCACCACCAGGAACCCGGCCTCGGTCAGGTCGCGGGCCACGCCCTCCCGCCACATCGGATGGTCGTCGACCACCATCACGCGCGTCGGGTTCACCGCGACCTCGGCACAGTCAGCTCGATCTCGGTGCCCGCGTCGGGAGCGGAGACGATCCGGACGGTCCCGCCCACGTCGGCCACCCGGCCACGGATCGACTGGGTCACACCCAGCCGACCCTGGGCCGCCGCCTCGGCCAGCCGGCCGTCCGGGATCCCCGGCCCCTCGTCGCGGATCGACACGGTCACCGTCTCCCCCTCGTCCTCGATCAGCACCCAGGCCCGCCCGCCGGCGTGCCGCCCCACGTTGTCCAGGGCCGCGCCGGTCGCGGCGGCCAACTCGCCGGCCACCCGCCGGGGCAGCGGCACCGGGGTGGCCGGGGCGGAGAGCGCCACCGCCGCCGAGGCGTACCGGCCGAGCAGGGTTCGCAGGTCCACCGCCTCGGCGGCGTCCGGGATGCTGGTGGCGGCCGGGCCGGCGCCGGCGATCAGCGCCCGCAGCGCGGCCTCCTGCTCGCCAGCCAGTCGGGCCAGCTCGCCGGCCTCGCCGGGCAGGTCGGCGCCGCGCCGCTGCACCAGCGCCAGCACCTGGAGCACCGAGTCGTGGATGCCCCGGGCCAGCCGCTCCCGCTCCCGGGTGGCGGCCTCCAACTCCACCGCCCGTTGCAGCCGCTCCTCGGCGCTCGCCGCGAGCCGGGCGACGTGGCCGACCACCACTCCGGCGAGCAGCATCAGGATCACGCCGGTGAACGAGGACTGGCCGATCCGCTCCCGGGTGGCCAGGTCCGCGCCGGCGACCAGCAGCGCGGCGACCGTGCCGCGTCGACGCCCGCCAGCGACGGCCCAGGCCAGCACCGGGCCGGCCATCCAGGCAACCCCCATGGTGGGTACGCCGTGGCTGAGCGCGGCCCGACCGACCACCCACGGGGTGGCCAGGACGACGGCCAGCACCACCCCGAGGTCGGCCAGCAGCAGTGGCCAGCGCCGCCAGGCCGGTCGGGCGTACCCGACCGCGGTGACCCCGGTCCACGCCATCATCACCAGGATCAGGGCGCCGACGGCGTACGGGTGGGCGTACCGGTCGGCGTCGCGCACCGCGAGCACGCAGACGTACGCCAGTGAGGCCAGCCTGAACACGGTGAGCGCACGCCACAGCGGCACCTCGAATCCACCTGGCGGCGACGGCATGGCGGTCAGGATGCCACAACCGGGCCAGCGGCACGGCGAGCAGCGAGTGCGGTTCGGGAAACCCTGACGTACGGTGGAAAAGCCGCGAAATACTCCGAGATCCGCCGCCGGGACGGGCCCATGACGAACGCAGATCCGCACGCACCGCGTACGGTTGTGCCCATCGAACCTGCCCTCCTGATCGCCGAAGCCTTCGACCAGGCTCAGGTGACCGAGATTCGACACTCGGTCACCTCCTGCGCGCATGCCTCCGGCCTCAGCGGCCAGCGGTTGGACGATTTCGTGCTCGCGATCAACGAATTGATCACCAACGCGGTCCGGCACGGCGGCGGGCGCGGCTGGCTGCGGCTCTGGCAGGAGTCGGGCCTGCTGGTCTGCGAGGTCGCCGACCACGGGCGGGGAATCAGCCCGCAGCGGTTGGGCGACCGCAGTCGGCCAGCCCCGGACACCGCCGGCGGCTGGGGCCTCTGGCTGGCCCGCGAGCTGACCGACGCGATGGAGGTCGTCACCGGCACCGCCGGCACCACCGTTCGCGTCACCACCGGCCTGACCAACCACCACAACCACACCCCCCACTAAACCCCCCACCCCACCCCACCCCACCCCGCCCCGCCCCACCCCGCCCCGCTCGGCGATCTTGCACTTTCTGCGCCGGCAAACCATTCGGAAACGCCCATTGCGGCAACACAAACCGCAAGATCGCGGGGAGCGTGGGGGCGTGGGGGCGTGGGGGCGTGGGCGGGGTCGTGAGTTAGGCGAAGAGCGCGGAGACGGATTCCCCGTTGTGGATTCGGCGCGTCGCCTCGGCCAGGGCGGGGGCCACCGACAGGACCTGCAACTTGGGGACCCGCTTAGCGGCCGGAATGGGCACCGTGTTGGTGCAGACGATCTCCAGGACGCCGTCCTGATCGCTGAGCCGCTGCAACGCGTCGCCCGAGAAGAGGCCGTGTGTGCAGGCGAGCCGAATCGAGCGGACCTTCAGGCCGCGCAGATGCTCCATCAGCTCGACCACCGTGCTGCCCTTGGCGATCTCGTCGTCCAGCACGATGACGTCCCGGTCGGTCACGTCGCCGATCACCGCGCTGATCTTGACGAGGTCGTCGCTGAACCGCTGCTTCGCCCCGGCCGCGACCGGCGTGCCGAGCAGCCGGGCGAAGGCCGCGGCCTCCTTGGCGTTGCCCAGGTCGGGTGAGACCACCACGGTATTGCTGAGGTCGTAGCGCCGGAAGTGGGTGGCCAACTCGCGCAGCGCGTGCAGGTGATCCACCGGGACGCTGAAGAAGCCGTGCACCTGCGGCGAGTGCAGGGTCATGGCGAGCACCCGGTCCGCCCCGGCCGAGGTGAGCAGATCGGCGACGAGCCGGGCGCCGATCGAGATCCGCGGCGCGTCCTTCTTGTCGGAGCGGGCGTACGCGTAGTGCGGAAGCACCACCGTGATCCGGCCGGCGGAGGCACCCCGGGCGGCGTCGATCATCAGCAACAGCTCGACCAGGTTCTCCTGCACCGGCGGCACCAGCGGCTGGATCAGGAAGACGTCCCGCTCCCGGCAGTTGGCCTGCAACTGCACTTCCAGACAGTCGTTCGCGAACCGGGAGACCCGCACCGGATGCAGCGGCACCCCCAGGTGGGCGCAGATCTCGGCAGCCAGGTCGGGATGGGCGGTTCCACTGAAAACGGCGATGTCGCGCACGTTCGCACATCGTAGGCGACGCGGATGGTCCCGGACCGCGGCGGGCCGGAACCCACCGTGACGCAGGTCGCACCGCGCCGCCGGTCCGGGTACGGTGCTGCGGTGACCCCCCAGTACGTCGCCGCCATCGATCAGGGCACCACCTCCTCGCGGTGCATCGTCTTCGACCGGGCCGGGGACATCGTCGCCGTGGCCCAACGCGAGCACCGGCAGCTCTTCCCCCAGCCGGGTTGGGTGGAGCACGACGCCGAGGAGATCTGGGACAACGTCCAGCAGGTGGTCGCCGAGGCGCTGGGGGCCGCGAACATCGACGCGGCCGGGCTGGCCGCCGTCGGCATCACCAACCAGCGGGAGACCACCGTCGTGTGGGACCGGGTCAGCGGCCGCCCGGTCGCCAACGCCATCGTCTGGCAGGACACCCGGACCGGGCCGCTGCTGCGCGAGCTGGCCTCGGCGTACGGCGAGGAGCGGTTCCGGGTCCGCACGGGGCTGCCGCTGGCCACCTACTTCGCGGGGCCGAAGCTGCGCTGGTTGCTCGACGAGGTCGACGGCCTGCGCGAGCGCGCCGAGCGCGGCGAGGTGCTCTTCGGCACCATGGACAGCTGGCTGATCTGGAAGCTGACCGGCGAGCACGTCACCGACGTGACCAACGCCAGCCGGACCATGCTGATGGACCTCACGACCCTCGACTGGGCGCCGGAGCTGCTGGACGCGATGGGGGTCCCGGCGGCGATGCTGCCGGAGATCCGCTGCTCCGCCGAGGTGTACGGCACGGCCACCGGGGTGCTCGCCGGGGTGCCGGTGGCGAGTGCGCTCGGCGACCAGCAGGCGGCCCTGTTCGGGCAGACCTGCTTCCAGCCGGGCGAGGCCAAGTGCACCTACGGCACCGGTAGCTTCCTGCTGCTCAACACCGGCGCCAGCCCGGTTCCGTCGACACACGGCCTGCTCACCACGGTCGCCTACCGGATCGAGGGCCAACCACCGGCGTACGCCCTCGAAGGCGCGATCGCGGTCACCGGCTCGCTGGTGCAGTGGCTGCGGGACAACCTCGGGCTGATCTCCACGGCCGCCGAGGTGGAGGAGTTGGCCCGCACCGTTGACGACAACGGCGGCTGCTACGTCGTGCCGGCGTTCTCGGGTCTGTTCGCCCCGCACTGGCGCAGCGACGCCCGCGGTGTGATCGCCGGCCTGACCGGCTACATCACCAAGGGACACCTGGCACGGGCGGCGCTGGAGGCGTCGGCGTGGCAGACCCGCGAGGTGGTCGACGCAATGAACGCCGACTCCGATGTGGCGCTGCGCCGACTCCGGGTCGACGGCGGGATGACTGCCAACGGCCTGCTCATGCAGTTCCTCGCCGATGTACTCGACGTGCCGGTGGTCCGCTCCCGGATCACCGAGACCACCTGTCTGGGCGCTGCGTACGCGGCCGGGCTGGCGGTCGGGTTCTGGCCGGACCTGGCCACCCTGCGGGCCCAGTGGCGCTCCGACGCGCAGTGGGAGCCGACCATGGCCCCGAAGCTGCGCGAGCAGGAGCTGCACCAGTGGCGCAAGGCCGTGCAGCGCACCCTCGACTGGGTGGAGTGACCTCAGCGGCCGGTGCGGACCCGCGCCACGAACGCGCGCCAGGCCGCCGGCGCGAAGGTGAGGACGGCGCCGGCGCGGTCGGTGGAGTCCCGGACCAGCACCTGGTCCGGGAGATTGTCGGCCACCTCGACGCAGGTGTCGCCGCCGTTGCCGCTCCGAGTCGACACGCGCCACCGAGGGGTGGGGGCGGAGTTCACAGCTCGTTCACCAGCTTTCCGATCAGCTCGACGGACACGCTCGCCGGCAGGGCCTCGCCCAGCAGGGTGTCCCACATCGTCCTGATGGTATCCACGGTGTCGGGCCGGTCGACGATCTGGCCGAAGACCCCGTCGATGTAGGCCACCTCGTCGCCGTCGGGCAGGTTGGCCAGCACGAAGCCGCCGGCGAGCCCGGGGTGCGCGCCCGCGCCGGCGGGGATCACGTAGAGCCGGACGTGGGGCAGGGTGGCCAGCTCGACCAGCCGTTCCAACTGGGCGAGCTGGACGTCCCGATCGCCGACCACGCGGCGCAGCGCGGTCTCGTCGACGACCGCGGTGAACCGCTTCGGGGCCGGGCCGGCCAGCAGCTCCTGGCGGGCGAGCCGGCCAGCGACCAGCTGGTCGACCTGCTCCGGGGTGTGGGTGCCCTGGGCGCTGAGCACCGCGTGCGCGTACGCCTCGGTCTGGAGCAGACCCGGTACCAGCGACGGTTGAACGGTGCGAAGGGCGACCGCCTCGGCCTCGATCGCCCGCCACGGCGCGAACCAGGCCGGCGACTCCTGCCGGGCCGCCACCGCCAGCAACTCGGCCAGCAGCCCGCCGGTGTCCAGCGCCGCGTCCGCCGCCTCGGCGAACTGCGGGGTGGGCCGGCGCCGCCCGGTCTCGATCGCCGCGATGGTGGACGGACTCCACCTGATCAGCTCCGCGAGAGCCTCCTGCGAGACGCCCGCACCGGCTCGGGCCGCCTTGAGCGCCCTGATCCACATGTCGCCGTTCATCCGACCGCCCCAGACTCCACGAAGGGTGACGGGTTCATCCTCGGCGGTGACGACGGTCAGGTCCAGCAGGAGCGGTGAAAGCGCGGTGTCCCGGTCACTCCCAGCGGTTGCCGGTCAGCTTCTCGTACACCTCGACGTAGCGGGCGCGGGTCGCCTCGACCACCTCGTCGGGCACGTCCGGGGCCGGGGCCTGCTTGTTCCAGCCGCCGCCGGTGGCCCAGTCCCGCACGTACTGCTTGTCGTAGGAGAACTGCACCCGGCCCGGCTGGTACGACTCGGCCGGCCAGAACCGCGACGAGTCGGAGGTGAGCAGCTCGTCGGCGAGGACCAGGGTGCCGTCCGGCGCCCAGCCCAGCTCGATCTTGGTGTCGGCGATCAGGATGCCCCGGTCGGCGGCCAGCTCCGCGCCGCGCCGGTAGACGTCGAGGGTGATCTGCCGAAGCCGCTCGGCGGTGGCCTGGCCGACCTTGTCCACCACGTCGTCGTACGTGATGGGCTCGTCGTGCTCGCCCATCGGCGCCTTGCTCGACGGCGTGAAGATCGGCTCGGGCAGGATCGACGCCTCGCCGAGCCCTCGCGGCAGTGGTACGCCGGAGACCGCGCCGGTCTGCTCGTACTCCCGTAGGCCGCCGCCGGTCAGGTAACCGCGAGCGACGCACTCGACCGGGACCATGTCCAGCCGCTGGCAGCGGATGGCCCGCCCGGCGAACTCGGCGGGCACGTCGGTGCTCGAGATGACGTGGTTCGGCACCAGGTCGGAGAGCTGCTCGAACCACCAGAGCGAGAGCGCGGTGAGCAGGCGACCCTTGTCCGGAATCGGCGTCGGCAGGGCCACGTCGTAGATCGAGATGCGGTCCGAGGCCACCAGGATCAGGTCGTCGCCGTCGGCGTAGACGTCCCGAACCTTGCCTGAGTGCAGAAGTTCCACGCGCCCTAGTACACCACGCCCCATCGGATAGGCCGGATTCGACCACCGACGCCGAGGGTGACCGGACGGACGTTGACACCTTCGTGCGCTCCCTGCGTGAATGGTCCGACCGCCACTCCCGCAGGTCCAGGAGACCCCCGTGCCCGTTGTTCGACCCCCGATCGACCGCCTCGGCGCCGACCCGGGCCGGCGCCGACTGCTCACCGCGCTGCTCGGCGCGCCTCTGCTCGCGTCCGGCGGGTTGGCGGGGTGCAGTGACGGCGCCGCCACCTCGCCCGAGGACGGGCCGGTCGAGCTGTCGGTCTTCTGGTGGGGCGGCACCAAGCGGGCCGAGCTCACCGAGAAGGTGTTGCGGCTCTACTCGGATCGCAACCCCCGGGTCACCTTCCGGGTGACCTGGCAGGGTGCCGACGGCTATTACGACCGGCTGGCCACCCAGGCGGCTGGCGGAAACATCCCGGACCTGATCCAGATCGACGACGCCATGCTGACCGAGTACACCCAACGCAAGGTCATCCTCGACCTCACCGACCGGGTCGCCGACCACCGGCTGGATCTGCGGGGCCTGTCGGAGGGTCTGATCCGCTACGGCACGGTGGAGGGGCGGACGATGGCGGTGGCCGCCGGGCAGACCCACGCCGGCGTGGTCTTCAACCGGGACCTGCTGCGGGAGCTGAAGATGCCCGAGCCGCGCGCCGGGATGAGCTGGGCCGATTACCTCTCCTGGGCCGAACAGGTCACTGAGGCCAGCGACGGCCGGGTGGCCGGCACGATGGACGGGTCCGGCGACTACCGGGCGCTCTGGCTCTGGCTGCGGTCGCAGGGCGGCGAGTTCTACCGGGGCAACCAGCTCGGATTCGGCGCGGACGAACTGATCGCGTGGTTCGAGCTGTGGCAGCGGGCCCGCCGGGGGCGGGCCACCCCGGGCGCGGCGCTGGTCGAGCAGGCCGACAGCGGCGAGCCGGCCCGGCAACTGGTGGTGACCGGGCTGACCGCGGCGTCCTTCGCCTGGTCACACCAACTACCGGAGTTGCAACGACTGACCGAGTCGGAGTTGGGCATCGTCGGCTTGCCCGGCCCGCCCGGCGCCCAGTGGGCGCGGGCGTCGATGTACTGGGCGGGGTTCCGGGGCACCCGTCACCCGGACGCCGTCGCCGACGTGATCAACTTTTTGACCACCAACGGCGAGGCCGGCACCGTCCTGGGTCACGAGCGTGGGTTGAACGCCAGCTCCGCGGTCCGCCGCTACGCGGAGGGCAGCATCACCGACCCGGCCCAGAAACGTGCCGCCGCGTTCGCCGCCAGCATCGCCGACCTGCTCGGGCCGGCGCCGGCGCCGCCGCCCAAGGGGCACGCCAAGGTGCGCACCCTGCTGGTCACCGCCGCCGAGCGCATCCGCGTCAAGCGGGACGGCACCCGGGAGGCCACCGCGCGCTTCCTGTCCCAGGCCATCGCGGCTCTCGCGGTGTGAGCACCGGCGGCCGGCCCCGGGCCGGCCGCTGGTGACCCGCGGTCTGCCTCGGCCTGGTCAGCGCGGCGGACCACCCCGACGGTTGCGCATCAGGCGCAGCACCAGGAACACCACGATCGCGACCACTACCAGGCAGCAGAGCAGCGGAAGGACGCCGAAGCCACCCCGGCCACGCCGCCGGGCGGCCTCCACCACGAGTTCGCCGGTACCCGTGGACGCCCAGGCCGCGACGGGCACGAAGACCGCCAGTACGACCGCACCGAAGACCGCGCTCAGGCGGCCCCACCATCTACCGAATGAAGACATGCGCCCATCCTCGCCCAAGGGCGCAACCTCGGCACGTCGGTCCACGCCGAATCACGGAACCGAGATCTTCCGGGAGCACTGCGACCACCGCGCAACGTCCTCGCAACGTCCCCGCAAAGACGATGATCTTTACATGAATCTCCGGAGGTGATCGGATTCGCCGCATGGTCAACTTTTTAGACAGTGCGCGGATCTCTCGCACCCGAAGATCTGCGGCGGCAGCGGTCGGCGTCACCCTCGTCGCCGCACTCCTCACCCCCACGGCGGCTCAGGGTGCCCCACCACCCCCACCGCCGCCGACGACACCCGTCCCGACCGGCAACGCGGACCGCGCACCCGTCACGGTCACCCTGATCACCGGCGACCGGGTGACGGTCACCCCGGGCGCCCACGGCGCAACCCCCACGGTGGACGTCAAACGCGCACCGGGCGCCACCGGCACCGTACGCATCTCCACCGAGGGCGGGGACACCTATGTGTACCCCGACGAGGCGGTGCCCTACCTCGCGACCGGTCGACTCGACAAGCAACTGTTCGACGTCACCCAGCTCATCGCCCAGGGCTACAGCGACGCGCAGACCAGCGAACTCCCCCTGATCGTCACCCGCACCACGGGTTCGGCGAAGCTCCGGACCGGCACCACGCTGCCCGGCGCGCAGACCACGCTGGAGCTTCCCTCCGTCCGTGGCGAGGCGATTCGCACCCGCCGTTCGCAGGCCGCCGACTTCTGGTCGGCCCTCACCGGCGGCGGCCAGTCAGCGACGGCCCGCAGTGCGGCCCCGCCGGCGCCCTCCTTCACGGCCGGCGTCGACAAGGTGTGGCTCGACGGCAAGGCGAAGGCCACGCTCGCCGACACCACCGCCCAGATCGGCGCGCCCGCGGCCTGGGCGGCGGGGGGCACCGGCAGTGGTGTCCGGGTCGCCGTCCTGGACAGCGGCGTGGACACCACCCACCCGGACCTCGCGGACCGGGTGGTGGCGTCCCGGAGCTTCATCCCCGGCCAGGACGTGATCGACCGGAACGGGCACGGCACCCACACCGCCTCCACCGTCGCCGGAACCGGCGCCGCCTCCGGCGGTAAGGAACGGGGCGTCGCTCCCGACGCCGACCTGGTGGTCGGCAAAGTCCTCGACGAGTTCGGCAGCGGGTCGATCTCGGGGATCATCGCGGGCATGGAGTGGGCGGCGCGGACCGAACACGCCAAGGTGATCAACATGAGCCTGGGTGTGAGCGCCTGGCACACCCAGGACGATCCGCTGAGCCAGGCCGTCAACCAGCTGACCGCCGAGACGGGTGCGCTCTTCGTCGTCGCCGCCGGCAACAGCGGACCCGATCCGTACACCCTCGGTGCGCCGGGCACCGCGGACGCCGCACTGACCATCGGCGCGGTGGACACCTCCGACCACCTGGCGGGCTTCTCCAGCGTCGGCCCCCGGATGAACGACGAGGCGCTCAAGCCCGACATGACCGCGCCCGGCGTCGACGTGCTGGCGGCGCGCTCGCAGCACATCAGCTGGGGCGAGGGCTACTACTACGTCGACAGTGGCACCTCGATGGCGGCGCCGCACGTCGCCGGGGCCGCCGCCCTGCTGGTGCAGAAGCACCCGACCTGGACCGCGCGGCAGATCAAGGACGCGCTGATGAGCACCAGCGTCCGCACCCCCGACTACAACGCCTACCAGGCCGGCAGCGGTCGGCTGAACGTCGCCGCCGCGTACCACCAGGACCAGGTCGTCGCCACCGGGTCGGTGGACGCCGGACTCGTCAAGTGGTCGCCGGGCAGCACACCGCAGCCGATCAAGCGGACCATCACCTACACCAACACGACGTCCAGCACGATCACCCTGGAGTTGTCCGTCGACCGCGGCACCTCCCCCGCACAGACGTTCACGGCAGCCACCGACCGCGTCACGGTGCCCGCTCGTGGGACCGCGACGGCCGACGTGGTGGTGGCCCCCGCGGGCCTCCCCGCCGGCCGATACTCCGCCCAGGTCACGGCCCGCTTCCCGGCCGGCCAGGTGCACACGGCCGTCGGCGTCGCCGTCGAGTCCAAGAAGTACGACCTCACCATCCACCTGAAGGACCGCGCCGGCCGGCCGATGAGCGGCGAGGTCGAGGTCGTCAGCGCCGAGACCGGCTCGTCCTTCATGTGGGTCCCGGACGGAAAGCTCACCAGCCGCCTGGCCCCCGGCTCCTACACGGTCGTCACGGCGGCGGACGTGGAGGGCCTGCACGGGCCCGGCTCCCTCGGGCTCGCGATGCTGACCGCTCCCGAGGTCGAGCTGACGACCAACCGGGTCGTGGAACTCGACGCCGCGCGGGCACGCCAGGTGAAGGTGGCGACGCCCCAACCGACCGCCGTCACCAACAGCAGGATCGACGTCTACCGCTCCTTCACCGCACCCGAGCCGACACCCACCGACTGGAGCGCTCTGCGCGAGACCTTCTGGCCCGGTGCCGCCTACGACAGCCTGTGGGCCCTCCCGACCAAGGACAAGGTGAAGAAGGGCAGCTTCGTCTTCACCACCCGGATCCGGGCCGAGCAGACGCCACTGGCGATCAACTACAACGGTCGGCACCTCAGCGAGCCCCTCACGCAGCCCGGCTCACCGCCGCTGCCCGACGGCACCTCGCGCCTGGACGCCGTGTTCGCCGGCACGGGCGGGAAGGCCGATTACACCGGCCTGTCCGCGCGCGGCAAGGCCGTGGTCGTACGCGCCAACGATTCGGTGACCCCCACGGACCAGGCAGCGGCGGCGCACACCGCCGGTGCGGCGCTGCTCGTCGTGGTCAACGACCGCGCGGGCCGCAAGAGCGACTGGTACGGCAACCCCGACGCCGTGACGACCGGCCCGATCCCGGTCGCCTCGGTGACCAGGGACGAGGGCGAAGCGTTGATCCAGAAGATCACCGCTGCCGGCCGCAACGCGGTACGGCTGGTCGTCGTCGCCCACCCCCGGGCGAAGTACCTGTACGACCTGGTGGACTACCACCGCGGCGGGGTGCCCAACGACCCGTCCGCCAAGACCGACCCCCGCAACCTCGCCCGGATCGACCTCACCTTCTCCCCACCGCCGGGGAAGCAGTCCAGCGAGACGCGGATGGACTTCCCGCCGTACGAGTACGCGGCGGCACGCCCGTTCCCGTTCGAGCCGGTCGCACCAGGGCCGCGGACCGACTGGGTCTCCGCCGGCAATGGCATCAAGTGGATGCAGTACGCCGCCGTCGCCGACTGGGCGCGGTCCAACACGGAGGCCATCGCCTACCGGCCGGGCAGCGTCCAGAAGGACCGCTGGTTCGGGCCGATCACCCGGCCACGCCTGCTCAGCACCGAGATCCCGTTCCGCGGCGAGACCGCCATGAGCGCCTACATCCAGGGGTTCGGCGACGCGGGTGCCGCACACAGCGGCGGGGCCAGCCTGACCCAGATCGTCACGTTCTATCAGGGCGACAAGCAGCTGACCCAGTTCAACGGCTGGCCGGAGGTCGGCGCGGGTGACCTGTCGCCGGAGAAACTGCCGTACCGGCTGGTCGTGGAGACCAGGAGCAAGCCCGAGTTCAGCCCGTACTCGACCGCCACGCACACCGAGTGGAGCTTCGTCTCCGGCGGCGGCCCGGAGGTGCAGGCCGTTCCGCTGGTCCAGCTGGACTACGGAACGGACGTGGACCTCGCGGGCCGGGCGAAGCGCCGGACCGACTTCTCGATCACTCCCGTGGTGGTGGGCAGCACCGCGGCTCGGGACGCCGTCTCCGCGCTCGGTCTGGAGGTCTCCTACGACGACGGGGCGACCTGGCAACGGCAGGACCTGAAGGAGAAGAAGGGCACCTGGCAGGCGACCCTGAACGCGCCGCACCGGGCCGACTTCGTGTCGATCCGGGTCACCGCCAAGCAGCGCAACGGTGCCGCCGTCACCCAGACCGTCACCCGGGCCTTCGGGTTCCGCTAGGACCCGCAGGGGGTCGGCGCCTCGTCGGCGCCGGCCCCTCGGTGGCCCCTCGCCGGAACCGGGCGGCAAACAAGTCCGGCCCCCACACTGTGGGGGCCGGACTCATATCACTTTCCGTGGTAGCGGGGACAGGATTTGAACCTGCGACCTCTGGGTTATGAGCCCAGCGAGCTACCGAGCTGCTCCACCCCGCGTCGACTGGTTAAGACTAACCCACCCGTTCCGGGCGATGATCAGCGGGGTCGCCCACCGCCGCATCCGGCACTGCGGAGCGTGCCGGGAAAAGTCGAAGCCCGCCCCGGTGCTCCCGGGACGGGCTTCGAACTGGTGTTTCTCTCGTAGCGGGGACAGGATTTGAACCTGCGACCTCTGGGTTATGAGCCCAGCGAGCTACCGAGCTGCTCCACCCCGCGTCGGCTCGATAACCGTAGCGCACCGACCCGGGGCACCGCAAAACGACACCGATACCGCTATCCGTCGAGCCACCGACCGATCGCTGCCACCGCCCGCCGGCTGTCGGCGTCGAACTGGGACCGAACGGCTGTCGTGTGCTCCCAACCCTGCTCCCAGAGCACCGTCACCACGTCGCCGAGCCGGACCGCCCGGACCAACCGCACCTCCTCCGTACCTGGCTCGCCCATCCCGTCCGGCATCGGCGCGCGCATCTCGAACAGCACCGACTCGTCGCCGTACGTCGCCGAGGCCAGCAGCCGCTGCCGCCAGGTCCTACTGTCGTCCGGGAGCTTCTGGTCGGGACAATCGCGCACGGCCTGCCGCAACTCCCGCACCGCGTCGTCGGCGCGACCCGCCCGGTAGATGGTGATGGTGTGCCGGTAGCTGCCGTCCGGCACGTTCCCCGTCGGCGTCTGCGGCAACTTGTAGGCCAGATACCGGCCGCGACGCTGGAGCATGGCCGAGTCGCTGGAGAGCCGCGTCCCGCAGAGCAGCGGCAGCGCCGGGCCCTCCACCTGTGACTCCATGCCGGTCCGGTTCGCCGCCGCCAGCACGAAGAAGGCGCGATCCGGGATAGCAGTCGGCGGCCGGGGTGCCGCCGTGCCGGTGCCCGGCTGCGACGGCGTACCGATCGCAGAGGTCCGCGACAGCGGCGGGGCCGGTGGTGTCGACAGCGGTGCTGCCGGCGGCGTCGGCGACGGCCGGGGAGTCGCCCCGGTCGGCACCGGGCCAGGCGTGTCGGCGGGCGGCGGCAGCGGCGCGGAATTGTCCGCCGGGTACGCCAGCCGACCGCCGACGGCCACCCCGCCCACGAGCAGCGCCACCGCGAGCGTCGAGCCGGCGATCCGGGCTCGCGCCCGCCGGTCGGCGAACCGCCGAAGCGACTCGGGATGGGTCAGCTCGTGGCCGTCCGCGACAGTGCTGAGCGACCGGTACAAATCGGAGAGTTCAACTGACATCGTTCGCCTCCAACTCCACGGTGCAGAGGTCGGGCAGCAGAGCGGCCAGCCGGGACCGGCCTCGGGACAGCCAGGACTTCACGGTGCCGACCGGGACGTCGGTCTCCCGGGCGATCTCGTCCACCGACATGTCGAAGAGGTAGTGCAGCGCGAGCGCCTGCCGGTGCGCGGCGGGCAGCTGCCGGAGCGCGCCGACCAGGAGCACCCCGTCCTCGCTCGGCGGGGGCGCGACGGCGGGTGGCCCGGTCCGATTCAGCACCGCCCGCCAGTGGTGCAGACGCCGCCAACGGTCGGTCGCCAGCCGGGACACCACGAGCCTCAGCCACGCCTCCGGCGCGGGATGCGACGACAGTCGCCCCCACTGCCGCCAGGCCCGGGTGTACGCCTCCTGCACCAGGTCCTGCGCCTCGCTGTGGTCGCCAGCGACCGCATAGCCGTACCGCATCATCCGCCGCGCGGTGCTGCGGTAGAAGTCATCAAAGCTCTGCGCGTCCCGCACGGCTGACCCCCTCGTTTCCCGCCCCGTTGCATTGAGGACGGCGGACCGGAGTCGCAGGTTGCGGGGCTGGACGGTGCTGTCGGTGACGTGACAGATACGCACAGATCAGGGCACGGCGGAGCCCTCGTCGTTCGGACCTGAGCGGTCCGAGCGACGAGGGCTCGGCGAGGAACGTCCGGCGGTGTCCGGTCAGCCGCCGGCGCTCGGGCTGACGCTCGGCGCACCGGCGGCCTGCTGCGCCTGCTGGAACGCGGTGAGCGCCTCGTCGAGAGCCTTCAGCGCACGCCCGTACCGCTCGAAGTCACCGGACGCCTGCGCGGCCCGGACCTCGGTGATCGCGGCCTGCACCCGGTCCGCGGCGGCAGCCAGGTCACCGGTCGGCGGTGGGGTGCCGGCGCTCGGGGTCGCCGTCGGCGTTGGCGTGGGCGTCGCCGTGCCCGACGGCGTCGGCGTCGGCGTCGTCGGGTTGCCCCCGGTTGTCGGCGGCGGCGACGTGCCCTGCCCGGCCTTCTTACCCTGCTCGACCAACTGCTTGATGCCGTCGTTGATGTTGTCGGCGAGCGCCACGAAGGAGCCACCGTCACCGTACGAGAGCAGCACCTTCTGCAGCAGCGGGTACGCGTCCTGCTGGTTGCTCTTCACGTAGACCGGCTCGACGTAGAGCATCCCGTCGGCGAACGGCAACGAGAGCAGGTTGCCGTACTGCACCTGCGCCTGGTTGCTGGAGAGCAGGTTGAGCTGCTGACGGATGTTCGCGTTGTTGGTCATCTGCTGGTGCACCTGCACCGGGCCGGAGATCCGGGTCTGATCCGGCAACTCCAGCACCTCGAGTCGGGGCTGCCCGTCGACGTACGACCCGGAGATCAGCGCGGCGAGGTTCTGCCGGCCGTTCGGGGTGACCGCCGAGGTGAGCTGGAAGCGGGGGCTCTCCTGCCCTGGGAACTGGGTGAACAGGTAGTACGGGGGCTGCTTCTGACCGCTGTCCGGAGCGTCCGGCACGTTGGGCACCTGCCAGAAGTCCTGTGCGGAGTAGAAGTCACCCGGGTTGGTCACGTGGAACTTGGTGAGCAGGTTGCGCTGCACCTTGAACATGTCCGCCGGGTAGCGCAGGTGCTCGCTCAGCTCGACCGGGATCTCCGCCTTCGGCTTGATCAGGTCCCCACCGAACGCCTTGTTCCACGCCTTGAGCACGGGGTCGGTGTCGTCGTACTCGTAGAGCTTCACGGTGCCGTCGTACGCGTCGACGGTGGCCTTCACCGAGTTGCGCATGTAGTTGACGTCCTCCCGGGCCAGCTGGAAGGTGCCCCGGTTGGTCAACTCGTCGGTGGTCTCGGTCTGCAGGTTGACCTTCTCGGCGTACGGGTAGGTGGCCGCCGTGGTGTAGCCGTCCACGATCCACTGCACCCGACCGTCGACCACCGCCGGGTACGGGTCGCCGTCCAGGGTGAGGAACGGCGCTACCTTCTCCACCCGGTCCCGCGGGTTGCGCACGTAGAGCAGCTTGGAGTCCTTGTTGACCGCCTCGGAGAGCAGGAAGTTCGACTCCTGCTCCTTGATGGCGTACAGCAACCGCCGGGTGAAGGAGCCGATCTTTACGCCGCCCTCACCGGTGTAGGTGTATGACTCGCCGCCGCCATCACCGACCGGCCGGTCGAACTCGGCCTTCCTGTTCGGGTCGGACTGCCCGACGATGGCGTAGTCGTCGGCCGCCATCCGCTCGCCGTAGTAGATGCGCGGCTGCTTGGCCGGGATCTGCTCGGTCTGCGAGGAGCACGCCTCCTGGGCCTTCTCGCCGAGGAAGCCAGACACGAAGAACGGCTGCCCGCCGCAGACCACCTGGTTGGCCGGGGCGGCCACCAACCCGTAACCGTGGGTGTAGACGGTGTGCCGGTTGATCCAGGTGTTCTGCTGGTCGGTCAGCTCGCCGTAGTTGATCTCCCGGACGCCGACCACGTAGTCGGAGACCTTCCCGTTCACCCCGTACCGGTCGATGTCCAGCTTGGGGCCGAAGTCGTAGAAGCCCCGCACCTGCTGAAGCTGGGTGTACGTCTCACTGACCAGTTGCGGGTCGAGCAGCCGCACGTTCGACACCACCGACGTGTCGGTGGCCAGGTTGCCCGGTGGGGTGAGGTTGTTCGCCGCGTACGGGGTCGTCTCGGTGATCCCCAACCCGAACGCCGCCCGCGTCGCGTCGATGCTGCGCTGGATGTACGGCGCTTCCTTGTCCTTGGCGCTCGGCTTGACCTCGAAGGTCTGCACCGCCCAGGGGTAGATGCCGCCGATGGCCACCGCGGACACGCCGAGCAGCGCCAGCGAGATCCCCGGCCAGACCAGGTTCCGCATCCAGGCGTTGGAGAACACGATGATCGCGATCGCGACCACGATCGAGATGTAGGCCAGGATCTCCTTCGCCGGCAGCAACGCGTTGACGTCGGCGTAGCCGGCGCCGTACAGCTTGGCGCCCTCGTTGTACTCCAGCAGCATCGCCCGCCGGTCCAACACGTACGCGACGGCCTTCAACAGCACGAAGACCGCGACCAGGGTGCTCAGGTGTGCGCGCGCCGCGTTGCTCATCCGGTCCCCGACGCCCTGTAGGCGGACCCCACCGAAGAGGTAGTGCACCGCCAACGCGCCGATCACGGCCAGCACCACCGCGGTGAAGGCGACCCCGAGCAGGTAACGCCAGAACGGCAACTGGAAGACGTAGAAGCCGATGTCCACCCCGAACTCCGGGTCCTTGATCCCGAAGTCACCACCATTGCGGAAGAGCAGCCACTGGCCCCACCGGCTCTGGGCGGAGAGGCCGGCGAAGAGCCCGACCACCCCGGCGGTCACCGAGATCCAGGTGCCCAGCCGTGGGCTGAGCGCCATCCGGTAGCGCTCCAGGGTCGCCTGCTCCACCGAGTGCGGACGCAGCCGCGGGCGCAACCGGTAGGCCAACCACAGGTTGCCGCCGACGACCACTGCCATGCCCAGACCGACGGCGAGGAAGAGCACCAGCCGGGTGAGCAGGACACCGGTGAAGACCTCGGTGTAGCGGACCTCGTCGAACCAGAGCCAGTCGGTCCACGCCTGCACACCCCAGCCGAGCAGGGTGAAGAGCACGAATACCCCGACCAGGACAGCGATGGTGACGCGCCCGCGCCGGCTCATCCTCGGAAGGGGGCTGCTGCTACGCATGACCACTGTTGGCTCCGCACGCTCGATATGATCGGCTCCGACCAGGCACCCAGAGTACGGGGTGTTCCTGAGCGTGGCGGAGCACGGTCACACCGATCAGCAACGCGTCGGCTGACCACCTGCGCGCAGCGTCTCCAAAGCGGTCATCGCCTCGTCCAACGAGCCCACCCGCAACAGCGGCAGATCGGGCTGCGGATTGCGGACCGCCTCGGCGCAGTTGTCCGCCGGCACCAGGAAGACCTTCGCCCCGGCGCGCTTCGCGCCGACCAACTTCTGGGCGATTCCGCCGATCGGGCCGACGGCACCCTCGTCGTCGATGGTGCCGGTGCCGGCGATGATCTGGCCGCCGGTGAGGTCGGCCGGGGTCAACTTGTCCACGATCCCCAGGGCGAACATCAGACCGGCGCTCGGTCCGCCGATGTCCCCCAGGTCGATGCCGAGCGTGAACGGGTGCGGCTGCTGCTGGTCGATCTCGACACCGATCCGCGGTCGGCCGTCCTGCTCCCGACTGGTCACCGTGGCGGTGGCCGGCACGCCGTCCCGGGTGTAGCCGATGGTCAACGCCGTGCCCGCCGGCTTGGCCCGGACCAGGTCGGTGACCTTCGAGGCCACCGGCACCGGCTGGCCGTCGACCGACGTGATCAGGTCGCCGGCCTTCAGCGTCCCGGCGGCCGGACCGTCCCCGGCCACCGTCTTGATCACCACCTGCACCGGAAAGCCCAACTCCCGCAGCGCGGCGGTCTCCGCGCTGGTCTGCGACGCCTTGAAGTCCTCGGCGTTGCGCTGCTCAACCTGCTCCGTCGACTCCCCCGGGGGGTAGACCAGCTCGCGCGGCACCACCGCCTCGTCGTCGGAGAACCAGCCCGCGATGGCGCCACGCAACCGCACCGTGGGCTGCACCCCCACGGTGGTCAACCGCAGCTGGCCGGCCGACGTCGAGGTCTCCCGCCCGGAGACCTGGATGACCTCCTTGCCGTCGGCCGTACCGAGGGTGTTGACCGTCGGGCCCGGGCCGAGCACCACGTACGGGATCGGCACCCGAAGCACCCCGATGCTCAGCAGGGCGGTGAACAGGGCACCGAGCAGGACCGTCAGGCCACGACGTCTCATGCCGCAGAGCGTACCGACCGGGCACGGGCCACCCGCCGGATGCGCCGCGGGACTTCGCCCTCAGCGCAACGCCAGTGGCGGCGACCTGGGGCGCGGTCCGCGTACCGTAGATGTCGTGCCTGATATTCCGTTCGGTTTCGCGCTCCCGGGTGGGCAGCCACCAGACCCCAACGATCCCGCGCAGATGCAGCAGTTCATGTCGCAGTTGCAGCACCTGCTCTCCGCGCCGGGCAGCGGGCCGGTCAACTGGGACCTGGCCCGGCAGGTAGCAGCCAGCCAGCTCGCGGCCGCCGGTGACCCGGCGGTGTCGATGTACGAGCGCCACGCGGTCGAGGAGGCGTTGCGCCTGGCCGACCTGTGGTTGGAGCCCGCCTCGGCGTGGCCCTCCGGCATCCAGACCCCGGTTGCGTGGAACCGCAACGAGTGGATCTTCAAGACGCTGGACGTGTGGCGCAAGCTGTGCGACCCGGTCGCCAGCCGGATGGTCGGCGCGATGGGCGACCTGGTGCCACCGGAGGCGCGCGCCCAGCTCGGCCCGATGCAGTCGATGGTGGCCACCCTCGGTGGCGCGCTCTTCGGCGGTCAGCTGGGCCAGGCCCTCGGCTCGCTCGCCGCGGAGGTGCTCTCCGCCGGCGACATCGGGCTGCCGCTCGGCCCGGCCGGCACGGCCGCGCTGATCCCGGCCAACATCCGGGCGTACGGCGAGGGCCTGGAACTGCCCGAGGACGAGGTGCGCCTCTACGTGGCACTGCGTGAGGCCGCCCACCAGCGGCTGTTCCAGCACGTCCCGTGGCTGCGCGGGCACGTGCTCAGCGCCGTCGAGACGTACGCCTCGGGCATCCGGGTCAACCGGGAGGCGATCGAGGAGGCGATGGGCCGGGTCGACCCGACCGACCCGGAGTCCATGCAGGCGATCGCCCTGGAGGGCATCTTCACCCCGGAGGACACCCCGGCGCAGAAGGCCTCACTGGCCCGACTGGAGACCGCGCTGGCCCTGGTCGAGGGCTGGGTGTGCCACGTCGTGGACAACGCCGCCAGCGAGCGGCTGCCCAACGTCGTCCGGCTGGGCGAGGCGTTCCGTCGTCGCCGGGCCGCCGGTGGCCCCGCCGAGCAGACCTTCGCGGCGCTCGTCGGCCTGGAGCTACGCCCCCGCCGGCTACGCGAGGCCGCGGCGCTCTGGGCCGCGCTCACCCAGCACCGCGGCATCGAAGGCCGGGACGCCGTCTGGGGCCACCCCGACCTGCTTCCGTCGGACGACGACTTCGCCGACCCGGTCGCCTTCGCGATGAACGACATGGACCTCAGCGAGCTGGACAGCTTCGACTTCACCGCCCCCGGCGGGGTTGAGGAGAAGGCCCCCGGTCAGTCCGACGAGACCGGCGGCGAGGGCGACACCAAGTCCTGACGTCCGCACCTGGACGGCCTGCGCCACGGGTGCCCGCGTGATCGATAGCGGGCACCCGTGGCGGGTGCTCGGCGGGCTGGCAGGTCGGCCGGGCCGGGGGTCGGGCGGGCCGGGCGGGTCCGCTGGTCAGACGGGTCGTCCCGAGCCCGAGAGAAGGGCGCGGGTCGCTTCCCAGCCCTCGAAGGCCGGGTCCAAGGTGGCCAGGTCGGCCGGGCCGCGTAGTCGTCGCCAGCCGGCAGTGACCGCCACGTCGCCTGGTCGCGGAGCGCCGGAGCGCGCCTCCGCCGGCGTCGCCGTGTCCAGTTCCAGCGTCGGTAGCCAGCCCGGCGCGGGCAATCGCACCGCCACCCCGAGCAGACCGGGGCCGCCGCCCTCGACCGGAGCCACCGCGACCGGTCGGGTGGTGAGTGGGCGTAGCAGCTTGCCGACGGTCAGCGCGGGCAGATCAGGCACGTCACTCACCAGCACCGCAGCCTGGTCGTAGCCTTCCAGAACGGCGAACACGGCGTTCGGCGTCGGCTCGGCCACCTCGTACACCGCCGTGCCGGGCCAGACCAGCGCGTCCGCCAGCGCCCGGTCGGCCGGGGTCACCGCGACCGCGACCTCCACCTCGTTCAGCGTGGCGAGCAGGTCGATGACGTCTTCCGCAAGCGCCGCTCGCCATTCGGCCCGGTCGACGCCGGGCGGCGACCAGTGCACCGGCCCGAGCAACGCCACCACCACCCGTCGTGCCATCCCCCGACCCTAGCGCTCCGCCCCGCCCGCCCCGCACCGCCGGCCCAGCCCGGTCAGGCCCCGCACCGCCGGCCCAGCCGGCCAGGCCGCACACCGCCGGCCCAGCCCGGTCAGGCCCCGCACCGCCGGCCCAGCCGGCCAGGCCGCAGACCGCCGGCCCAGCCCGGCCAAGCCCCGCACCGCCGGCCCAGCCGGCCAGGCCGCACACCGCCGGCCCAGCCCGGCCCGGCTAGGCCCGGCCTAGCTTGATCGACTCGGTTTCCTTGAAATCGCGGTGTCCGGGCTTCATCGACAGCGCGGTTTTCAGGAACGCGAGTGGATCTAGGGCGATCGCTCCTGAAGCGGCGGGTGGCACCCCGAGGGCTGGCGGGGCTCGGGGATCAGGTTGGCAGAGGTGCGCAGGAGGCGGCGGCAACACCTTCGAGGTAGCCGCGCGCGCGTTCCGCCTTGGGGTAGCGACCGACCAACGCCCAGAACCGGGCGTTGTGGCTGGGCACGATGAGGTGCGCCAGCTCGTGCAGCAACACGTAGTCGATCACCCATTCGGGCATCTCCTGGACCCGGTGCGAGATCCGGATGCTGCGGTCGGCCGGGGTGCAGGAGCCCCACCGGCCGTTCTGGTTGGTGACCCAGCGCACACTGGCCGGCACCGCCTTCGTGGCGTACCCGGCGAGGTAGAGGTCGATGAGCCGGTTGGCGCGGGCCAGCAGTTCGGCGTCGGAGCGGGCGAGGCGCCCCTCCCGGGCGGCGAGCCGGGCGAGCATCCGGTCGACCCACTCGCTCTCCTCGGCGCGGGAGAACTGGTCGGGGATGAGCACGACCACTCGCTCACCGTCACGGTACGCGGACACCGTGCGTCGTCGGCGCTGGCTGCGCCGCACCTCGACGACCGGCTTGCGCGTCCCCGCCATCACTGGCCCGCGCAGCCTCGACTACGTGTCACGAAGGAAAGCTAATGCGTACTGACCAGGGGTCCGCAAGAGTCAACCGCACGACACGCGCCCAGAAAATGGTGATTGGTCGCCAGCCGTCCCGAAAATTTCTTGACGACGGCGCCATCGCGCCATCTCGTCACCCTTCGTGAACGCCGATGACGCCGGTACGCGGCACCTCCCCACCGTAGGTGATCACCGTCCCGGATGCGCTGCGGGGGCACTCGCACGGGTGGCTGTCAGGGTTTGGTCGGCGTGTCCCCGCCAAACTGACTTATCCGACCTATTTCGCCATGCACACTCTCGACGTCGACTTGCTCACAGTGTCGATGCACAGCTGACATGGAACTGCCCAGACCTGGGTAGGGTCCGCGGACCAGCGGTCACGAAGGTGGCCGTGGAGTGAGACCCAGCGCCGGCGCCCCGTGTGGCCCGCCGCCGGGCACCCCGCCGGGACGGCATTGACCGGCGGACGAGACGAGGAGGGCACCGTGGCCGACCAGGCCCAGACGACCTACAACGGTTACTGCGTGAAGTGCAAGGAGAAGCGGGACTTCGAGGGGCACGTTGAGGTCTCGAAGACCGGGATGAACATGGCCAAGGGCAAGTGTCCGGTATGCGGAACAACAGTGAACCGCATCCTGGGCAAGGCCAAGGTCTGACCCAAACGGGTGAACGGGGGCGGGGTGGCCGGTGGGCCACCCCGCCCCCGTTGCCGTTCGGGATCTCGGTGCCACCGGGCCTGTTGCCTGTCGGGTGACCGACACCCCGGGCGGCGGGCTGTGGAAAACTCGCCAAATCCTGTGGATAGCGCTGGACAGCGGCCTAACCGCCTGTGGACAACGATCGACTGAACGCGAAGTTGCGATCACGATTCGTGACCATGAGCCGCACCGCACTGCCTCGCCCCACACTGCTGCCCGGCCTCCACCGGCTCTGGCGCGACCGGCACACCCTGCAGCTCGGCGTCGGCCCCGGGCCAGCCGTCCTGCTGGAGTTGGCCAACCCCCGCGCCGCCCGCCTGCTCGATCTGCTCGACGGCACCCGCAGCGAGCGGGTCGTGCTGGCCCAGGCGGTGACCGCACGCGTCAGCGCCGACGAGGCGCGTACCCTGCTCGACACCCTGCGGGCGGCCGGCCTGTTGGTGCCCGCGCACAGCCTGCTCCCCCGCGACCTGGCGGGCCCGGTCCGGGCCCGACTCGCGGCGGAGGCCAGCGCGCTGGCCCTGGCGTCCGCGCGCCTGCCCGGCACACCCGCGCAGGTCCTGCGCCGGCGGCGGGCAGCCCGGGTCCTGCTCACCGGCGGCGGGGCGCTCGGCGGGCCGCTGACCGTTGCGCTGGCCCAGTCCGGCGTCGGGCAGGTGATCCCCCAGCTCACCGGCCCGGTCCGCCCCGTCGACCTGGTCGGCACGGGCATCCCCGCCAGCGAACTGGGCCGCCCGCTGGCACCGGCGGTGCGGGCCGCGGTCGACCGGGCCGCACCGGGCACCGGCACCCACCCGAGCAATTCCGGACGGATGGACCTGGTGATCCAGCTCGGGACGGACCGGCCACCCGCGCTGCTCGCCGCCGGTCTCGCCCAGCGCCGGCAGCCGCACCTGCTGATCACGCTGCGCGAGGGCGTACCGGTGATCGGGCCGCTGGTCCGCCCGCCCGCCGGACCCTGCCTACACTGCGTCGAGCTACACCGGGCCGATCGCGACCCGGACTGGCCGTGGCTCGCCGCCCAACTCGCCGCCGCCGACCCGGTGGCCGCCGGTGCGACCAGCACGCTGCTCGCCGCCTGCGGGTACGCGCTGGCCGAGGCGCTGACCCAGCTCGACGGAGGTCAGCCGGAAACGCTGGGTGGGGCCATGGAGATCACCGGCGCCGGCCGTTTCCGTCGACGGGGATGGCCGCCACATCCGGCCTGCGAGTGCTCACCGGGTCGAGTGTCCGCACCAGCCCGGCCGCAGAGCAGCAGCGGGGCCCTCCGGTCGGTAACAATGACCGGGTGACCGACATCCCGCGCCGCGCCGTGTCCCGCACCGCCAAGCTCGCCGCCCTGCCGCTCGGCTTCGCCGGCCGGACCGTTCTCGGGATGGGCAAGCGCGTCACCGGGCTCGCCTCCGACGTGATCTCCGCGGAGATCCAGCAGCGCACCGCCGAGCAGCTGTTCAGCGTGTTGGGCCAGCTCAAGGGCGGGGCGATGAAGTTCGGCCAGGCGCTGTCGGTCTTCGAGGCGGCGTTGCCGGAGGAGATCGCCGCGCCCTACCGGCAGGCGCTCACGAAGCTTCAGGAGGCGGCGCCACCGCTGCCGGTCGCCAGTGTGCACAAGGTGCTGGCCGAGCAGCTCGGCCCCGACTGGCGGGATCTGTTCGTCGAGTTCAACGACACCCCGGCCGCCGCCGCCAGCATCGGCCAGGTGCACCGGGCCCGGTGGCGCGAGCCGGGGTTCGACGAGTCGGGCACGCCGAACAGCCGCGACGTGGCGGTCAAAATCCAATATCCGGGAGCCGGTGACGCACTGCTCGCCGACCTCAAGCAGCTCTCCCGACTGGGCGGGATGTTCCGAGCCATCCAGCCCGGTCTGGACGTCAAGCCACTCCTGGTCGAGCTACGCGAACGGATCACCGAGGAGTTGGACTACGAACTGGAGGCCGAGTCGCAGCGCGCCTTCGCCGCCGCGTACGCCGACGATCCGGAGATCTACATCCCGGAGGTGGTCAACGCCTCGCCCCGGGTGCTGGTCACCGAGTGGGTGACGGGCACCCCGCTGGCCGACATCATCCGCGAGGGCACCGAGGAGGACCGGGACGAGGCGGGTCGGTTGATGGCCACCCTGCACCTCTCCGCGCCGCAGCGGGCTGGGCTGCTGCACGCCGACCCGCACCCGGGAAACTTCCGGCTGCTGCCCGACGGCCGGCTCGGCGTGATCGACTTTGGTGCGGTGGCCCGGATGCCGGAGGGTACGCCGGAGCCGATCGGTCGCATCGCCGCGATGGCCCTGCGCGGCGACGCCGACGAGGTCGTGGCCGGGCTGCGGTCGGAGGGGTTCATCGGCTCGGCCGACGAGATCGACGCCGAAGGGGTGCTCGACTTCATCCGACCCATGCTGGAGCCCATCGCGGCGGACGGCTTCCGGTTCACCCGGGCCTGGCTGCGTGGCGAGGCAGGTCGACTGGCCAGCCCGCGCTCCCCCACGTACCAGCTGAGCAGGCAGCTCAACCTGCCACCGTCGTACCTGCTGATCCACCGAGTGACGCTCGGGTCGATCGGGGTGCTCTGCCAATTGGAGGCAAAGGCCCCCTACCGGAGCATCCTGGAGCGTTGGCTGCCCGGCTTCGCCCCGGTCGCTTGACGACATGGGGAAGGGCGGGTGCCGGTCGGCACCCGCCCTTCTGCGTGGGCTGGTACTAGAGAACGCCCAGGTCGCGGGCCGCCTGGTTGCGGCCGGTCATGGCGACGGTACGGGCGGATCGGGCTGCCTCAGTGCTCGTGGTGGTACGACCGGCCTGAGGCCGGCGCATTCGAGCCCGGGTCAACGCTTCGTGGAGTAGTTGCATCTCGAAAGCTCCACTCGGAACGTTCAACATCGTCTTCTCACTCACTGCCGGTGTGCCACCGGCGTAGTTGGTACGGGTCGGGAACATGTCAGGCTGCCAGCCGGACCGCGCCACGCACCTCGGACAGCCCACTGGCTGCCAGGCGCGCCTCGGCCTCGACCCGAAGCGCGGCGTCACGGGCGAGGTCCTCCTTACGCGGACGGCCACGGGGCCGCTTACGCGGGACAACCGCGCCACGCTCGAAGATCTCGCCGCCCCAGACGCCCCAGGGCTCCGCTCGCTCCACGGCCCCGGCCAGGCACTCGACGCGCAGCGGGCAGTCCCCGCAGAGCGACTTGGCCAGCTCGAGCTCGGTGGGCGAGTCGGAGAACCACAGGTCGGGGTCGAACTTCCGGCAGGGCAGGTTCGCCTCCAGCTCGACGCTCATGTCGAGGGGGGCCAACGCCAGACTCATCTCCCGGTCACCTCTCTCTCACTTCGATCTCGTGGATCGCATTCCGACGTACTTACGGCGGGGCAAAAAACTGAGGCCGCGGATCCCGGTAAGCGGGTTCCGCGGCCTCGAGGTGAGCCGGAGTCTGATGGTCAGACCGGTTTACCTCGAGGTGGAACGCCGCGGACATCCATGCGCTTCTTGGCGATCTGGATGCCATTGCCCGTGAAGCCACTGGTCCCCTCGACTCCGGCGGGCGCGACGGTCAGGATCAGCTCGGCCTGAACCTGGTGCACCTGCGGAACCGACGGTCGTGCGGCCGTAAGGGCCACCCGGACAGCCGACAGCGGAGCGTGGACAGACGGCATCGCCGCCAGACGCTCATAGGTGAAGATCTCCACGGGTGCCACCCCCCTCACGTTCCTCGAATCGACTGGACCGACCCCCGTGAGCAGCCGGAATGGCGCCGCTCGCGTGGTGTGTCCTGAGGCTATTCCTCGCGCCGGGGCGAGGGCAAACGAATTTACGACGAGATTTCGAAAGTTTTCTCCGGGCAGACATCGTCCACCCCGGCACCTGCCACGAGGGCCAGCACCGACTCCCCGTAGAGGCCCAACTTGCGCGGGCCGATCCCGGCGATGGCGATCAACTCCTCGGACCGGCCCGGTCGCCGCTCGGCCAACGCGATGAGCGTCGCGTCGGTGAAGACCACGTACGCCGGGACCTTCTGCGCACCGGCCACCCGCTGCCGCCACTCGCGCAGCCGTTCGTGCAGCTCATCGTCAATGTCGGACGGGCAGGTGGGGCACCGGCCGAGCTTGCGGTCCGGGCCGGCGAGCAGGGTGGCGCCGCAGATCCGGCAGGAGACGATCTGGGTACGCCGCCGCTCGGGTCGGCGAGCCGGACCGGCGCCACCGGTCGCCCGTTCGGTGCCGCCGGAGCGGTCCAGTTGCGGCAGGAACCGCGATGGCCGCCGGGCCCGGCCGCCCGGCGAGCGCGCCGCAGCGTACGACAGCCAGAGCCACTCCCGGGCGCGGGTGATCCCGACGTAGAGCAGCCGGCGCTCCTCCTCGACCTGCTCGACGGTCTTGGCGTACGTGGTGGGCAGGGTGCCCTCGGCCAGACCGACCAGGAAGACCGCGTCCCACTCCAGCCCCTTGGCCGAGTGCAGGGACGCCAACGTCACCCCGTCCACCGTCGGCACGTGCTGCTGGGCGGCCCGGCGGGCCAACTCCTCGGTGAAGTCGGAGAGGGTCACCGGACGCTCCACCGACGCGGCCTCGCCGATCGGCACGACCTCAGGCGTGGCCGCGTACTCCTCGGCGAGCTGAACCAGCGCGGACAGCGCCTCCCACCGCTCGCGGGCGGCGCCACCGGCCGGGGGCGCGTCGGGGGCCCAGCCGACCGCGGTGAGCGCCTCGACGACGGCGGCCGGCAGTGGTGTCTCCCCGGGGATCGAGCGGGTGGCGGCACGCAGCGCGACCATCGCCTGGCGCACCTCGGCCCGTTCGAAGAACCGCTCCGCGCCCTGCACGACGTACGGCACAGCGGCCTCGGTGAGCGCCTTCTCGTACGCCTCGGACTGGGCGTTGACGCGGAACAGCACGGCGATCTCCTTCGCCGGCGTGCCCGCGTCGATCAGCGACCGGCAGCGCGCGGCCACCGCGTTCGCCTCGGCCGGCTCGTCGGTGAAGATCCGCAGGTCCGGCTCGGGGCCGGGC
This sequence comes from Micromonospora sp. NPDC050276, assembly GCF_044459545.1. Classification (NCBI taxonomy): domain Bacteria; kingdom Bacillati; phylum Actinomycetota; class Actinomycetes; order Micromonosporales; family Micromonosporaceae; genus Micromonospora; species Micromonospora sp. NPDC050276. The sequence goes on along the minus strand of NZ_JBITJA010000007.1, from coordinate 87,918 downwards.
GGGCGCTGCCCGCTCAACTCCAGTCGCAGGCGCGCCTCGGTGCCCCGGGCCTGGGAGATCACCGCGTTGGCCAGCCCGACCACCTGCGGAGTGGAGCGGTAGTCGCGGACCAGCCGGACCACGGTGGCGCGGCGGTGCCGGCGAGGGAAGTCGACCAGGTACGCCGAGGTGGCCCCGGTGAACGAGTAGATGGTCTGACTGGCGTCACCGACCACGGTCAGGTCGTCCCGGCCGCCCAGCCAGGCGTCCAGCAGCCGCTGCTGGAGGGGGTTGACGTCCTGGTACTCGTCGACCACGAAGTGCCGGTACTGACCACGGACCTGCTCGCCGACGTCCGGGTGCTCCTCGATACCCCACACCGCGGCCCGCAGCATGTCCTCGAAGTCGATCACGCCGTTCGAGCGTTTGAGCTGCTCGTACGCGGTGAACACCTCGGCCACCTTCGCCGGCTCGTGCGGGGTGTCGCGCAGCGCCCGGGCGGCGGCCACCACGTACTCCGTCGGCTCGACCAGCGACGACTTCGCCCATTCGATCTCACCGGCCAGGTCGCGGGCGGCGGCCCGGTCGGTGCGCAGGCCGACCCGGGCGGCGGCGAGGGTGACCAGTCGCACCTTGCTGTCGAGCAGCTCGGGCATGGCCCGGCCGGCCAGCAGCCGGGGCGCGAAGTACCGCACCTGGCGCAGCGCGGCGGCGTGGAAGGTCCGCGCCTGCACGCCGCCCACCCCGAGGACGGTGAGCCGACTGCGCATCTCGGCGGCGGCGCGGGCGGTGAAGGTGACCGCCAGCACATGCCGGGGGGAGATCTCCCCGGAGAGCGCCCGGTGGGCGATTCGGGAGGTGATCGCCCGGGTCTTGCCGGTGCCGGCGCCGGCCAGGATGCAGACCGGGCCGGCAGGTGCGGTCACGGCGGAGCGTTGCTCCGGGTCCAGCCCGGCGAGCACCTGTTCCGACGCTGAGTGAACCACCACAACCAGGAATCATCTCAGCTACCCCGAGCGTTGCAGCGAACAGCCTCGGCTTGATCCGCAAGCCGCGGCCGGAGGAGTTGGAGGATCCGACCATGCTGACGATGTATTCCACCCCCTGGTGCGGCTACTGCCACCGGCTGAAGTCGCAGCTCGACCGGGAGGGCATCGGGTACGAGGTGGTCGACATCGAGCAGGACCCGAAGGCCGCGGAGTTCGTGATGAGCGTCAACGGCGGTAACCAGACGGTGCCGACGCTGCGCTTCGCCGACGGCAGTGCCCTCACGAATCCCTCGATCACCCAGGTCAAGCAGCACCTGGAAACCCTCAACGCCTGATCTACCGGTGCATTCTCGGCGAGCGGTCGCCCCAGGTGGGGCGGCCGCTCGCCGTGTCCGGCAACGGGTCACCGTGGCGGCGGTCGCCGGACTGCGGAAGCCCGGGACGGTCGGCGTCCTCGACCGGACGCCGGGGAGCCGGGAGCGTGGGGCGGGTGGGCGGCGTCGGCGGGCGGGTGCCGGGCGGCGGGCTCAGGTGCCGGCCCCGCCAGAGGTAGCTGCCGGCCGCCAGGGTGGCCAGCCCGACCAGCGCGAACAGCACCCGGTAGTCCAGAAACCCGACCAGGAGGGCACCCGCCCCGATGGAGAACGCCTGTGGCCCGCTGACCACCGCCTGGGTGGCGGCGGCGACCCGGCCCACCAGCGGAGGCGGGGTCCGGCGTTGGATCAGCGTGTGCAACCCCACCATCGTCAGCGGGAGCGAGACCCCGGCCAGCAGCACCGCCGCGAACCCGAGCCGCAGATCGGGGTACGCCAGCGCGAGCGCGGCCGGCGAGAAGAAGGCGACCCCGGCGGCTAGCGTGCCGACCTCTCCGAGCCGGCGGACCAGCGTCGGTGAGCAGAGCCCGCCGAGCAACCCACCCACGCCCTGCACGGTGACCAGCACGCCGACGAACGCGGCGTCCCGGTTCAACCCCTGGTCGACGTAGGCGAAGATGAGCGACTCGCTGAAGCCCATCACCAGCGACCCGAGCCCGTAGCCGAGCAGGGCCCGCCGCAGGGCCGGCTCGCCGGCCAGGTGTCGCAGGCCGGCACCCAGCTCGGCCGGCCACCGCAGCCGTGCGGCCGGCGGCAGTTGTTGCGGGGTGGGCAGCGCGGTCACCACCGCCGCCGCGGTCAGAAATCCGACCATGCCGATCCCGGCCAGCGCCCACCCGCCGAGCGCCGCGTAGAGCGCCGCGCCCACCAGCGGGCCGACCAGTCGTATCCCCTGGCGGACGGTCTGCAGCACGCCGTTCGCCTCGGCCAGCAGCTCGACCGGCACCAACTCGCGGATGAGCCCACTGAGCGCCGCACCGAGGGTGATGGACGACAGCCCGTACAGGGCGGCCACCAGGTAGACGACCCAGACGTCGCCCGCGTCGCGGACCGTGAACAGCGGGACGAGCAGGGCTGCGGTGACCACGTTCGCGGCCACGAAGAACGGTCGGCGCGGGTAGCGGTCGACGAACCACCCGACCAGCGGTGCCAGGGTCATCGGCGCGATGACCGCGAAGATCGTGGCACCGGCCAAGCCGTTCGAGCCAGTCAGATCCTTGACCCAGATGGCGAGCGCGAGCAGCAGGATCGACTCGGCGGCCATGCTGGCCAGCAGGCCGCCGAAGAGGAGTCGGAAGTCGGGTCGGCGCAGGATCGTGCGCATGGGTCCCTCCGGCGGGATGGCTGCCCAGGTGGGCGAGGTCGACGGGCCGCGACCGCGGGTCCGTCGTCGTCCGGCATTCCCGTGATCCGATTTTCGCAAGACACGCCCCCGCCGGAACCTCCGACACCGGTCGCGCCGTCCATACTGACCGTGGGGGGCGAATTTCATACAGTTACCGTCGCGTCTGCGGCGGTCGACGGGAAAGAGGACACTGTGCCTCCTGCCGCACCCAGCCCGATCCTGCGTCGTCGCCGGTTGGGCATCGAGCTGCGCCGCCTGCGTGAGGCCGCAGGCCTGACGGGCGACCAGGTCATCGAGCGTATCGGTTGGGCCTCCGCGTCCAAACTGTCCCGCCTGGAGAACGGCCGCAGCCGACCGGACCCGCAGGACGTCGGGGACCTGCTCGATCTGTACGGCGCCGACCAGGCGGTGCACGACGAGCTACTTGGCATCACCAACGAGGCCGGCGACATGCGCGGCTGGTTGAAGAACTTCCCGGTGATGACGCAGCAACAGCGCAGCTGGGCCGAGCTGGAGGCGGGCTGCGCGGAGATCTCCGAGTACAACCCGGTGCTGGTGCCGGGCCTGTTGCAGACCCCCGGGTACGCCCAGCTCCGCATCGTGTCGGCCAGTCAGGTGGACGAGAGCGCGGGCGAGCCGGAACCTGGCGAGCCGGAGACCGAGGTGCAGGCACGGTTGGCCCGCCAGTCGCTGCTGACCCGGGAGCCGCACGCGCCCCGCTACACCGCCGTGTTGGAAGAGGCGGCTCTCGGCCGTCGGGCCGGGCCGCCGGAGGTGCTGCACGAGCAGCTGGTCCAACTCTGTGAGCTGGCCCTGCTGCCCAACGTGACCCTGCACGTGCTGCTCCGGGACACCCCGATCGGCAATTGGTACCTTCCGCCGACCGCGTTCTCGGTCTATCGGTTCGCCGATCCTCTCGATCCGGAGACGTTGGCGATCGAAGGTGGCTTCACCGACGTCATGTCGACGGAGTCAATCACGCTAAATCGCTATAAAGTGGTGTTCGAGTGGCTATGCACGGCGGCTCTTAACGCCTCGGACACCCTCTCCTGGCTGATCGAGGCGACGGGACGGCTGACCGAGGCGGCGCCCCCTTCCACAGTGGCGTTCGGGCCGGCAACGGCGCCGACCCAACGCCGCCGGGACTCGGGGCGGCTGACGGACCGGTAATCCACGGGGGACCTTCCGTCGGGACGTGCGGCACCACTCGTCCCATCGGATCGCTTCACATCAGGAGCAGAACCATGAACGACATCCGCAACACGCCGTCCGCCTCCGCCCACTCGTTGGCGGACGCCCCGTGGCGTACCAGCACCCGCAGCCAGACCTCCAACTGCGTAGAGGTCGCACCGCTCGCCGCCGGCCCGTCGGCGGTCGCCCTGCGCGACAGCAAGGACCGGGGCGGCCCGGTGCTGCTGTTCAACCGCGCCGGATGGCTCGGTTTCATCACCGGAGCAAAGAAGGGCCAGTTCGATCTGAACTGACTCGGTGCCTGGTACGGGGCCGTCGGCGCACTGCCGGCGGCCCCGTCGCGTTGCACCCCGCTGACCCCGCTGAGCAGCCATCCGCCGATCGGACGAGGCTCGAAACCGATAGGCGCGTTTCAGTTGCTGGGACGAACACGGGGCGTAACATGGCCCTCGGATACGTGGAACTTCCACACTGGCTCATCCGTCGCGGTTCATCCGGAGACCCTCATGCGGTTCCTGATCGTTCGCACCGACATCCGCGCCGTCGCTGACGGGGACATCGCCGCCGCCTGGGCGGACGGCCACCGACTTCGCGACGAGACCACCACGCCCGAGCCGCGACGGCAGATCGTGCACGCCGAGGACCGGGACGCCGCGCTGCTACTGGCCCGCGCTCTGGCAACCGTCGGCGCGGTCCGCGCCGGCAAGCAACGAGTCAAGGTCCTGCCGCTGATCGAGTCGCGGCCCGCCTTCAGACACAAACCGGGCCGCACCGGCCCCTGATCGCACAGGTCGTCCGTCGTGGTCGGACCGGCTCCCCCGCCGCGTTTCTCGCACCCACCGACCACGACGGCCCGTGTTCCCGGCCCGTGACCGCCGCGGCAACGGCGGCCACGGGTCGGGACCGTGCTCACCGCTCGGCTTCCACCCAGCCATCCAGCCAGCGGTGAATGAGGAACAGCGCGATCGACGACGGCGGCGGCAGGATCAGCCGGGCGCCGTCGCCCACGTCCACCGTCTGCCCGGCCAACGCCGCCCCGATCTCCCGGCGGGAAAACCACCTGGCGTACGCGATCTCGGACGGGTCGACCCGCACCGGCTCGGTCGGGCTCGCGGTGGCCAGGAAGCCCAGCATCAGCGAGCCGGGGAACGGCCACGCCTGGCTGCCCACGTACCCGATGCGCTCGACCCCGATGCCCACCTCCTCGCGGACCTCGCGCAGCACGGCCGCCTCCGCCGACTCACCCGGCTCGACGTAGCCGGCCAGGCAGGAGTAGCGCCGGCCACCCGGGGTGCCCTGCCAGCTGGCGTTGTTGCCGAGCAGGCAGCGGCCGTCCGGGCCGTCCACGCCGTCATGCACGAGCACGATCATCGCCGGGTCGGTACGCGGCCAGATCCGCCCACCGTTACGGTCCACCCGGGACCAACCGGCCTCATCCATCGCAGTCGGCGCGCCGGTGCTCGTCGAGTAACCGTGTCGGTTGTGCCAGTTGATCAGCGCCAGCGCGGTGGTGAAGATGCCCGCCTCCCGGTCGGCGAGCAGGTGGCCCACCTCCCGGAGGTGGACCGCCCGGGTCCCCGGGATCGCCGGCAGCGGCGCGTCGACCGCGAAGACCGGCACCCCGTCCGGCTCGACACCCAGGAACATCGCCATCGACTCGGACCCGGGGGGCACGTCACCCGCCCCGAACAGCACCAACGTCGGTGGCGACGTCTCGGTACGGGCCAACGTCCGACCCTCGTCGGTCGAATCCAGCAGCAGCACCCGAGCCCGCAACCACGCCTCGGTCAACCACTGCGAGTCGCCGCGCCGGTGCGCCGCCCGATCCAGCGTGGAGCGCGCCAACGGCGGCGCCGCCTCCCCGCTCACGCCAGCACCCCGCTACTCTCGCTCACGCTCGTGACTCCGTGTGGACAGTGGTCAGCGCGGCCAGCCCCGACGTGACCCGTTCCGCGTCGCCGAGCACCACGATCGCCGCGCGAGCCGGTGCCAGGTACCGGGCCGCCGCCTGCGCCACGTCCTCGATGCTCGCCTTCGCCAACCTCGCCGCGTACTCGGCGAGGAAGTCCAGGCGCAGCCCGTTGCCCGCGTACGCGCTGGTCAACGCCGCCAGCCCGGCCTGGGTGGACATGCCGAGTTGAAGGGTGCCCAGGGCGTACTGCCGGGCCTGCTCCAACTCCTCGGCCTTCGGTGGCAGCGACGCCAACCGACCCAGCTCGTACGTCGTCTCCAGCAACGCCGGACCGGTGACCTCGGTGGCCACGTCGGCGGCGGCGACCAGCACCGACCCCGCGACGGAATGCTCGATCACCGAGTGCGAGCCGTACGTGTAGCCCTTGTCCTCGCGAATGTTCTCCACCCACCGGGAGGAGAAGTAGCCACCGAAGATCAGGTTGGCCAGTTGCAGCGGGGCGTGGTCGGGGTCGGTGCGCGGCACCGCCGGAAGCGCGATCCGCAACGAGGACTGCACCGATCCCGGCCGGTCGACCAGCAGCAGCGGCCCCGGTTCCAGCGGCGGGGTCGCCGGCAGCTCGGCCGTACGCCCGGCACCCGACCAACCACCGAGCGCCCGCTCGGCCGCGTCCAGCGCCCTTTCCGGCTGCACGTCACCGACCAGCACCAGCTGCGCGCCGGCCGGATGGACCCGCTCCGAGTGCAGGGTGCGCAGCGCCGCCGGCCGGACCGCGCGGATCTGGCCCGGCTCCGGCGTCTGCGTCGCGTACGGGTGCCGGCCGTAGATCCGCTTCAGCAGCGCCTCCCGAGCCAGGTGCGCCGGCTGGCTCTGCGCCACCTGGATCCGGTCGACCAGTCGGTCCCGTTCGGTGGCCACCTCGTCGCTCGGGTAGCTGGCGCCGGTCAGCACCTCGGCCAGCAGCTCCAGCATCCGGTCCAGACCGGTGACCAGACCGGCGCCGGAGAGCATCAGCCGGTCCGGGTCGACGCCGGCGGAGAGCCCGCCGCCCACCTTCTGCAACTCGGCGGCGATCTGCACGCTGGTCATCGACTCGGTGCCGGAGAGCATGGTCTGCGAGAGCATCGCGCCGCGGGCCAGGTGCACCCGGCCGAACGGCACCCAGAGCCGCAGTTCGACCAGGGGTACGGCGGGCCGGCGTACGGCGATGACGGTGAGACCGTTGGGCAGCGTGCGCTCGGCCTGCGTGGGCACCTTGAGCTTGCGGGTCGGCCCGAGCGGCGGCAGCGTCCGCGGCCCGACGGGAGCGGTGGTCGTGGTCGTCACTGTGCAACCTTCGTTCGCGACTGCGGGGCTCGCAAGACCGGCTCACTCCTCGCGCTCACCGAACACCTCCGGCGATGACCTCGATGGCGGCCCGACGCTCCGGGCGCAGGGTGGCCGCGGCGGCCCGGACCTGCTCCTCGGTGACCTCGCCGACCAACCGGGGCAACTCGTTGAGCAGGCCCGGTTCGCCACGTTGCTGCTCCAGCACGGCCATCCGCAGCGCCCGACCCAGCACCGCGTCGGTGTCCCGCAGCAGGTGCGTCGCCATCCGGGCCTGCGTGCGGGCCAGCTCACCGTCGGTCAGCCCGTCGGTGGCCAGCCGGTCCAGTTCCTCGTCGATGGTGCGCAGCACCTTGTCCACATCGCCCCCGGGCGGCAGGTGCGCCTGCAACAGCAGTGCGGTGGGGTCGCGGACGTCGAACGGATCACCCATGAAACCCAGGTACCCGCCGAGGCTGGTCACCGTGCGGTCCCGCTGCACCAGTCGCTCGACCAGCCGCGACGCGTCGCCGTCGGTGAGCACCTCGGCCAGCACCACGTACGGCAGGTAGCCGGCGAAATCGGTGACCGGGTCCGGCACGCGCCAGGCGCCGGCCACCGCCGGCAACGGCGCCAGGGCGTCGGTGTACGAGGTGCGCCGCTCGGCGCTCAGGTCGGGCTCGGTGAAGTCGGGCCGTCGCGGTGCCGGCCGGGCCGGGACGTCGCCGAAGTGCCGGGTGACCAGCTCGGTCGCCTCGGCCACGTCGATGTCGCCGCTGACCGCCAGCACGGCGTTGCCGCTGGCGTAGTAGCGGCGGAAGAAGTCCGCTGCGTCGGCGACGGTCGCCGACTCCAGGTCGTCGAAGGATCCGTAGCCGTCGTGGGCGTTCGGGAAGGTGTCGAACATGACCGGTGGCAGGGTCAGCCAGGGAAAGCCGCCGTACGGCCGGTTGAGGACGTTGACCCGGATCTCCTCCTTGACCACGTCGACCTGGTTGCGCAGGGTCTCCTCGGTCAGCCGGGGACCGCGCATCCGGTCCGCCTCCAGGAACAGCGCGAGTTCCAGCGCGTTGCTCGGCAGCGTCTCGAAGTAGTCGGTGTAGTCCAGGTGGGTGGAGCCGTTGAAGGTGCCACCCGCGCCCTGCACGTGCCGGAAGTGGGCCAGCTTCTCCAGGTTCTCCGAGCCCTGGAACATCAGGTGCTCGAAGAGATGGGCGAAGCCGGTGCGCCCCTCCGGCTCCGAGCGGATGCCGACGTCGTAGACCACCGCCACCCCGATCACCGGGGCACTGCGATCGGGGGTTAGCACCACCCGCAAACCGTTGTCGAGGGTGAACCGCTCGACCGGATACTTCGTCGCTGGAATTCTGGATCTCCGCGCCGCCACGGAGTCGACCCTAGCGCGTCCACACCGTCACCACCCGCGACCTTCCCGGAGCCGCCGCGACCGGGGCCGTCACCAGGGGCGGCACCTCGGCGTAGCTGCCGACCAGCGCGGCCCGGTCGTGCCTCGCGGCCCCTGCGGTGACGGTGGCGGCACCGACCTGGTCGCCGTCGCCGGAGGTGGGCGGGAACCAGTGGAAGGTCATCGCGGATTCGCCTCTCTGCCGGTCGCCGAATGCCGAATGCCGATTACCCTAGCAATCTGGTAGGAAATACCGAGATAACTGAGACGCATCATCCCGCCATGTGGACGGGTCTTGACGCTGATCGCAGCCTGACCCACTCTTCCTACCAACTAAGTAGGAATACTGCGGATTGGATGGACGATGAGACGGCTTCCCCTGCGCCGGTTGGTCACCCTGGCCACCCTCGCCGCCCTCGGCGCGGCGACCCTGGGCAGCACCGCCGCGTGCGGCGACGACAGCGAGGGCGCGGGCGGCAGCTCCGGCCCGGTGACGCTGCGCCTCGGCTACTTCCCCAACATCACGCACGCGCCGGCGGTCGTCGGGGTGGAGAAGGGCATCTTCGCGGAGAAGCTCGGCAGCGACGTCAAGCTGGACCCGAAGACCTTCAACGCCGGGCCGGCCGCCATCGAGGCGGTCTTCTCCGGCGCGCTGGACGCCACCTACATCGGCCCGAACCCGACCGTGAACGCCTTCTCCAAGTCCAAGGGCGAGGCCGTCCGGGTCGTCTCCGGCGCAGCCTCCGGCGGCGTGGCGCTGGTGGTGAAGCCCGGCATCAGCGGGGCGCAGGATCTGAAGGGCAAGAAGATCGCCACCCCGCAACTGGGCAACACCCAGGACGTGGCGATCCGGTACTGGCTCAGGCAGCAGGGTCTGACCACCACCAAGGAGGGTGGCGGTGACGTCAAGATCGTGCCGCAGGAGAACGCCCAGACGATCGAGACGTTCAACAGCGGCGCGATCGACGGCGCCTGGGTGCCCGAGCCGTTCGTCTCCCGCCTGGTCAACGCCGGCGGCACGGTGCTGGTCGACGAGCGCGACCTGTGGCCGGACAGGAAGTTCGTCATCACCAACCTGCTGGTCAGTACCAAGTTCCTCAAGGCGCACCCGGACGTGGTGCAGAAGCTGGTCGACGGCCAGGTGGCCGCCAACGAGTTCGTCAACACCAAGCCGGAGGAGGCGCAGCAGGCCATTTCCGACGCGATCGGCAAGATCACCGGCAAGCCGCTGGACCTGAAGCTGATCAAGCAGGCGTGGCCGACGTTGGAGTTCACCAACGACCCGATTCCCTCCTCGCTCAAGGCCGGGCTCGACCACGCCGTCGACGTCGGCCTGACCGAGCCGGTGGACCTCAAGGGCCTGTACGACCTCAAATACCTCAACAACGCGCTCACGGCGCAGGGCAAGCCCGAGGTCGTCCAGCCATGACGTCGACCACGACGACGCCGCAGAGCGCGACCACCGCGGTCGCGCTCTCCGGCGTGACCAAGGTGTACGGACGTGGGGCGAGCGCCGTCCTGGCGCTGGACGGTGTGTCGCTGGACGTCGCACCCGGCGAGTTCGTCTGTCTGGTCGGCGCGTCCGGCTGCGGTAAGAGCACGTTGCTCAACCTGGTGGCCGGGCTGGACCGGGTCAGCGGTGGGCAGATCACCCTGGCCGGCGACGCCAACCCGGGCCTGATGTTCCAGGAGCCGGCGCTCTTTCCGTGGCTGACCGTCGACGCCAACGTGGAGGTGCCCCTCAAGCTGCGCCGCCTTCCCCGGGCCGAACGCCGCGAACGGGTGGCCGAGCTGCTGCGGACGGTGCACCTGGCCGACTTCGGCCGCAAGCGCCCGCACGAGCTCTCCGGCGGGATGCGGCAACGCGTCGCGCTGGCCCGCACGCTGGCGCTGGACACTCCGGTGCTGCTGATGGACGAGCCGTTCGGCGCACTGGACGCGATGACCCGGGACATCCTGCACGACGAGCTGGAACGGATCTGGTCCGAGCGCAAGCTCTCGGTGCTCTTCGTGACGCACAACGTCCGCGAGGCGGCCCGGTTGGCCGACCGGATCATCCTGCTCTCCAGCCGGCCCGGCCGGATCATCTACTCCACCAAGGTGCACATCCCGCGTCCGCGCCGAATCGACTCCCCCGAGGTCGCCGCCATCGCCGCCGAGGTCACCGAGCGGCTTCGTACGGAGGTGGGCCGCCATGGCCAATGACACCCTCACCAGTTCGGCGCGTACCGACGCGGAGATCACCGGCCTCGACGCGCTGGAGATCGCCGGCCGAGACAAGGAGGTCTCCCGGGGCGCCCGGATCTGGGCGGCCACCTGGCCCAAGCTCGCCGCGCTGGCCATCGCCATCGCCGCCTGGCAACTCGTGGTCCTCTCCGGCTGGAAACCGCCGTACTCACTGCCGGGCCCGCTGGAGGTCGGCCGCGAGTTGGTGGCCCAGGCCCAGGGCCCGCAGCTCTGGGACGGCCTGGTCACCACCTTGCGCCGGGCCGCCCTCGGGTACGTCTTCTCGGTCGCCGTCGGCCTGCTGCTCGGCCTCGCGGTGGCCCGATCCACGGTGCTGCGTGCCGCCATCGGCTCGATGATCACCGCGTTGCAGACCATGCCGTCGATCGCCTGGTTCCCGCTGGCCATCCTGCTCTTCGAACTGAGCGAGAAGGCGATCTTCTTCGTGGTGGTGCTCGGTGCGGCGCCGTCCATCGCCAACGGGGTGATCTCCGGCGTGGATTACGTGCCACCGCTGCTGCTGCGCGCCGGCCGTAACCTGGGCGCCCGCGGGCTCAACCTCTACCGGTACGTCATCGCACCGGCCGCCCTGCCGGCGATCGTCGCCGGACTCAAGCAGGGCTGGGCGTTCTCCTGGCGCAGCCTGATGGCGGGTGAGCTGCTCGTGGTCGGCATCTCGCAGACCTCGCTCGGCGCTCAACTCACCTACTCCCGCGAGCTGTCCGACGCACCCTGGCTGCTCTCCACCATGATCGTCATCCTGGTCGTCGGCCTCGTCGTAGACGCCGCGTTCGGCGCGGCGGACAAGGCGATCCGACGTCGCTGGGGCGTACTGGACCAGGCTGGTCAGTGACGTGTTCGTCTCCGCGCGCAGCGACTACGCGCTCCGGGCGATGCTCGCCGTCGCCGCCGCCAGTGGCCGCGACGACGACAAGGTCGGTGAGCTGGTGAAGGCGGCCAGCCTCGCCGAGGTGCAGGACATCCCGCTCAGCTTCCTCCAGGGCATCCTGCTCGACCTGCGCCGCGCTGGCCTGCTGGACAGTCATCGCGGCGCCGACGGCGGTTACACGCTGACCCGCCCACCCGACGAGATCACCGTCGGGGACGTGCTCCGCGCGGTCGGCGGCTCGCTCACCACGGTGCGCGGTCTGCCGGCTGAGCGGGCCGGCTATCACGGGGTGGCCGCGGGGCTGACCGACGTCTGGAGGGCGGTGCACGGGGCGATCGCCACGGTGGTCGACAGCACCACGCTGGCCAACCTGCTCACCCACCCGTCCACCACAAGGTGAGTCCCGGTCGTCACACGCTCCCGCTCCGCGATCTTGCACATACTGTCCCCGCATAAGAGACATTCGGATCATATCGACATCCGAAAGTGCAAGATCGATGCCGGGAGGGGACGCCGAGGAGGACGCGAAGGCGATGTGGTCGGGCCGGTGCCCCGCCGACCCGACCACACCTCGCACCGGTCCTGACCGCGCCTGCCCCTCCGCCGGCGCCGGTAGGCCGGTCGGTGCTCAGCCCACGTGCGCGACCCCCGGGCCGGGGCCCGGGTCGCCAGGGCTGCGCAGCTCCACCAGACCGGCGGGAGCGTTACCCGTCGGGGTGGCGTGCCAGGGTGCGAAGGCCGCAACCATGGCGAGCAACAGTCCGGCGAGCGCGACCGCGACCACCAGGATCAGTTCCCGCAGTGCGCCCGAGCCGGCTTCGCCCGCCATGGTCACCCCCTCCGAGCCGGGCCCCCCGCCCGACTTCCCCCGACGGTCAGCCTCGACCACCGCCGGCCGGGGCGCAGTCGGCCAGCCGACGCAGCCCAGGCTGATTACCGACTCAGAAGAGGGGGCCGCGCGGCGCGACCCGCCACCCGGTCGGACCGCCCGGACAGCCGACCGGCCCAGAAACCGCGCAGACAAAACCGACCCGCCCCGCCGAAGCGGGACGGGTCGGTCGACGCGCAGAAGATCAGACGGTACGGGGCCGACGCGGGCGACGGGACCGGCCCGACGCGCGGTGCGCCGGCCGGGCGCCACCCTCGGTGGCGGAACCGCCGGAGGTGCGTGCCCGAGAGGCAGGCACCGGCGGGGCCACGATGGTCACCGGCACACCGGACGGCTCGCGGGCACCGGTGACCCGGGCCAGCGCCCCGTCACCCGGGCGCACCTGGACCGACTCGGGCCGGATGCCGGCGGTGGCCATCAGCCGGGACACGTCCCGGCGCTGCTCCGGCAGGACGAGGGTGACCACGGAGCCGGACTCGCCGGCCCGGGCGGTACGGCCGCCCCGGTGCAGGTAGTCCTTCGCCTCGGTCGGCGGGTCCACGTTGACCACCATGTCCAGGCCGTCCACGTGGATGCCCCGAGCCGCCACGTCGGTGGCGACCAGGGCGGTCACCTGACCGTTGCGGAACTGCTCCAGGATCCGGGTGCGCTGCGGCTGGGACTTGCCGCCGTGCAGCGCGGCCGCGCGTACGCCCTTGGAGAGCAGCTGGCGCGCGAGCCGGTCGGCGCGGTGCTTGGTGCCCATGAACAGGATGGTGCGGCCCTCACGGGCAGCGATCCGGGTCAGCGCGTCCGGCTTGTCCGCGGCGTCGACGTGCAGGACGTGGTGGGTCATCGCGGTGACCGTCGCGGTGCCCGGGTCCACCGAGTGGGTGACCGGGTTGCTCAGGAAGCGGCGGACCAGCCGGTCCACGCCGCCGTCCAGGGTCGCGGAGAAAAGCATCCGCTGCCCCTGCGGCGCGACCTGCTCCAGCAGCTTGGTGACCTGCGGCAGGAAACCCATGTCGGCCATCTGGTCGGCCTCGTCGAGCACGGTGATCTCGACCTGGTCGAGCCGGGCGTCGCCCCGGTTGATCAGGTCGTGCAGCCGGCCGGGGGTGGCGACGACCACCTCGGTGCCGGCGCGCAGCGCGTCCGCCTGCCGCTGCAACGACAGGCCGCCGACGACGGTGGCGCAGCGCAGCCCGACGGCACGGGCGTACGGGGCCAGGGCGGTGGTGACCTGCTGGGCCAGCTCACGGGTCGGCACCAGCACCAGAGCCAGCGGGCGACCCGGTCGCGCCTTGCGGCCGGCGGTGCGGGACAGCAGCGGAAGCCCGAAGGCGAGGGTCTTGCCGGAACCGGTACGACCCCGGCCCAGCACGTCCCGGCCGGCGAGCGAGTCGGGCAGCGTCGCCGACTGGATCGGGAACGGCTCGGTGATGCCCTGCGCGGTCAGCGCGGTGAGCAGCGCCGGCGCCAGACCGGTATGAGCGAACGAGGGAATAACTGTGGTCATGCGAAAGCCTTCCTCGACGCGGCACGTGTCGAGGGAGGGCGCCGAAGTCGGCGCTGTCACCAGCGGAAAAGGCCGCCAGGACTCACAAGCACGAACCGAAGGGAGTACAGGCCGGCCCGCCGCCGGGCCGCCGCCTGCGGAGGCAGGCGGCAGCGGGGCGGGCCGGTCCCGTCACCGTCACACCCGGAGGGCGCGACAGGTAATGCTGACCGATCCGAAGATCAGAGCGGGCGGATGTTCTCCGCCTGCGGGCCCTTCTGGCCCTGGGTCACCTCGAACTCGACCCGCTGGTTCTCGTCCAGGCTCCGGTAGCCGGAGGACTGGATCGCCGAGAAGTGGGCGAAAACGTCGGCGCCGCCGCCGTCCGGGGTGATGAAGCCGAAGCCCTTGTCAGCGTTGAACCACTTCACGGTGCCAATAGCCATGTGTTTCGTCTCCTTGACGGAACGTCGGACACGCACTTGTTGCGTGCCCGAAGAGGAGCGCTCCGCGCGGGGATGCGCGAATCGCCTGTCGCTTCTGGTCGCCCCGCCCGGAGAACTCCGGACACAACAAAGAGCGCCTGGGGCCACAATCCCGCCAGGCGCACACAGAGTCTCTGGTAACCAAAACTGCAACCCGGTCAACCTACCACGGTTTTCCCCGCAGCGGTCAACTTCGGGCGGAATCCTCGGGCAACTGGGCGATCATGGCGGTGAGCCCCGTCACGTCCAGCAGGTCGGCGGGCCGGACCGTCACCCCGTGCCGAACGTAGTGGAACGCCGCACCCACCCGGTCGACCGGCACACCGGCCAGCTCCGCCCAGGCCAGCCGGTACACGGCCAGCTGCACGGCGGCCACGTCCGCCGCCGGCCCGGTGGCCTGCGCGCCAGTCTTCCAGTCGACCACGTCGAACCGACCACCCGGCCGGGCGAAGACCGCGTCCATCCGGCCCCGCACCACCACGCCGGCGATCACCGTGGCGAACGGCACCTCCACCTCCACCGGTGACCGGTCGGCCCACTCGCTGGCCAGGAACCGCTCCTGAAGCTCGACCAGAGCCTCGTCGGGTGCCGCATCGGCGTCGGCCGCGCCGGGCAGCTCGTCCAGGTCCAGCAGGCGGTCGGCGCCGAAGCGCTGCTCCAACCAGGCGTGGAAGGCGGTGCCTCGACGGGCGTACGGGTTGGGTTCGGTCGGCACCGGGCGACGCAGCGTACGGGCCAGCGCCGCCGGATCGCGCCGCAACGCGACCAGCTGGGTGACGCTCAACTGCCCGGGCAGAGCCACCTCGACCGCACCGGAGAGCCGGGTCAGCTCGGCGCGTTCGGCCAACAGCAGGTCCGCCTCGCGCTGCCAGCGCGCCACCTCCGGATCCACCTCCGGCTGGACCGGCTCCACCGGGTCGGCCGTCGACCCGATCGCCGCCGCCGGCCCGGGAAGCACCGGCCCCACCGGCCCGGGGAGCGCCGATGCCGGGCCGTCGGCCATCAGGCGACGCACCAGCCCGGCCGCCTCGGCCAGCGCCGGCCGGCGACCTCCCAGCGGGTCGGCCGGCCACTCCGCGCGCAGCACCACCTCGGCCGTGGGGTTCGTCGCGTCCGGGGTCGGTTCCGGCGCCCACGCGTCGATCAGGTGTCCGGGCCCGCCGTCGAGGCAGGCGTCGTACACCTCGCGCAGGAAGACCGACGGACCTCGCGGTCGCTTCGTGCCCTCCCCCCACCAGTAACCGGAGCAGAGCAGCAGCCGGCGCGGGCGGGTGACCGCCACGTACGTCAGCCGGCGTTCCTCCCGCTCGTCGTGGGCCCGCCACGCGTCGGTGAAGTCGGTCACCGCCCGCGCCACGGCCCGCTGGTCCCCCGCCTCGTCGAGCGCCAACTCGGGCAACCCGTCGGCGTCGCCACGCAGCGGGAACGGCAGCACACCCAGCCCACCCAGCCAGTGGTCGGAGTTGCGGACCGGCCCCGGCCACAACCCACGACTGAGCCCGGCCACCGCCACCACGTCCCACTCCAGGCCCTTGGCGGCGTGCGCGGTGACCACCTGCACCGCGCCCTCCACGACCTCGACCTCACCCGGCGCCAGACCACGCTCCTCGTCCTCGGCGGCGGCCAGGTAGGACAGGAAGCCGGACAGGGTCGCGCCGGGCGTCTCTCCGCTGAACCGGGCCGCCACGTCGCCGAGCGCGTCCAGATGCCCCCGGGCCAGGCCGGCGTCGCCGGCGCCGTCCCGGCCGGCCCGCACCGCGACCTCCACGTCCAGACCGATGGTCCGCTCGATGTCCGCGATCAGGTCCGGCAGCGCCTGATCCAGTCGGTAGCGCAGCAGCGCCAACTCCCGGCCGTACGCGCGCAGCCGCGCGAAGCCCTCCGCCGAGTACGCCTGCGCCGGCCCGAGATCGGCCAACGCCTCCACCAGGGTCGCCTCGTCCAACAGGTCGGGGCTGATCTCCGCGGTCTCGTCGGCGGCCACCTGACGCCGGGCGTTCGCGATGGCCCGAGCCCGTCGGTGCAAGGCCACCAGGTCACGCGGCCCGATCCGCCAACGGGCGCCGGTGAGCAACCGCAGCAGCGCGGCGCCGTCGGTCGGGTCGGCCAACACCCGCAGCGTGCAGACCACGTCGCGTACCTCGGGGGTGTCCAGCAGGCCACCCAGCCCGACCACCTCGACCGGAAGGCCACGCTCGCGCAGCGCCGACTCGATCGCCGGGATCTGGCTGCGGACCCGGACCAGCACGGCGGTCGTCGGACGTTGGGCCACCGGGATGTGCTCCGGGGCCGCTCCCGGCATCCGGGCCGCGCCACGCCAGGCGGCGAGCACGCTGTCCGCGATCCAGTCGGCCTCGTCGGCGTACGTGGGCAGCAGCGCGCAGTGCACCGTGCCGCCGGCCGCGCCACCCGGGCTGCGGTGCGGGATCGGATCCCGGACGGTCAACGCGGAGCGCAGCTCCGGCACCCGGGCACCCGCCGCCCGCAGCGGAGTGGACAGCGCGTTCGCCACCCGGAGGATCTCCGGGCGGTTGCGCCAGCTCGTGGTGAGCCCCAGCGCCGGGGCCGGCTGACCGTCGGCGCGGGCGAACTCGGTGGGGAACCGGTCCAGTGTGCCGGCGCTGGCCCCCCGCCAGCCGTAGATCGACTGGCACGGGTCGCCCACCGCGGTCACCGGGTGACCGCCACCGAACAGCGCGTTGAGCAGCACCACCTGGGCGTGGCTGGTGTCCTGATACTCGTCGAGCAGCACCACCCGGAAGCGGTCCCGCTCGATCTCACCGACCCCCGGATGGTCCCGGGCCACCCGGGCCGCCCGCGCCAGCTGGTCGGCGAAGTCCATCGCCTCGAAGTCCTCCTTGCGCCGGGCGTACGCCCGCACCAGCGGCAACAGGCGCAGCCGGGTCTGCTGGAGGGTGAGGGCCTTGCGTACGTCGGCGTACACCCGACCCGGCCGGGACTGCACCTCGGCGAAGAACCGACCGGTCCAGGCCGCCAGCTGGTCCGGCGCGACCAGATGCTCGTCCAACTCGCCGGCGAGCGCCAACACCGCGTCGGTGATGGTGCTCGGCATCCGGTCCACCTCGGACATGTCGCCGTCGTAGTTGCGCACCAGCAGGTCGACCAACTGCCAGCGGGACGCCTCGGTGAGCAGCCGGGTCGACGGCTCGTAGCCGGCCCGCAGCCCGTGCTCGGTGACGATCCGCCCCGCGTACGAGTGGTAGGTGGAGACGGTGGGCTCACCCGCGAGTGGATCGTCCAGCGGGTCTCTCCCCTGCCGGCCGAGTCGACGGATCAGCTGGTCCAGCCGGGTCCGTACGCGATGGGCCAGCTCGCCGGCCGCCTTGCGGGTGAAGGTCAGCCCGAGGATCTGCTCCGGCCGCACGTACGAGTTGGCCACCAGCCAGACCACCCGCGCGGCCATCGTCTCGGTCTTGCCCGAACCGGCACCCGCGACCACCAGCAGCGGCTCCACCGGGGCGGCGATGATCGCGGCCTGCTCCCGGGTGGGCGCCGGCAACCGCAGCAGCTTGGCCAGCTCCACCGGCGTGTACCGGGGGCCGGAGTCCGCGAGCCGGGGCGTCGGCGCGGGACCCGCGCCGAACAGGGTGGGCTGACTCATGACTGCGGGGCTCGCAAGCTCACTCCTCGCCCTCACGGGTGCGTCGGACGGTTGGCGGCTCGACGACCTGGCGCCCCTGCCCGGAGACCGGGCAGCTGGTGCGCACCGGACAGACCCGGCACTTCGAGTTGGCGACCGCGGCGAACGTGGCGGCTGCCATCGTATCGGCGGTCCGCCGGACCAGCGCCGTCGCCCATCCGGCCGCCGGCCCTTCGCTGGCCGCCGGTTGACTCTGCTCCCGGGCGTCCTTGGCGGACGTCCCGAGCTGCACCAGCGCGGCACCCCCGGACTCGTCACCGAACTCGGCGAACGCGCCCGCCTCCACGGCCGCCTGGTAGGCGCCGAGCTGTGGGTGCTCCGCCAGGTCGGTGCCGGTGACCGCGGTGGACTTGCCGGTCTTCAGGTCGATCACCACGAGCCGTCCGGCCTCGTCGACCTCCAGCCGGTCGACCCGACCGGTCAGGTCGACGGGCCGGTTCGGGTCGTCCAGCCGGACCGCGAACTCGTGCTCGATGGCGAGTAACCGACGCGGGTTCGTGGCCAGCCAGCGCAGCAGCTTGTCGACCATCGCCTCGGCGCGCTCCCGCTCCGGACCGGCCATCCACCGGGCCGCCAGCTCGATCGCGTCGAATCGGGCGGCCACGTAGTCGAGCAACGCGCCGCGGTCGGCGCTGGCGTCCTCGGCGAGCATCGCGGCGGCGTGCACCAGGTTGCCCACCCCCTGCGCCGTGCTGGTCGGACCGCTGCCGCCGTGCCGTTCCAGCAACCAGCGCAGGCTGCACCGCAGCGCGCTCTCCATGGCCGACGGGGTGACCCGCACCGGCTCTCCGTCGTCGACGAGCGGCCGGTCGTCGGAGAGTGCCCGCAACCCCCACCAGTCGTCCGGGTGCGCACCGGGCACCCCGGCGGCGGCGAGCCGCGCCAGCTCGGCCGCCGCCGCGCGCCGCCGGGCCACCGGGGCAGCCGGGTCGGTGATGGCGGTACGCAACTCCGCGACCAGCGCCGGCAGGGTGAGCGCCCGGGGCGGGCGGGTCACCGGCAGCGCCCCGGGCCGGTCCGGCTCCTCGTCGCCGGTCTCGCCCGCCGCAGCGCCCCGGGCACCGCCGGACGACGGATCGGTGCGCGGACCGGGCGGCGAGCCGGGTGGGTCGGGCGGGTTGCTCGGCGGGGTGCTCGGCGGGGTGCTCGGGCCCAGCTCGTGC
The DNA here is from genome assembly GCF_044459545.1 of Micromonospora sp. NPDC050276. Classification (NCBI taxonomy): domain Bacteria; kingdom Bacillati; phylum Actinomycetota; class Actinomycetes; order Micromonosporales; family Micromonosporaceae; genus Micromonospora; species Micromonospora sp. NPDC050276. The sequence goes on along the minus strand of NZ_JBITJA010000007.1, from coordinate 68,628 downwards.
AGGAACCGGCTGGGCTGCTCCTCGTGATCGTCGCCGCCGACCGCGGCCGATGCCACGGCGCTGACCAGCAGCCGGTGCCGGGCCCGGCTGATGGCGACGTGGAAGAGCCGCCGCTCCTCGTCCAGCAACGCCGAGGTCTGACCCACCACGTTCGCCGCGGTCGCGCCGTCGACCGACCGGCCGGCCAGCACGTCGACCAGCCGCTCGGAGCCGAGCAGGCTGCCGCGCAGCCGCAGGTCCGGCCAGATGCCCTCCTGCACGCCGGCCACCGCGACCAGATCCCATTCCAGGCCCTTCGCGGCGTGCGCGGTGAGCAGGCGTACCGCCGCACCCCGGTCGGCGGTCGGGGCGATGGTGTCGGCCGGCAGGTCCTGGGCGAGCACGTGGTCGAGGAAGACCTCGGTGCGGGCACCGGGCAGCCGGTCGGTGAACCGGGCCGCCGCGTCGAAGAGCACCAGCACCGCGTCCAGGTCGCGGTCAGCCGCCTCGGCCCGACGTCGCCGAGCCAGGTCGCCCTCGCCGGCTTCCGGGCGCCCCTGGTTGATCGCCCCGGCCCACCGTTCGGCGAGACCACTGGCCTGCCAGACGGCCCAGAGCACGTCCTCGGCGGTGGAACCCGGCCGGGCGGCGGCTTCGCGTGCGATGGCCAGCAGCCCGGCCACCGCCTGCGCCGGCTCCGCCCAGCGCCGCTCGATACCGGCCAACTCCTCCGGATCCTGTAACGCCTCGACGATCAGCTCCCCGGAGGGGCGCCGGTCGCCGCCGGCCAGCGCGAGCGCGCGCAGGCCCTGCCGCAGCCGTCGCTCGGCCAGCGGGTCGGCGCCGCCCAGCGGCGAGTGCAGCAGCGCGACCGCCGCCTCCTCGTCGAGTCGCTCCGGTTCGAGCGCGCAGCGCAGCAGGAGCAGCAGCGGCGCAACCGCCGGTTGCAGGTGCAGGGGCAGATCCTCGCCGTGCACCACGGTGGGTACGCCGGCAGCGTGCAGCGCCCGACGCAGGGTGGGCAGCTGCAACGCGGTGGACCGCACCAGCACCGCCATCCGCGACCAGGGCACGCCGTCGAACAGGTGGGCCGAGCGCAGCGCGTGGGCCAGCCAGGCGGCCTCGCTGGTCGCCGAGCGGAACGTGTGCACCTCGACCACGCCGGGCGGCGCGTCCGGCAGTGGGCGCAGCCGACGGTGCGCCGCCGGACCACGCAGCCGGCGGCCCAGCCGGGCGATCGCCGCGAGCAGGCCCGGCCCGGCCCGGTACGACGTGGTCAGCAGCACCTGCGCGGCCGGCGCCCCGGAGGCTGTCCGGAACCGGTGCGGGAACGTCGTCACCCCGGCCGGGTCGGCACCGCGGAAGGCGTAGGTGGAGGAGTCCGGGTCGGCGAACGCGACGAGCGACTTGCCGCCACCCGCGATGACCGAGAGCAGCTCCAGCTGGGCGGGGTCGGTGTCGGCCAACTCGTCGAGGTAGACGTGAGCGAGCCGGCGGCGCTCGGCGGCCAGCAACTCCTCGTCGTCGCGCAGTAGGCCGGTGGCCGCCCGGACCAGCTCCGCCGGGTCGTACGCGATGGAACCCCGGTTGCTGACGTCGCGCAGCGCGAGCACGGCGACGTACTCCCGGAGGAAGCGGGCGGCGGCCGGCCAGTCGGAGCGGCCGAGCTTCTCACCAAGCCGGGCCAGGTCCATCGGGCCCACCCCACGCTCGGCGGCGCGCATCAGCAGGTCGCGCAGCTGAGCGGCGAACGCCCGGGTGCGCAGGGCGGGGCGCAGGTCGGTCGGCCAGCCGACCGGGTCGTCCTCGGGGTCCTCCGGCTCGTCGCCGACCACGTCCAGCAACTCGCGGATGATCAGATCCTGCTCGGGACCGGTGAGCAGCCGGGGCGACGGTTCGCCCCGCTCGGCCGCGGCGCGGCGGAGCAATCCGAAGGCGTACGCCGGGAAGGTGCGCACCAGCGGCTCGCGCAGCACCCGGTGGCCGTCCTGGGCGACCCGGGCCTCGATGCGCTGCCGCAGCGCGGTGGCGCCTCGGCGGCCGAAGGTCAGCACCAGGATCCGTTCGGGGTCGACCCCCTCGGCCACCCGGGCGGCGACCGCCTCGACCAACGTGCTGGTCTTGCCGGTGCCCGGGCCACCGAGCACGAGCATCGGCCCGTCGGTGTGCCCGACCACCTCGGCCTGCACCGGATCGGCCCGCCAACCGCTGCCGCCGACCGCCAGCTCAGGCTCGGCCACGCGATCGGGCCCGCCCGGCGCGCCGACCCCGGCCGCAGACCGTCCGGCGGGCACGGAAGCGTCGCCCGGCGTCGCCCCGTCCCCCCGCGCCGGCCCTCCGGGCCGCCGCACCAACCGGTACGCCTGCATCAGCTCATCCCATCAGACCCCTACGACACCGACCAAACGCCAGAACCCACCCACCCAAACCCCACCCACCCCGTCGATCATGAAGTTAGCGGCGCGACACGCCGACAGCGACGTCGCCAACTCCATGATCACCGCGAACGGGCCGGGAACCGGCCCGGACCGGGCCGGGGTGGGCGGTCAGGTTAGGCGGGACTCCAGGACGTTCAGGGCTTCGGAGACGGTGGTGGTCACCGTCAGGAGGTCGCGGCCGGCGGGCTTGAGGAAGGTCTGGTCGGTCAGCGCGTCGAGCCAGTCCAGCAGGGGGCGGTAGAAGCCGTCGGTGTCGATCAGCACCATCGGCTTGGCGTGCAGGGCGAGGGTGGCGGTGGTCCACACCTCGAACAGCTCGTCGAGGGTGCCCAGCCCTCCGGGCAGGGTGAGGAAGGCGTCCGACTTGTCGATCATCAGGGTCTTGCGGCTGGCCATCGAGTCGGTCACCAGCAACTCGTCCGAGGCCAGGTCGGCGACCTCCAGATCGACGAGCGACTGCGGGATCACGCCCACCGTGCGCCCACCGGCGGATCGGGCGCCGTCCGCCACCGCGCCCATCATGCCGACGCAGCCGCCGCCGCTGACCAGCGTGTGGCCGCGCCGGGCCAGCTCCGCGCCGGTCTCGGCGGCCAGGTCCAGCCAGCGCTGGTCGAGGGTACGAGAGGAGGCGCAGAAGACGCAGATCGCCGCCATCAGTTGTGGTCCCGCGGCTGCTCGGCGGCCTGTTCGGCGGCGGCCTGCTGGTCCGCCCCGGTACGGGCGACGGCCTCCGCGCGGACCGCCTCCTGCTCGGCGGAGAGCAGGGCCTCCGCCGCGACGATGTGCCGGACCGCCTCGTTGACGTCGTCGGTGAGACAGATCAGGTCCAGGTCGACCGGCCCGATCTTGCCGGTGGCGGCCATCGTGTCGCGCAGCCAGTCGAGCAGGCCGCGCCAGTAGGCGGCACCCATGAGCACCACCGGGAACCGGGTGACCTTGCCGGTCTGCACGAGGGTGAGCGCCTCGAACAACTCGTCCATGGTGCCGAACCCGCCGGGCAGCACCACGAACGCCTGGGCGTACTTGACGAACATCGTCTTGCGGGCGAAGAAGTAGCGGAAGTCGATGGGCAGCTCGACCCACTCGTTGATGCCCTGCTCGAACGGAAGCTCGATGCCGAGCCCCACGGACAGCCCACCGGCCTCGCTGGCCCCCCGGTTGGCGGCCTCCATCACCCCGGGCCCACCTCCGGTGATCACGGCGTAGCCGGCTCGGGCCAGCGCGCCACCCAACTGCTCGGCCAGCCGGCACTCGACGCTGTCCGGCCCGCTGCGCGCGGAGCCGAAGACGCTGACCGCCGGTGGCAGGTCGGCGAGGGTGTCGAAACCCTCGACGAACTCGGAGAGGATGCGCAGCGCGCGCCAGGCGTCCTTGCTCTTCCAGTCGCCCCGCCCCCGGGAATCCAGCAACCGCTGATCGGCGGTGCCGCTGGTGATCGCTCCTCTGCGCAGCGTGACCGTACCGCGCTGCCGCTCCTGTCCGGGGCTGCGACCGGCCTCCCGCCCGTTGCTCTGGCTCATGGGGCAACCGTAGTGGAGCAGCACCGGCCGGGTGCGCGGGGAGCGAACGCCGAGAAATAGTTCGGGATCATGGGCAACTATTCGGCCTTGCCGTACGTCTTACTATTCACATACCGGGTATGCCCCGGCGCGCGCCTTCGGGGGAGGAGACAGCGTGATCAGCAACAGCGAGATGATCCGGATCCGTCGCCAGATGCAGCGACGGATCCGAGACGTGGTGGCCGAACGCCGCCGCACCCGAGATCTGAACCCCTCCCCCGCCTCCCCCACCCCATCGGGAGCCGATCAAGAGGTTTGCGTCGCCGACAACGGGCCCGGCTGACGCAAACCTCTTGATCACCGGAAGGGCCGGCGAGGGGGCCGGGGCTAGGCGGGGGCTAGCCAGCGGTGCAGGGTCGCCGCGCCGTCGCGGATCTTGCTGATCTCGACGTGCTCGTCCTTGTGGTGGGCCAGGTTGGGGTCGCCCGGGCCGAAGTTCAGCGCGGGGATGCCCATGGCCGCGAACCGGGCCACGTCCGTCCAACCCAGCTTGCCGATCGGCGCGGCGCCGACCGCCGCCAGGAACTCCTTCGCCGGGGCCGCCTCCAGCCCCGGGGCCGCGCCGGCCGCCGCGTCGGTCACGGCCAGCTCGAATCCCGCGAAGACCTCCCGCAGGTGCGCCTCCGCCGCCACCGGGTCGCGATCCGGGGCGTACCGGTAGTTGACCTCGATCTCGCAGTGGTCCGGGATCACGTTCCCCGCGACGCCGCCGGTGATCCGGACGGCGTTCAAACCCTCGCGGAAGTCGCACCCCTCGATGGTGACCCGCCGCCCCTCGTACGCCTGGAGACGCCGCAGCACCTCACCGGCCGCGTGGATGGCGTTCACGCCGTGCCAGGACCGCGCCGCGTGCGCCCGCTCACCCGTCGTCGTCACGATGGCCCGCATGGTGCCCTGGCAGCCCGCCTCGACGATGCCGTACGTCGGCTCCAGCAGCACCGCGAAGTCCGCCTCCAGCCACTCGGGGAACGCCTGCGCGACCAGGTTGAGCCCGTTGTACCGGGACTCGATCTCCTCGGCCTCGTAGAAGAAGTACGTCACGTCGTAGCGCGGCGCGGGCAGCGTCACCGCCAGGTGCAGCGCGTACGCGGTGCCGGACTTCATGTCGGAGGTCCCGCAGCCATACATCAGGTCGCCGCGCATGGTCGACGGAAAGTTGTTGTTCAACGGCACCGTGTCGAGGTGCCCGGCCAGCACGACACGCTGCGACCGGCCGAGGTCGGTGCGGGCCATCACCGTGTTGCCGTGCCGGTGGGTCGTCAGGTGCGGTACGCCCCGCAGCACCTCCTCGACACAGTCGGCGATCGCCTTCTCGTTCAGGGACACGGACTCTATGTCGACCAGAGCGCGGGTTAGCTGCACCGGATCTGCGAGGACCTCGGGGGTCAGCGGGTTCTCCATGGTTCGCACGGTACCTTCAGGTCTGTCAGCGCGAGGAGCGAGCCGAGGCCAGCCCGGCCGCGACCGAGAGGTGTAACAGTGACGTCCGCAGATTCCGCGTGGGGCATCGGCCTGGCCACGGTCACCGCAGACGAGCAGGTGCTCGACACCTGGTACCCGACCGGCAAGCTGGGCCTGGGCGAGCTGCCGCTGGTCGCCGGCGAGGACAAGGCGGACGTGCTCGACCTGCCGCCGGCCGCGCTCGGCGACCGGCCCCTGCCCGGTCTGCGTACCGTGCAGGTGGTCACCGTGATCGGCTCGCTGGACGACCCGATCAAGGACGCCTCGGACGCGTACCTCCGGTTGCACCTGCTGTCGCACCGCCTGGTGCGACCCAACCAGCTCAACCTGGACGGCATCTTCGGCAAGCTGGCAAACGTGGCCTGGACCTCCGCCGGGCCGTGCCCGCCGGAGCGGGTGGACGAGCTGCGGGTGATCGAGCGGGCCGCCGGCCGCCACCTGGCGGTGTACGGGGTGGACAAGTTCCCCCGGATGACCGACTACGTGGTGCCCTCCGGGGTGCGGATCGCCGACGCCGACCGGGTGCGCCTCGGCGCCCACCTGGCCGCCGGCACCACCGTCATGCACGAGGGCTTCGTGAACTTCAACGCCGGCACCGTCGGCACCTCGATGGTCGAGGGGCGGATCGTGCAGGGCGTGCTGGTCGGCGACGGCTCCGACATCGGCGGCGGTGCCTCCATCATGGGCACCCTCTCCGGCGGCGGCACCGACAAGATCAGCATCGGCGAGCGGAGCCTGGTCGGCGCGAACGCCGGCGTCGGGATCTCGCTCGGCGACGACTGCGTGGTCGAGGCCGGTTGCTACATCACCGCCGCGTCGAAGATCACTCTTCCGGACGGCCGGGTGGTCAAGGCCCGGGAGTTGTCCGGCGTCGACGGGCTGCTGTTCTGGCGCAACTCGGTCACCGGCGGGCTGGAGGCCCGTCCGCGCACCGGCCGGGGCATCGAGCTGAACGTCGCGCTGCACGCCAACGACTGACGCCCCGCCCGGTGATGTCCGGCTTACCTACGAGAGGTGCATTGACCTCCGTCAGTGCTGCATACCGGGTATGCAACATAGGGGTCGAAAATATGACGGACCCGCCAACCCCGAGGGATTCGGCGGGCATCATCGACCGGGTGACCTCCATGAAGGACCGCATGCTCGCCGGCGAGCCGTACCTCGCCGACGATCCCGAGATCATCGCCGACCTGGACCGGGCCGCCCGGCTGATGGAACGCTTCAACACCAGCCCCGCAGCCGATCCGCGGGCCCGCCTCGCGGCGCTGCGCGACCTCCTCGGCGAGCTGGGTGAGGGCACCTGGGTCCGGCCGCCGTTCTACTGCGACTACGGCTGGCAGATCCGCATCGGGCCACGCAGCTTCATCAACTACCACGCGGTCTTCCTCGACGTCGCGCCCATCACCATCGGTGCCGACGTCCAGATCGGACCGAACGTGCAGCTGCTCACGCCGACCCATCCGGTGGAGCCCGGCCCACGCCGCGACAAGTGGGAGGCGGCCAAACCGATCACCCTCGGCGACAACGTCTGGCTCGGCGGCGGCGCCATCGTGCTGGCCGGCGTGACGATCGGCCCGAACACCGTCGTCGGCGCCGGCGCGGTGGTCACCCGGGACCTGCCCGCCAACGTGGTGGCGGTCGGCAACCCGGCCCGGCCGGTCCGGGAACTCGACTAGGTTGCGGTATCAGCCGTAGCACGAGGAGGCAGCATGGGCATGATCCACATCGACCTGTTCGCGACACTCGACCTGGTCGCCCAGGCGCCGGGGGGTCCGGAGGAGGACCCCGAGGGCTTCCCGTACGGGGGCTGGCAGGCACCCCTGTTCGACGAGACGGGCGGCCGACAGGTGATGGACGGCATGCGGGGCATGGACGCACTGCTGCTGGGCCGCCGGACCTACGACATCTTCGCCGGGTACTGGCCCAACCAGGGCGGTGGCGTCGACGGCGGGATCGCCGACCTGTTCAACAGCATCCCGAAGTACGTCGCCTCACGCGGCAACCCGGATCTCGACTGGGCGGGTTCCACCCAACTCGGACCGGACCTGGCGAGCGCGGTCCGTGCCGTGCGGGACAAGCACCAGAAAGTCCACGTGATCGGAAGCCTGAACCTGGTGCAGACCCTCCTGCACGAGCGCCTCTTCGACCAGCTCAACCTGTGGATCTTCCCCATCGTGCTCGGCGTCGGCAAGAAGGTCTTCGACGGCGGCGAGGTACCCGCCAACCTGACCCTCCTCGAACCACCCGCCACCTCGGCCAAGGGCGCGGTGCTCCTGCGTTACGGCCTCGCCGCCGGGACGCCCGGCACCGGGGACATGAGCCGTGCGGACCGGGGCGTCAGCGAGTGAGGCGCTCCGGAGCCCCCGGCGGCCTCGCTCAGGCGGCCGGGGGCTCCGACAGGCGAACCACCAGATCGGCACGGCCGGCGGTGGGGGTGATCAGGGCGGCATTCGACTCGTCGCTGCCCAGCGCCCACGCGCGCGCCTGCTCCGGTGACCGACCGTACGCCTCGTGCCGGGCGGTCAGCCGGCGCTGGCGCACCTCGGCGTCCAGGTCGAGAAACCACGCCTCGTGCAGCAACGGTCGGATCTCCTGCCAGGGGGAAGCCGGCAGCAGCAGATAGTTGCCCTCGGTCACCACCAGCCGCACCGACGGCGGCACCTCGATCGCCCCGGCCACCGGCTCCTCCAGGTCCCGGCGGAACTCCGGCGCGTAGACCGACGTCGGCTCCAACCGGTGCAACCGGCGCAGCAGCGAGACGTACCCGTTGGCGTCGAAGGTGTCCGCCGCGCCCTTACGGTCGGCGCGACCCAGGCGGACCAGCTGCGACTGCGCCAGGTGGAAGCCGTCCATCGGCACCAGTCGGGCGACCGACCCGACCTCGGCCACGATCCGCTCCGCCAGGCTGGACTTTCCGGCGCCCGGCGCACCGGCGATGCCGAGCAGTTGTCGCGGGCCGGCCTCGGCAAGCACCATCGCCCGCGAGATCAGCTCGTCGACGGAGAGCACCCGGGCCGGCGGCATCAGCCCAGAACCGGGTCGCTGATGGTGAACCGCGCCTGCACCGCCGCCTGCACGGTCTGCGGCTGTGGGTCCAGCTCAAGCTCCGGCGGGCCACCAGCCGCGCCGCCGCCCCCGGCGAAGGCCGCACGGGCGAACATCGGCCGGTCGGCGGGCCCCGCGTCGGCCAGCTCGATCAGCGAGGTGACCTGGGCGCCAAGCGCCTCCGCGTACTCCCGGGCGCGCAGCAGCGCGTCGCTGATCGCGGCGTGCCGGGCCTCGCGATGGGCGGGACTGTCCGGACGAAGCTCCCACCACGGGCCGGCCACCTCGACCTGATCCTGGTCGGCCAGCCGGAGCATCAGCTCACCCAGCGCGGTGAAGTCGGTGACGGTGACGGTGGTGGTGACGCTGCCGTGCCAGGCGACCACCCGCTCACCCGAGCGCCGGGTCTCCGGCCGCACCCGCAGGGCGCCGGTCTCCCGCCGGGCCACCGTCGACCCGGCGCCGTCCAGCAGCACCCGGATCGCGGCGGCCCGCTCGGCCAACCGGGTCAGCGTGGCCTCCCGGTCCCGGTCGCGGGCTGTCGCGGTGACCGCGAACCGGGCCAGCTCGGGCGGCACCTCCCGGTACGCCTCGCCGCGTACCTGCACCACCGGACTGTCCACCGCCATGCCCCTCAGCCTAGTCAGCCACGGGGAGCCACGCGGCGTAGGAAACCGCGTCCGGGTCGACCTGACACCCCGCCAGGTGCCCACCGGCGCCGCCCAACTCGCGCAGCCAGGTCACCTCGGCGTCCTGGTCGCCGTCGACCGTGAACCGTCGGGTCTGACCGGTGAACCGCCGGTCCAGCAGCGCCGACCGGGCCGCCCTGGCCTCCGTGTACCGGGCGATGAGCGCCTGTGCGTCGTCGGCCCGCAGGGCGGCGGCCAGCCCGTCCAGGAACGCGCGGACCTCGGCCAACTCGTGCAGCACCCGATCCCGGTTGCCGAGCAGCATGTTCGCGGTCCGTTCCGCCGGAGTGCCGGCGACCCGAGTGCCGTCGGAGAAGCTTCCCGCGGCCAGCGCCAGCACCGCGTCCCGCAGTGGCGCCCGCTGCGTCGCCCCGGCCAGCGCACCCGCCAGCAGGTGCGGCACGTGCGAGGCGAGCGCGGCCACCGAGTCGTGGGCCGGTGCGGACATCGGCACGACCCGGGCGTCGAACACGTCCACCAGCAGCCCGGTCAACCAGCGAAAGGCGCCCATCGCGGCACCGGGGGCCGGGCAGAGCACCCAGGCCGCGCCGGCCAGCAGGGTCGGCGAGGCGGCGGTCAGGCCGGCGGACTCCGCCCCGGCCATCGGGTGCCCCGGGACGAACCGCTGGGCGAGCCCGAGCCGATCGGCCGTCTCGGTCACCTGCACCTTGGTGCTGCCGACGTCGGTGAGCACGCAGCCGGGCCCGGTCAGCTCGGCCAGCCGGGCCAGGGTGTGCGGCAGAGTGGGCAGCGGGCCGCAGAGGAAGACCACGTCCCGGTCGGCCACGGCCTGCTCGATCGTGGCCGGAGCGACCACACCCCGGCGCTGGGCGCGCTCCCGGGTGGCCGGGTCCGGGTCCCATCCGGCAACGTCCAGGCCGGCATCGGCCAGGCGCAGCAGCACCGAGCCGCCGATCAGCCCGGTGCCGAGCACGGCCGCGCGCACCCTGGCGTACCGCTCGATGCTGCCGTCGGTCATCGCCGGGCCGCCCGGGATCAGGCCCGGAGCCGGCCGGCGACCGCCGCGACGTGCTCGTCGGACTCGGTCAACGCCACCCGGACGTACTGCCCGGCGGTCGGGCCGTAGAAGACGCCGGCGGCGACCAGGATGCCCCGTCGGGCCAGCCAGTCGACCGTCTGCCAGCAGTCCTCACCTCTGGTCAGCCAGAGGTAGAGGCCCGCCTCGGAGTGCTCGACGGTGAAGCCGGCACCGGTGAAGGCCGCAGTGAGCACCTCCCGCCGGGCGCGGTAACGCTCCCGCTGCTCCTCGGCGTGTCGCTCGTCCTCCAGTGCCGCCACCATGGCCGCCTGCACGGGCGCGGGCACGATCATGCCGGCGTGCTTACGGATCTTCAGCAGCTCGGCGACGAGCGCCGGGTCACCGGCGACGAACCCGGCCCGGTAGCCGGCGAGGTTGGACCGCTTGGACAGCGAGTGCACGGCGAGCACCCCGGCATAGCTGCCCCCGCTGACCTGCGGAGACAGCACCGAAACCGGCTCAGCCGACCAGCCCAGCGGCAGGTAGCACTCGTCGCTCGCGACCACCGCGCCACGTTCGCGCGCCCAGTCGACCACCTTGCGCAGGTGCGCCGCGGGTAGCACCCGGCCGGTCGGGTTACCGGGCGAGTTGACCCAGACCAACCGGACCCGCGAGGTCGGCCCGACCGACGTGAGCGAGTCGGTGCGGACGACGGTCGCACCGGCCAGCCGGGCGCCGTCCTCGTAGGTGGGGTACGCGATCGACGGCACCACCACCACGTCACCCGGGCCGATGCCGAGCAGCGTGGGCAGCCAGGCCACCAACTCCTTCGAGCCGATGGTCGGCAGCACGCCGAACCCGTCGACGCCGGCGCCACAGGCACGGGACACCCAGGCCGCGATCGCGGCCCGCAACGCCGGGGTGCCGGCGGTCAGCGGATAACCGGGAGCATCGGACGCGTCGGCCAACGCCTGGCGGATCACCTCGGGCACCGGGTCGACCGGCGTACCCATGGAGAGGTTGATCAGGCCCTCCGGATGCGCCGCGGCCAGCGTGGCCGCGGCGTCCAGGGTGTCCCAGGTGAACTCGGGCAGCCGCGACGAGACCGGCGCGGGCCGGTTCAGTGGCCCTCGCCGCGCGGTGGCTGCGCGGCGACGAAGGTGGCGTCCTTCTCCACCTTGCCGATCTTCGAGGCGCCACCGGGCGAGCCCAGGTCCTCGAAGAACTCGTAGTTGGCGCCGGTGTAGTCCTTCCACTGCTCCGGGACGTCGTCCTCGTAGAAGATCGCCTCCACGGGGCAGACGGGCTCACAGGCACCACAGTCGACGCACTCGTCGGGGTGGATGTAGAGCATCCGGTTGCCCTCGTAAATGCAGTCGACCGGGCATTCCTCGATGCATGCCTTGTCGAGCACATCCACGCACGGCTCGGCGATGATGTAGGTCACCGGTCTTCTCCTCCGCAAGACACGCCGCGATCTCCCGCGACGGTAAGAGCCTAGTATCTCGCCGGGGAGGGGGTCGATCGTGCTCCGACAGCAGGATGTGGGACACCGGATCGTGGTCCGCCGGATTGTGGGGATTCGCGAAGGCCGGCCGCTCTTCTCGGACGCCCTCGGCGAGCTGGTCGAGCTGAGCGAGACTCATCTCACGCTGGCCACCGCACAGGGGCAGCTCCGGGTGCCGGTGGCCCAGGTCCACCGCGCCAAGCGTGTACCGCCGACCCGTCGGCCGACCGCCGCCGCGGTCGTGGCCCTGGAACGGGCCGCCGACGAGGCGTGGCCGGCACCGACCCGGGGCCGGCTCGGTGACTGGCTGCTCCGGTCGGCCGAGGGCTGGACCGGGCGGGCCAACTCGGCACTACCGATCGGTGACCCGGACCGGCCGCTGGCCGCCGCGGTCGACGCGGTCGAGCGCTGGTACGCCGAGCTGGGCCAGCCCGCCTTGATCAACACACCGCTGCCACTCGCCGCGCCGGTCGGCGCCGAACTGGACGCTCGCGGCTGGGGCTCCCGCCCGCCGACGCTGGTGCAGACCGCGCCGCTCCCCCTGCTGGCGCCGACGCCCGCCAACGCGCCGACCGGCGGGTGGGGCGGCGCTGGCGTCGAGCTGGCCACCGCGCCGAGCGACGAGTGGCTGGCCATCGCCGCCGGCCGCAAGGGTGGTCTGCCGGACGCCGCCCGGCACGTGCTCACCGCCGTGGACCAGGTCCGCTTCGCGCACGTGTACGCCGACGACGCGCTGGTGGCAGTCGGCCGCGGCACGGTGACCGGTCAGGGGCGCTGGCTGGGCCTCAGCCTGATCGAGGTGCTGCCCTCGGCCCGCCGGCAGGGGTTGGCCCGCCGCGTGATCAACGAACTGGCCGCCTGGGGTGGGACCAGCGGCGCGACACACGCGTTCCTTCAGGTCGAGCAGCGGAACGCGGCGGCGGTCGCGCTCTACCAGCGGCTCGGCTTCACCACCCACCACACCTACCTGACCCGGGTCGCCCCCAACTGACCCCGACCGCCACCGGGCGAGACGGCCCGACGGCGCTTGATCGACTCGATTTTCGGGAAGTCGCGGCATCCGGATGCCCAGGACCGCCCGACTTCACGGAAGCCGAGTCGATCAAACGGCGCGCCGAGCGTGTTCCGGGCTAGCCGGCGGTCAGCGGCGGACGACCCGGCGAGGCTTCGCGGCCTTGACCTCGGCGAACCGCTTGAGCTGCTGAGAGCGGTAGTCCCGGCCGAGCGCGGTGAGCACCAGGTAGCCGATCAGCAGCCCGGCGCCGGTGGCGAGCAGGTAGAGCCAGATCTGGGCGAAGAACGTCCCGGCACCGCCGGCGAACGGGTTGTTACCGACCAGCAGCGGCCCGACCAACACGGTGAGCAGCATCGCCACCGGCACCACGAGGGCCATGTCGGCCGCCCAGTCCGCCAGCGGCCGGCGACGACCCCAGCGGAACGCGACCACGGCGAGGATCAGCCCGATCACCGCGAACATCGCCAGCGACACCCGGTCGGCGGCGGTGTCGTCACCGTCGAAACCGAATCGGGTGATCAGTCGCGCGACCACGTTGACCGCGAACAGCGCTGCCACGAGCACCCCGATGTCACGCCACCGCTTGTCCATCGCCGGACCCTCCTGCCGTACGACCCGTCGTCGGGTTCACATCCCTGGCAGGAATATCTACCACCCTTACCTGAGTGACGTCATCAGCCAACACCACCCGGGCAGCAGCCGGGCTCAGCCGCCGAGCATGGGCGGCTGCGGGGCAAGGATCTGCCGGAAGCCCATCACCGCGAACGTCATCGCGCCGGCCACGATCATGGCCAGCCCGACCCAGTTGTCGCCGGCCAGCAGCAGGTCACCCTCGTTGGTCCGGATGGCGGCGACCGCCATCAACGCGAACCACGGCACCGCCGGCAGCGCCACCGCCCACCGGCGGCCCACCGCCTCGTACGCGAACCAGCTCAACACGATGTTGGCACCGATGGCCAGGAGCGCCGACACACCGATCAGTTGCCCGCCGACGCGGACCGTGGCCAGCAGCAGCTCAAGCACTCCGGTCACCACTCCGGCGACGACCACGACGAACGCGCCGATCAGCCGCAGGCCCAGGTCCACCAGTCGCGGCGGTGGCCCCGCCGGGGGCGGGGCTTCCTGGTTGTCCACGACCGTCATCGGTGCGGCGGGCAGGGTCACCGGAGACCCGCCGCCGCGACCGGGGACCGGTCCGGGACGTCCGCGGGCAGGCCGGCGAAGAGGTCGTCCTCCCAGCCGTACGGCCCGGTGCCCGGGCCCTTCTCGCCGACCGCGAGGGTGAAGAACTCCACGCCCATGAACTCGCCACCGAAGTTGCCGGCGATCGAGTAGAGCCAGGAGTTGGCCGGGATCTGGGTGGCGTGCGCCCGCATCGCGGCCTCCTTGGCCTGGTGCTGGTCGGTGCCGTCGATCCGGGCGGCGATCTGGGCGTCAGGGGTGCCGAAGGGCAGGTCGGCGATGTCCTCGATGCCACCGAACGGGTTGTCGGCGGACTCGGCGAAGTGCGTCATGCCGGCCTCCAGGACGCTGAGCGGCATGGCCGTCCAGTAGACCTTGAGCGGGGCGCAGCCCTCGGCAGCGGCCAGCTCGACGGCGCGCATGGCCACCCGGTGCGCCTGGATGTGATCGGGGTGGCCGTAGAAGCCGTTCGGGTCGTACGTGACGAGCACCTGCGGGCGTACCTCCCGCATGATCTCCACGAGATGCCCGGCGGCCTCGTCGAGGTCGGCCTGCCAGAAGGCCCGGGGGTGCTCGTTGGTCGCGAGCCCCATCATCCCGGAGTCGCGGTAGCGGCCGGCACCACCGAGGAAGCGGTGGTCGTTGACGCCGAGCGCGGCGCACGCGGCGGCCAGCTCGGCGACGCGGTACCCGCCGAGCTGGTCGGCCTCGGCGGCGGCGAGCTGAGCCAGCGCGGGCACGTGGATCTCGCCCTCCTCGCCGAGCGTGCAGGTCACCAGCGTGACGTGCGCGCCGTTCGCGGCGTAGTGGGCCATCGTCGACCCGGTGCCGATCGACTCGTCGTCGGGGTGCGCGTGGACCAGCAGCAGGCGGCGGTCGGGCAGCATCGTCACGACGGTCACTCTAACCGGCAGTTGGGTCCCGCTGACGCTGACGCGTCCGCCCAGGTCGGCCACATCACCCCCGCTCCGGCTCTACGATTTGGCGTGTGGACTTTCCGGAGCTGGCCGCCCGCACCCGCCGGTTCAGCCACGGCGCGCCACGCGCTGTCTCGGTGGCTGAGGACGGCTCCCGGGTGATCTTCCTGCGCTCCGCCGGCCCCGAGGATCCGGCGGACGCGCTCTGGCTGCTGGACGTGGGCACCGGTGAGGAGCGGCTGGTCGCCGATCCGGCGACCCTGCTGGGCGAGGGTGGCGACGTGCGGTCCCTGAGCCCCGGTGAACGCGCGTTGCGCGAGCGGCTGCGGCTCAGCGCCGCCGGCATCGGTTCGTATGCGTTGGACGCGGCCGGCCGGGTTGCGGTGTTCGCGCTGGCCGGGCGGTTGTTCCGGGCCGATCTGGTGCACGGCGACGTGGTGGAGGTGGCCGCCGTCGGCCCGGTGCTGGACCCGCGCCCCGACCCGAGCGGGCAGCGGGTGGCGTACGTGACGGACGCGGCCGAGGGGGTGCGTCGGGGCGAGCTGCGGGTGATCGACCCGGACGGCACCGACACCCTGCTGGCCGGCGAGGACGCCGGGGTGAGCTGGGGGCTGGCCGAGCACATCGCGGCCGAGGAGTTCGGCCGGTACCGGGGATACTGGTGGGCGCCGGACGGCCGCTCGGTGCTCGCCGCCCGGGTCGACGAGTCCCGCCTGGAGCGGTGGCACCTACACGACCCGGCGCAGCCGGCCAGCCCACCGACGGCCGTCGCCTACCCCCGGGCCGGTGGGCCGAACGCGGAGGTCAGCCTGCACCTGCTCGACCTGGACGACGGCTGGGTCGACGTGCACTGGGACCGGGAGACGTACCCGTACCTGACCGGGGTCAGCTGGGGCGAGGGCAGCCCGTTGATCACCGTGCTGCGCCGATCGCAGCAGCACGGGCTGGTGCTGGCGGTGGACCCCCGGACGGGTGAGACGCAGGTGCACGCCGAGCTGGCCGATCCGCGCTGGGTCGAACCGATCGCCGGCACACCGGCCCACCTGCCGGACGGCCGGGTGCTGGTCGGTGGCGAGTTGGCCCACGACGGGTACGACGCCCGGTGCCTGTTCGCGGACGGCACCCTGCTCACCCCGCCGTCGCTGTACGTGCGGCGGGTGGTGGGTCGCCTGCCGGCCGCCGCCGGCCCAGCCGATCTGCTGGTGGAGGCGAGCGACGGCGAGCCGAGCGAGCGGCACCTGTTCCGGGTCCGCACCACCATCGGTGGCGGGGTGGACGCCCGTCGGCTCACCACCGACTCCGGTTGGTACACGGCTGCGGTGGGCGGGGACGTGCTGGCGGTCGGCGTCGCCTCGCTGGATCACGCCGGGGTGCGCTGGACGGTGCGTCGCGGCGGTCAGGAGGTCGCCGAGCTGCGGTCGTTCGCCGCCACCCCGCCGTACTCTCCGCTGCCGCTGCTGGAGCGGGTGACCGATCGGCGGCTGCCGGCAGCGGTGCTCTACCCGGACAACCATGTGACGGGCCGGCGGCTGCCGGTGCTGCTGGACATCTACGGCGGCCCGGGGCACCAGGAGGTCGTGGCGGCGCGGGCCGCGTGGCTGGAGCGGCAGTGGTGGGCCGACGCCGGGTTCGCGGTGGTCACCATCGACAACCGGGGTACGCCGGGCGTGGCGCCGTCGTTCGAGAAGGCGATCCACCGGCGGGTGGCCGACGTGATCCTGACCGACCAGATTGACGCGCTGACCGCGCTCGCCGGTAAGCACCCGGATCTGGACCTGGGTCGGGTGGGGGTGCGCGGTTGGTCGTTCGGCGGGTGGCTGGCCGGGTTGGCCGTGCTGCGCCACCCGGAGCTGTTCCGGTGCGGGATCGCGGGTGCGCCGGTGACCGACTGGGCGCTGTACGACACCGCGTACACCGAGCGTTATCTGGGGTTGCCGGAGGACGGCTTGGACGTCTACGCACACCATTCGCTCGTCGAGTTGGCCGCCGAGCCGGTCACCGGGCCGGACCAGGCCCGCCCGTTGCTGCTGGTGCACGGGATGGCCGACGACAACGTGGTGGCCGCGCACACGCTCCGGCTCTCCGCGGCCCTGCTGAGCACCGGCCGGCCGCACGCCGTGCTGCCGCTTACCGGGGCCACCCACCTGGCCGCGAACGGCACCGCCGAACGGCTACTCCCCCTGGAGCTGGATTTCCTCCGCACCCATCTTGGCTGATCTCCGGCGGATACGTCGCGGCGGTCGCTGACGTGATCGGCGCCGTAGGTCTCAGGGGCGGGCGTCGTATTGCGTCCGGGCTTCGAAAACACGGTCCATGTGCGTCTCCGCCCAGTCCTTGATCGCGATCATGACCGGGAACAGTTCATGGCCGAGCGGGGTCAGTTCGTAGTCGACGCGGACCGGCACCGAGGCGGTGACCGTGCGGGTGACCAGGCCGTCACGCTCCAGCGTGCGCAGGGTTTGGGTGAGCATCTTCTGGCTGACGCCGGCGATGCGCTGGGCGAGCTGGCCGTGCCGCTGCGGGCCGTCGACGAGCGCTGGGATCACCAGGGCGACCCACTTGTCGGTGAGCCTGCTCAGCAGCTCACGGGTCGGGCACTGTTCCAGGAACGCGTCGTAGTCGCGTTTGGCCTGTTCGCGGCGTTGCGCTGCGGTCGACGTCGCCATTCTGTCCTCCTTTGGTGCCCTAGGCACTTTAAGGTACCTACTTTCTCACAGTGCCGACGATTCGTACGTTCGTGGTGATCACGAAATCCCACGAAGGAGAAGGCGATGCGCGCAGTCAGCTATGCACAGTTCGGAGGGCCCGAGGTCCTACACGTGGCCGAGGTGCCGGTGCCTCAGCCCGGGCCGGGGCAGGTGCGGGTGCGGGTCGCCGCGTCGGTGCTACATCCGGTCGATCTGATGGTCCGCTCCGGTCGGTTCCCGGCCCCGTTGCCGACCGGTCTGCCGTACACGCCCGGCTGGGACGTAGCCGGCAGCGTCGACGCGGTCGGCCCGTCGGTCGAGGAGTTCACGATCGGCGACGAGGTCATCGGCTTCTCACCGTGGCTGCAAACCACGGCCGGCGCCCACGCCGAGTACGTGATCCTCGACGCCGCCTGGCTGACCGCCGCACCCGCCGGTGTCCCGGCCATCGAGGCGGCGACCCTGCCGACCAACGGCCTCGCCGCCGCCCAGGCCCTCGACCTGCTCGCGCTCCCGGCGGGTTCGACCGTGCTCGTCACCGGCGCCGCCGGGCAGGTCGGTGGGTTCGTTCTGGCGCTGGCCCGGGCGGCCGGTCTGCACGCCACGGGGCTCGCCGGAGCCGACGACCGCGAGTTCGTCGAGTCGCTGGGCGCGGCGTTCCTGTCGCGCACCGACGATCCGACGGGGACGTTCGACGCGGTCATCGACCTGGCGGTGATCGGCTCCTCGCTGCTGGACCTCATTCGGGACGGCGGCGGCTACGTGGCCGCGTCACCTCCGCTTCGCCCGGAGCCGGTGCGGGGGATCCGGACCTTCGCGCTGGAGGTGCTGCCGGACGGGACCCGGCTGGGCGAGTTGGTCAAACTCGTCACCAGCGGCGACATCCCGCTCCGGGTCGCCGGCGTGTATCCCTTCGCCGATGCGGCGGCCGCCCACGACCGGCTGGCCCAGGGCGGCGTGCGTGGCGGCGTGGTGATCGTCCCCTGATCCACAGCGAAAGCTCGACCGTCACGTTCCGCGGTGAGCGTGCCGCTCGCGCCAGCTCGACGGCCGTCGGCCCGAACGCCGTCCGGTAATGGTCGTGCCCGTCGCCCACGCGAGCGGCCCGCTCGGCGGCCTCGTCCAGCAGGTCACCGACCGCCCGATCGTCGCCCGCTCGGGCCGCGATCAGGGCGGCCTGCACGAGTAGCGACCCGCACAGCGACAATTCCGCCGGCGTGCCAGCCCTCGGATTCGGAGCCACCTGGGAGGCGGCGGCCAGCATTACCGGCCCTGCCCGCCCCGATGCCCGCAGCACCTGGCCGAGCTGCACCGCCGCGCAGGCCAGCAAGAGCCGATCACCGGCGGCGGCGGACATCGCCCGATCAGCGGCCAACCAGGCGAGGCTTCCCTCGCCCAGCTTGACGAGCACCGCCGCCGTCACCCGGTACACCTCCACCACCGCCGCCCGCCCGGCCTCCGGGTCCTGACCGTGGGCGCGGTGAGCCTCGGTCACCACCGTGGGCAGCAACTCGACCAGACGCGGATACCGGGCGTGCTGGTAGGTCGTCCACGTGTGCCGCACCTGCCGAGCCAACCGATCGGGCGACATCACCTCCCGGTCCGTCGGGCGTCCAAAAGCCATCGGGTACGCGGACAGCGCCACCCGAATTCGCGCGACGCCGTCCCTGCGCTCGGCCGCCCCGGCGGGCTGGGCATCACGGCCGAGCAGCGCTGCGGTGTCGACCCTCAGCACCGCCGCGATCTCCCGGATGGTCGACACCCGCTCCAGGGAACGGACCCCACGCTCGACCTTGTCCACCCAGCTCTTCGACTTACCCAGCCGATCCGCGAACGACTGCTGCGACAACCTGCGCCGCACCCGCAGGTACGCGACGCGTCGACCGATCGGCACCGGATCACGGCTCATTACGCCACCGCCGATCCGGCACTGCCCGGGTCGTCTCCTGCACCGGTATCCGCTCCGCCTCGGCCTGCGCAAGCAACCGGCGTTTGGCTTCTTCCCGATCAGCGGCGTCGATCTGCTCACCCCTGGCGGGCGTCCTGGTGTCGTCCGTGCCGCTCATTCCACCTCCGCTGGCGGGGGCAGGTGGTCTCGCTTTGGCGAACTCTTCGTTCTGCTCCCGCCCTCACTCACAGCATCTGGTGAACAGGCGGTAGCAGAAAGCTAGCCGATGTCCGCTGGTCGCATGTGCCGTCCGCTATCGAGTCACGGGCCGGTACGCCTCGTACACCTCACGGAATGCTGCCGCCTCCGCTGTCCCGGTGCGCTCGACCTTCCGGAGCACTTCCCGCGCCCGCCACCAATTCGACGAGACCACTCGCCCCGACCGGACCGCGTCGGCGGCGACAACGCTGGCCTCGTCCATCTGGTCGGCGGCCACCAGTGCCATGGCGAGATCCAGACGGGCGGAAGCAGAGCGCCGTGGCCGCTCACCACCATCGCCACGCGGGTCCAATTCCGCCAGGGCAATCCGGGCCATCTGCTCTGCCGCTGGGTCACCCGCCCACGACAGCGTGGTCGCCGTGTATGCCAACGCCTTCGTCGGGTCGTACCGGTAGTGGTGCTCGGCCCGCTCCGGCACCGGCAAGTTGGCTGTCAGTCGCCCCAGACGCTCCAACGCATCGCGCGTCCGCCGCACGTCGGCCAACCGCGCCCATACCCGCGCCTCCTGGGCAGTGGCCTGGAGGTACGCCGAGCTCCCACGAGGCGCCACCCGCTGCGCCTGCCGCGAAAAGTCCATCGCCCGTCGATAGCCGCCCCGGGTGAGCCAGTCCCACGCCTGCGTCTCCAGGCACCACGCCTGGATCTCCGAATGCTCAGCATGCTCGGCAAGAGCCATGGCCGTGCGCAGATGAGAGCCCGCTGCGGGCTGTTGCAGCAAATCGATGTGCACCGTCGCCCGCAGCACCGTCAGCCAACCCGCGGCAACGATCAGCCGCCGACGCTGCGTCAGCGTCCCACGCCCGTCGAGCAATCGACCCACGTAGGCCAACTGACGCCGCACCAGCGGCAGCAGATCAACTGGGCGCAAAAGCGCGTATGCGCTGGCCAGGTCGTCCACACCCGCCTCGATCCGAGCGAGCGTCTCGGCACTGACATCGCTGACCCGCACCCGAGCCAGCAACTCCCCGGCCTCGGTGTCGTGGTCAATGGGCTCGTCCACCAGGCGGAGAAGTGTCCCTTCTGCCCCCAGGACTTCGTCGAGGTGCCTCGCCGTCTCGGGGGTGGGGGCTTTCGCGCCGGTCTCCAGATCGTGCAGGTGACTCTTGCCCCGATGAGCGAGCTGACCTAGTGCCCGCAGCGACAGCCCGCGTTCGGCCCGAAGCGCACGAAGGCGAACACCGAAGCGCGGATCGACCTGCGACACGACGACGCCCCCTCTCACAAGCAGGAGAACTCGGACCGGATCGACGGACCACTGCTACGGAGAGTACATCGAACGAATACGAAGCCATGCTGGCTGAAGCCCTCGCAAATCACCAGCGCCCCCGAGGTGTCGTCTGACGCGTCATGCCGGCGCACACCACGGGGGGCACTCATAGCGATATTGGAGTGACCCAGCGCTATCGTGGCGGACATGAACGCCCCGAACGCCGCCCTGTGCGCGGTCCGCACCGGGATGCGCATGAGCCAGGATGACTTCGCCCGCGCGCTCCAGGCCGCCGGCCGTCGCGTCGGCGAGCCCAACGACGCCAACAAGAGACTTGCCCAACGCTGGGAATCTGGGGCGATCGCCGCACCGCGACCCGTGTACGCCCGCGCCTTGGAGGTCGTCACCGGCCTGCCAGTCTCACTGCTCGGCTTCGCCGCGATACCCGACGGCCATCCCGTCGATGACCAACGCGGTGGCCACGATCTGACCACGCCACTGTCCAGCCTGGCCACTCCAATGCCCAAGCCGCTGGCGGTCCACGCGTCATACGAGGGCGTCTGGCTCAGCCGCTACCAATTTCACTCCAGCGGCCGAGGAAAGTCTTTCGCCGGGCAGCACTTCGTGGTCGTGCTCCAGCACGGCGACCGACTGACGGTGCGCAGCCTGCCCGGCTCGGCGGCATCGTCGCTGTCAATGGACCTCACCGTCGACGGTGCCGTGGTCACCGCACCTGGGTGGAGCAGACCGATCCCGCTGGCTACTACCGGGGAGCCCGGTACCACGGTGCAGTCCAGTTGCTGGTGGAGCCCACCGGCCGACGGATGGCCGGGAAATGGGTCGGGTTCGGCAAGGACATGGACGTCAACACCGGGCCGTGGGAGCTGGCCTTCCGGGATGCCTCCACGTCCAAGGCGACGCTCGATCACTACAACACGTCGCCCGAATAGGACGCCTCGCCAACTAATCCGCAGCCGGCTGCGCGCATGCTCGCACGCTGCCAGGATCGCACCGGTGACCTGTGCCGCGGAGAACGCAAGGGCCCCCTTCCGTCGAAAATGCTTCGGGAGGGGGCCCTTGCGTGCCTGCGATCGAGCTACTGCTTGACGTACGCGTTCGGCATGGTCACGCGATGCTGCGCGCGGGCAGCAGTCAGTCCTTGGGGCTGGCGCCGAAACGGTTCGGTCCGGGCGTGCCGCCCTGTACGAAGAACACGATCAGGACGATGGCGCCCACGATCGGCACCAGGGCGATGAGCAGCCACCACCCCGTCCGGTCGGTGTCGTGCAGGCGTCGCACCGCGACGGCCAGCCCGGGCAGCAGCAGCGCCAGCGAGACGATAGTACCGATGAGACCGCTCGACGAACCGTCCACGAAGTTCAGTCCCAGCGCGCTGTCCAGGGCGGCAGTGACAATACTGACGAGGATTGTGAACAGAAAGAACCACCAGTACTCGGACCGGCGGGCCCGACCCGTGAAGCCGACGTATTGGCTGAACACGGACTTGATTGCGGCAATGAAGGACATAACTATCTCCGGTCTTTCGAGGGGTTTTCAAGGTCATCGCGGAGGCAGCCAAACAGATTGACCCGGCGGGGTCAACAGCCGAGCGGCCGAGGGGTGCTGGCCGCAGCGCCGACAAACGATCGGCCGCACTTTTCCGGAAACTGTGGAATTACGTGCGGTCCGTGTGGCGGCTCTCCCAGACCGGCTGCTGGGGCCGGTCGTTGTGCACGACGATGTCGGCGTGCCGGGTCGGGCTGACGGTAGCGAAAGTAGAGTTGCTGGGAGGGGATGTAACGCTCGCGCCAGCGCCGTTCGATCTCGGCCCGAGATGACACCCGGCGCTCTCGGATCACGGCGCGGTCCACGGTCTTCTCGAGTGCCGTCGACACGAAGATGCGCAGGTCCCACCGGTCAACCAGTTCCGGGCGCAGGAGGAAGACGCCGTCGAAGAGCAGCACGGCGTCGAGCGGGGCGGTCGTGACCGGCGGGGACAACGCCGTATCCGTGGCGCGGTCGTAAACCGAGTGTTGGAAGCGTCGATCTCCGCCCGGGCCGAGCGGATCGAGCAGGACCCGGTTCAGTGCCTCGTAGTCGTGGGTGTCGTGGTTCATGTCCTACCCCGTCCGGTCGCCGGCGGAAGCCGACTGGACGAAGAGGCTGACGCGCAACCGGACTCAGGGACCACCGTCGTACCTCTTCGCGGAAACGGTAAGGGCCCCTGGTCGACGACGCTGTCGACCAGGGGCCTGTCCGAGAGGTGTTAGGGCTTGACGTACGCGTTCACGAACGACGGGTAGCCGAAGACGCTGGAGATGAAGACCCCGCCGGCCTTGGACCCGTGCACGTGGTAGGCCACGTCGACGAAGAGCGGCACCACCGGAGCGTGCTCCTTCATGATCCGCTCGTCGAGCTTGGCCCACTCCGGGCCCTGCTCGGCTGCGGAGAGCGCCGAGATCCGGTCCATCTCGGCGTTGATCGTCGGGTCGTTGAAGTAGGACTGGTTGCTGTTGCCCTCGGCCTTGATGGTGCGACCGTCGTAGAGCACCGGCAGGATCGAGGCCCCGCTCGGCCAGTCCGCCGCCCAGTTACCGATGTACAGGTCCCAGGGGTTGTCCTTCTTCTTGATCTCGTCGAGCTTCGCGTCGTCGGAGATGTTCCGCAGCGTGATCTTGAAGCCGGCCCGCTCCAGGTTGGCCTTGAGCTGGGCGCCCTGCTGCTGCTCGGTCGAGTTGTCGGCGACACCGAGGACCAACTCGGGCGTCTGCCCGCCGAGCAGTTCCTTGACCTTCTCGACGTTGCCGTTGGCGCCCGCCGGGTACGCGTCGTACGCCTTGTAGCCGATGGTGGCCGGCGGCATGAGCGTGGTCAGCGGCGCGGCGACGGTCTGCCCGCCCATCGCCTTGATCAGACCCTCGCGGTCGATGGCGTAGTTGAGCGCCTGGCGGACCTTCAGGTCCTTGACCCGCTGGTTGTTGATGACGAGCTGGTTGGCGCTCGGCGTCGGGGAGAGGATGGTGCGCGACTTGAGCGCGGCGTCACCGGCCACCTTGGCGACCAGCGAGGCGGGCACGGCGTTGAAGGCGAGCGCGCTCTGGTCGGCGCCGTTGTCGGCGATCACCCGGTTGTTGGCGGCGTCCGCGGTGGGGCCGAAGCTCCAGACGAACTGGTCCGGATACTGGTGCCGGACCGGGTCGGTGTTCGGGTCCCAGTTGGGGTTGCGGTCCAGGGTGATCTGCACACCGACCTGGTTCTTGGCGACCTTGTACGGGCCGGACGAGAACGGCTGCTTGTCCAGGTCGATACCGGTGTCCTTGTCGGCGGGCAGCGGCGCGGTGGTCGGCAGCGAGACCGCGAACGGCAGGTCGCAGCGGGGCTTGGCGAACTCGAAGCGCAGCGTCTTGGCGTCCGGCGTGCTCAGGCCGGGCGGCAGCGACGTCTTGTTCTTCTTGAAGTCCCACTTGGTGTCGAACTGCGCGGTGTCGGCCAGCCACTCCTGGATGTAGGTCGGGCCGCCGGAGAGGTCCGGGTCGAAGGACCGGGCGATGCCGTACGCGATCTCCTTGGAGGTGATCGGCCGGCCGTCCTCGAACTTCACCCCGTCCTTGATGGTGAATTCCCAGACCTTGCAGTCGTTGTTGACGTTCTTGCCCGGCGTCTCGGCCAGGTCACCCACCAGGACCAGGCCGCCCTTGCCGTCGTCCTTCCAGGTGGTCAGGTAACGGGCGAAGAGCGGGTTGGTCATCAGGCCGGCGAACGAGTACGTCCGCTGCGGGTCCAGGTGCGAGATCGGCGACTCCCGGATGATGGTGAAGGTGCCGCCCTTCTGGGCGCCACTCACCTCGGCCGCCGGGCCCTGCGAGTCCTTGGGGTCGGTCGCGATGACCCCGGTCTGCTGCCGCTCGGTGTCGACCGTGGTGCCCTCGCCCGTGTTCTTCGAGCACGCACCCAATGCCACAACCAGAGCGATCGCGCCGCCTGCGGCAACCGCCACGCGTGGTCGCATGAAGTACCTCCTTCACCCATGTGCCGTGCGGTTTCGTCGGGGCGAGAACCGCCGACGTCCCGAGGATCGTAAGGAAGAAAACCTACGAGTTGTGTAACAGTTGTCGATAAATTTCGCCACGACCCACCCACCGGACATCGGCGGGGTCAGCGCAGCCGCACCCGCGGGTCGATGGCCGCGTAGAGCAGGTCCACCAGCACGTTCGCCAGCACCACGAAGACCGCGGCGATCAGCACGGTGGCCATGATGGTGGGCAGGTCACCCGAGCGCACCGCGTCCACCGCCGTACGCCCCAACCCCTGGACACCGAACGTCGTCTCGGTGATCACCGTGCCACCGAGCGCCCCGCCCACGTCCAACCCGGCGATGGTCACCACCGGCGTGATCGCGGCGCGCAGCGCGTGTCGCCCGTACACCTTGGGTTTGGTTAGGCCCTTGGCCCGCGCGGTCCGGACGAAGTCCTCCGACAGCGTCTCCAACATCTGCGCCCGCGACAACCTGGCGTAGATGGCCGAGAAGAGGAAGGCCAGCGCCACCCAGGCGAGCACCAGCCCACTGGCCCACTTCGCCGGATTGTCGAAGATGGACGTGTAGCTGGGCACCGGCAGGATCCGCAGGTTGTAGACGAACACCAACAGCAGCACCGCACCCACGAAGTAGAGCTGCAACGAGGCGCCGGTCAGCGAGAAGCCGATGGCCACGCGGTCCAGCCAGGTGCCCCGGCGCAGTGCGGAGATCATGCCGAGCCCCACCCCGAGCAGCAACCAGAGGATGGCCGCCGGGATCACGATGCTCAAGGTCACCGGCAGCACCCGGGCGATGGTGTCCGAGACGGCCTCGTTGCTGACGTACGACCAGCCCAGGCAGGGCGCGTCGCACCGGCCGCCCTGCGCGCTGCCCAGATCCCGACCGGCCACGATGCCCTTCATGTAACCGGCGTACTGGCTGATCAGCGGGTCGTTCAGGCCCAGGTCGTCGCGGACCCGCTCCAGCCGCTCCGGGTTGCAGTTCTTCGAGCAGATGCTGGTGACCGGGTCGCGGGGCAGGGCGAAGAACATCAGGAAGGTCAGCACGCTCACCGCGAACAGCGTCAGCGTGGCGGAGAAGAGCCGCTTGATCAGAAATCGCGCCATGAGAGCCACCTTTCGTTCGCGACTGCGGGGCTCCGCTTCGCTGCACTCCTCGCGCTCACACAAACCCCTACCGGGACGACTTCGGGTCGAGCGCGTCCCGCAACGCGTCGCCGAAGAGGTTGAAGGCGAACACCAGCGCGAATATCGTGATGCCCGGGAAGAACACGTACGCCGGGTCGGTCTGGAGGAAGTCCAGACTGCGGTAGATCATTCGGCCGAAGCTCGGCGTCTCGTCGCTGAGGCCGACGCCGATGAAGGACAGCGCGGCCTCACTGGTGATGAACTGCGGCACCGCCAGGGAGAACGACACCAGGATCGGTGCCCAGATGTTCGGCAGCAGCTGTCGGAAGAGCATGTGCCCCAACCCGGCTCCGCTGGCCTTGGCGGCCTCCACGAACTCACGCTCGCGCAGCGCGATCACCTGCCCGCGCACCAGCCGGGCGGTGCTGGTCCAGCCGAAGATGGCGAACACGGCGATCAGCACACCCACCCCGAAGGCGGACGACACCTGCCCCCGCTCACCGTAGAAGCGCAGCGTGATGGTGGGCGTCAGCGCCAGCGCGATGATGAGGAAGGGCATGGCCAGGGTCAGGTCGGTGATCCAGTTGATCACCGCGTCCAGCCAACCGCCGAGGTAGCCGGCGAGCGCACCCAGCACGACCCCGATCGTCGCGGTGATCAGGGCGGCCGCGAACGCGATGAACAGCGAGGTCCGCAGTCCGTAGATCAGCCGGATGAAGATGTCCCGGCCCAGCCCCGGCTCCAGACCGAACCAGTGCTCGCCGCTGACACCGCCGGCGTAACCCAGCGGCATACCGAAGCCGTCCAGCAGGTTCTGGAACTGCTCACGTGGGCCGATCCCGTAGACCATCTCGATCAGCGGGGCGGCCAAACCCAACAGCAGGAAGACCACCAGGAGTACGCCGCTGACCATCGCCGTCCGGTCGCGGCGCAGCCGCAGCCAGGCGAGCTGACCGGGTGAGCGGCCGACGACACTCTTCGTGGCCGGCCCGCCCACGTCCGTGCCGGACTCGATCTCGGCCAGCGCCACACCCTCCACCGGGGACAGGCTCACGACGACACCTCCTCGACGTTCGCGGCGGCCCCGCGAGGCGCCCCGGCCCCGGCCGCACCCGCCTCGACGGGCTCCGGGAAGTGACACGCGGTGGCCTGGTTGCCGCCGTCGCGCGGGACCAGCGCGGGCTCCTCGGTGGCGCAGATGTCCTGCGCCTTCCAGCACCGGGTGCGGAACCGGCAGCCCGACGGCGGGTCCAACGGGGTGGGCACGTCGCCGGCCAGCCGGATCCGGCCCGCCGGGCCGAGCTGGGTGACGTCCGGGATCGCCGACAGCAGCGCCCGGGTGTACGGATGCTGCGGGCGCTCGTAGATGTCCGCCCGGTCGCCGATCTCCACGATCCGGCCCAGGTACATGACCGCGACCCGCTGGCAGAAGTGCCGGACCACGGCCAGGTCGTGCGCGATGAACACGAAGGCCAGGCCCAGCTCCCGTTGCAGGTCACGCAGCAGGTTGACGACCTGCGCCTGGATCGAGACGTCCAGTGCGCTCACCGGCTCGTCGGCGATGATGAGCTTCGGCCGCAGGGCCAGCGCGCGGGCGATGCCGATGCGTTGGCGTTGCCCACCGGAGAACTCGTGCGGGTACCGGTTGTAATGCTCCGGGTTCAACCCGACCAGCTCCAGCAGCTCCTGCACCCGCGCCTTGATCCCACCCGGCGGCTTGATCCCGTTGACCTGCAACGGCATCGCCACGATCCGGCCCACGGTGTGCCGCGGGTTCAACGAGGCGTACGGGTCCTGGAAGATGATCTGAAGGTCCTGGCGCAGCGGCCGCAACTCCCGGCGCCCGGCGTGGGTGATGTCCCGCCCGTCGAACTCGATGCTCCCGCTCGTCGGCTCCAGCAGCCGCACCAGCATCCGGCCGGTGGTGGTCTTGCCGCAGCCCGACTCCCCCACCAGGCCGAGCGTCTCGCCCGGGCGCACGTCGAAGTCCAGCCCGTCGACCGCCCGCACCAGACCGGTGGTGCGCAGCCCCTGACGTACCGGGAAGTGCTTGCTCAGGCCGCGTACCCGCAGCAGTGGCTCGGCGGTCATCTCCACAGTCCTCCGTTCGGGACTGCGGTACTCCGCTGTGCTGCGTTCCTCGCCCTCACACAGCCACCCCCACTCGTGCGATGTCCTCGGCGTAGAACGTGGCCCGCTCCTCGGCGCTGAGGTGGCAGGCGACCAGGTGGCCGTCGGCCTCGCCGGCCGGGCGCAGTTCGGGCACCTCGCTGCGCGACCGGCTGCCGGCGCGGTCGGCGTACCGGCAGCGTGGGTGGAACGCGCAGCCCGACGGCAGGTTGATCAGGCTGGGCGGGTTGCCGGGGATGGGCACCAGGTCCACGTCCGCGTCGCCGTGCAGCGACGGCACGCTGGAGAGCAACCCCCAGGTGTACGGATGCTGCGGCGCGCGGAGGACCTGCTCGACGCTGCCCCGCTCGACGGCTCGCCCGCCGTACATGACCAGCACGTCGTCGGCGACCTGACCGACCACGCCGAGGTCGTGGGTGATCAGGATGATCGCGGAGTGGAACTCGGCCTGGAGGTCGGCGAGCAGGTCCAGGATCTGCGCCTGCACGGTGACGTCCAGCGCGGTGGTCGGCTCGTCGGCGATCAGCAGCGCCGGGTCGTTGACCAGCGACATCGCGATCATCGCCCGCTGGCGCATGCCGCCGGAGAACTCGTGCGGGTACTGGTCGAAGCGGCGTGCCGGCTGGGGAATGCCCACCCGGTCCAACATGTCGACCGCCCGCTGCCGGGCCTCGCGCCGGTTGACCTTCGGGTGGTGCACCCGGTACGCCTCGGCGATCTGCCGGCCCACCGTGTAGTACGGGTGCAGCGCCGACAGTGGATCCTGGAAGATCATCGCCATGTCCCGGCCGCGCAGCCGGCGTACCTCCTCGTCGGCGAGGCCGACCACCTGCCGGCCGCCGACGGAGATCTCCCCCGTGATGGTGGTCCGCTTGGGATCGTGCAGGCCGAGGATGGCCAACGAGGTGACGCTCTTACCGGAGCCGGACTCACCCACGATGCCGAGCGTGCGACCCCGCTCGACGGCGAACGACACCCCGTCGACCGCGCGCACCACGCCGTCCTCGGTGTCGAACCGGACCCGCAGGTCACGCACCCGCAGATAGGCGTCCTCGTCGGCGCGCTGCGCCGGCACGGCGGGGCGGTCGTCCGGGTCCCCGGACGGCGAGGGTTCCGAGCTGTCCACGGCCACCTCCCTCAGTGACGAAGAGAACTTACAGGAAAGTCCCGAGGGTGAAAATAAGCTACAAAGTCGGCACGTGTCAGCGGGCCCGAGCGTAACGAGTCGGCATCGGCCCCGCACCCCCGTCACCTCGCCATCCACGCCCGTTCATGGCCGTACCCGCACGTCAGGTGCGACCATGGGGCGAACGACCAGCAGCGGATGCCCGTGGCACGAGGTGGAGGTGACGATGACCGCGGCGGTGTTCAACCACGAAGGCCCGTGGACCGAAGAGGAGTACCTCGCCCTCGGCGAGACGCAGCAACGCGTCGAACTCTTCGACG
Organism: Micromonospora sp. NPDC050276; assembly: GCF_044459545.1. NCBI lineage: Bacteria > Bacillati > Actinomycetota > Actinomycetes > Micromonosporales > Micromonosporaceae > Micromonospora > Micromonospora sp. NPDC050276. The sequence continues at coordinate 39,057 of NZ_JBITJA010000007.1, read as the reverse complement.
GGAGCCTCCACGTGACCCCAGCCCCCACCCCTCGACACCAGAACATCTCCGGCGAACTACGCGCGGTGCTGCGAGCCCCGGTCCGCGAAGCCGGGCTGCACGTCCTGGAAGCGGTCAACGTCCGCCTCCGGCCCGGCCGGATCCCGATTCCCGATCTTGTTATTACCGGCCCAATCGACTTCGACGAACTCAACGTCGAGGCGGGGGACGTGCGGCTGGTTTGCGAGATCATCTCGCCGAGCAACGCGTCGACCGACAAGGTCCTCAAAATGCACTACTACGCCGCCGCCGGCATCGAGTGGTATCTCCTGGTCGAGCAGGACACCGGCACCATGCGTCTGTACCGACAGCAGGGCGGCCACTACAGCGAGCAGTCCGTGACCCGACCGGGCGATCTGTTGGTGCTCACCGAGCCGGTGAAGGTCAGCATCCGGCCGGAGGATCTGCTCCCCTGACGGGTGTCGGTCGGCTGGCCTAGGGTCGGTCCATGACCGAGTTCGACGCGGCCACCGCCGCCGTCCAGGCCGCCCTCGACGCGGGCGCCCGGTACGCCGACGCCCGGGTGATGCACCGCCGCTACGAGTCGATGACCGCGCGCAACGGCGACATCGAGGAGTTGACCCAGGACGAGAGCATCGGGCTGGGCGTCCGGGCGCTGGTCGGGGCGAGTTGGGGCTTTCACGCCGTACCCGATCTGTCGGACGCCGCCGCCCGCGACGCCGGCCGGCGCGCGACGCGGACCGCCATGGCGAGCGCGCGGGTGCCGGGCCCTTCGGTCGACCTGGTACCGGTCGAAGCCGTCACCGCGAGCTGGGCCTCCGGCTGCCAGATCGACCCACTCGGGGTGCCCCTGTCGGACAAGGGCGACCTGCTGGTCGGCGCGACCCGCACGATGGCCGAGCACGGCGCGGACCTGGCCGAGGGCCTTTACCAGGTCTGGGACACCACGAAATGGTTCGTGTCCAGTGAGGGCCACCGCATCGACCAGCGGATCCGCGAGTGCGGGGGTGGCATCTCGGCCACCTCGATCGGCGACGGCGAGACGCAGCGGCGGTCCTGGCCGAGTTACCGCGGGCAGTACGGCACCACCGGGTGGGAGCTGGTCGAATCGCTCGACCTGGCCGCGCATGCCGCGCAGATCGCCGAGGAGTCCCGGGCGCTGCTCACCGCGCCGCCCTGCCCGGCCGGCGAGACGGATCTGATCCTCGGTGGCGAGCAGTTGGCTCTGCAGATCCACGAATCGGTCGGGCACGCCATCGAACTGGACCGGATCCTCGGCTGGGAGGCGGCGTTCGCCGGCACGTCCTGGCTGGACCTGGCCCAGCTCGGCTCGCTGCGCTACGGCTCGGAGCTGATGAACATCACCATCGACCCGACGATCCCGGGTGCGCTGGGCAGCTTCGGTTTCGACGACGAGGGCTCCCCGGCGGTCAAGCGGGACGCGGTCCGCGACGGTCGCTGGGTGGGTGTGCTGGCCGGCCGGGATTCCGCCGCGATGGCCAGCCTCGACTACGGCGGCAGCGTCCGCGCCGACGGGTGGGCCCGACTGCCGATGGTGCGGATGACGAACGTCGGCCTGGAACCCGGCCCGCACACCCTGGAGGAGATCATCGAGGCCACCGACGACGGCGTGCTGATGGACCTCAACCGGTCCTGGTCGATCGACGACAAGCGGCTCAACTTCCAGTTCGGCTGCGAGGTCGGCTGGGAGATCAAGAAGGGGCGGCGGGGGCGGATGCTGCGCAACCCCACCTACACCGGGATCGGCCCGCTGTTCTGGCGCTCGATGGACATGCTCTCCAGCGAAACGGTCTCCTGGGGCACGCCCAACTGCGGCAAGGGCCAGCCCGGCCAGATCGGGCACACCGGCCACCCGGCCGCGCCGGCCCGGTTCCGCAACGTCCGGGTGGGGGTGTCGGCGTGAGCGCGAGGAGTGAGCCGGGTTTGCGAGCCCCGCAGTCGCGAACGGAAGGTGGCACAGGTGAGCGCGAGGAGTGAGCCGGAGCTGGCGGGGCAGGTCGTCGAGCTGGTTCGCCGGGTTGGCGGGCCGGCCGCCCAGGCCGAGGCGGTGGTGACGCGGGCCGACCTGGCGCTGACCCGGTTCGCCAACTCGGGCATCCACCAGAATGTCTCCGAGTCGACCGTCGGGGTCCGGCTACGGGTGCACGTGGATGGTCGGACGGCCGCCGGCAGCGGCAGCGTGGTCACCGCCGACGGGCTGAGCGCCCTGGTGGAGCGCACCCTGGCCGCGGCGCGACTCTGCCCGCCCGACCCGAACTGGCCAGGGCTGGCCCCGCCCATGCCCACCCCGGACGCGCCGCCCGTCGACGAGGCCACGGCGCACGCCGAGCCGGATCAGCGGGCCGACCGGGTGGGGGCGTTCGTGGCCGCCGCCGGGGGCCTGAGCACCGCCGGCTACTGCCGTACCGCCCACCGCTCGTCGGCGTTCGCCAACTCGGCCGGGCACTCGGCGTACGGCCGCTCGGTGGAGGCGGCGATGGACGGCATCGCCCGTCGCGACGGCGCGGATGGGGTGGCCCGGCGCTGCGCCGACCGACTGTCCGACCTCGACGGCGCGGAGTTGGGGGCGCAGGCGGCCGCGAAGGCGCAGGCGGCGGCCGACCCGGTCGAGCTGCCGCCGGGGCACTACGAGGTGGTGTTCGAGCCGGCCGCCGTGGCGGACCTCCTGCAGAACCTGTCCTGGTACGGCTTCAACGGCAAGCGGTACACCGAGCGGCAGTCGTTCGCCGAGCCGGGCGTGGCCCAGTTCGACCGGGCGGTGACCCTGGTGGACGACCCGCTGGGCTGGTCGGGGCTGCCGTTCGACGCGGAGGGCACCGGTCGACGGGCGCTGACGCTGGTCGAGGCGGGCACCACCCGGGCAGTGGCGCACGACCGGCGCACCGCCGCCGAGGCGGGCGCGGAGTCCACCGGGCACGCGGTCGCGGGTGGCGCCACCTGGGGCCCGATGGCCCGCAACCTGCGGCTGACCGGCGCGGTGGCGGGCCCGGCCAGCGCGGCCGGCCGGAGCACCACCGGCGCGGCCGCCGGAGCGGTCGTCGACGCGGACACCGCCGCCCTGGTCGCCGGCGTACGCCGGGGGCTGCTGGTCACCGACCTCTGGTACACCCGGGTGCTGGACCCGAAGAGCCTCGTCGTCACCGGGCTGACCCGCAACGGCGTCTGGCTGATCGAGGACGGCACGGTCGTCCGGGCAGTCCGTGACCTGCGGTTCACCGAGTCGTACCCGCGGGCGCTCGGGCCGGGGGCCGTGCTCGGGCTGGGCGCGCGGGCGGTACGCCAACCGGACCGGGTGGACGGTGCCTGGTGGGCCGCCCCCTCGCTGCGCCTCGCGTCCTGGCACTTCACCGGGGGCGCCTCGGGCTGACGTTCTCGACGACGCGCGACAGATCGGCGTGTCGGGGGCATTGCCGCAGGCCAGACACACGGGACACTCCCTTGCGCGGACGGCTCGCAGAGATCGGCGTAACGTGTGTCACTTAGCTGCGCCGGTCAATCCGGCGTGGTCGTTGGTGTGCGCATGACGTGGCAGCGGGTGCGGGTTCGCCGGTCCGCGTGCCGACCGGAGAGAGACCAGCCCGCCCGTACGGGCCCGTCGAGGAGACGACTCGAATGACTTCAACGGCAACGAGGCCGAGGGGGGCGCGGGCGCGCGCCGCCATCGCGGCGAAGACGTTGCGTACCGACCGATGGTGGTTCGCCCCGCTGATCACCGTGATCGGGCTCAGCGCCTGGGTCGCGTACGCGACGGTCCGGGTGTTCATGCACGACAACTACTGGGTCGACGAGTATCACTACCTGACCCCGTTCTACTCCCCCTGTGTGACCGACCGGTGCGTGGAGGCGGCTTCGCACTTCGGGCGATTCCTGCCCGGCTGGTGGATCATCCCGGACGCCGCGCTGACCCTGCCGTTCCTGCTGCTGTTCCGGCTCACCTGCTACTACTACCGCAAGGCGTACTACCGGTCGTTCTGGCTGTCGCCGCCGGCCTGCGCGGTCCCGGACGGGCACAAGGAGTACGGCGGTGAGACCCGCTTCCCGCTGCTCGGGCAGAACCTGCACCGCTACTTCTTCTACGCCGCCGCGATCATCTCGCTGATCAACACCTGGGACGCGATCCTCGCCTTCCACTCGCCGAAGGGCTTCGGCTTCGGGCTGGGCAACATCATCCTGCTGGTCAACGTGGTGATGCTCTGGGCGTACACGATCTCCTGCCACTCCTGCCGGCACATCATCGGCGGCCGGCTCAAGCACTTCTCCAAGCACCCGGTGCGCTACCGGGCCTGGACCTTCGTCTCGGCGTTGAACGTCCGGCACATGCAGCTCGCCTGGATCACCCTCGGCACCCTCGCGCTGGCCGACTTCTACATCATGGCGGTCGCGGCCGGCTGGTTCTCCGACCTGCGGTTCATCAACTAAAGGGCCCCTGACATGACCACTACCACTCGCATCGAACGACACCACTACGACGTCGTCGTCATCGGGGCCGGCGGCGCCGGTCTGCGCGCGGCCATCGAGGCCCGGCTTGCCGGCAAGAAGACCGCGATCATCTCCAAGTCGCTGTTCGGCAAGGCGCACACGGTGATGGCCGAGGGCGGCGCGGCCGCCGCGATGGGCAACGTGAACAGCCGGGACAACTGGCAGGTGCACTTCCGCGACACCATGCGCGGCGGGAAGTTCCTCAACAACTTCCGGATGGCCGAGCTGCACGCGAAGGAGTCGCCGCAGCGGATCTGGGAGCTGGAGACGTACGGTGCGCTCTTCGACCGCACCAAGGACGGCAAGATCTCCCAGCGCAACTTCGGCGGCCACGAGTACCCGCGGCTGGCGCACGTGGGCGACCGGACCGGCCTGGAGCTGATCCGCACTCTCCAGCAGAAGATCGTCTCCCTGCAGCAGGAGGACCACCGGGAGTTCGGCTCGTACGACGCCCGGATCAAGGTGTTCTCCGAGACCACCATCACCGAGTTGCTGCTCGACGGTGACCGGGTGGCCGGCGCGTTCGGCTACTACCGCGAGTCGGGCGAGTTCATCCTCTTCGAGGCGCCGGCAGTCGTGCTGGCCACCGGCGGCGTCGGACGCTCCTACAAGGTCACCTCGAACTCCTGGGAGTACACCGGGGACGGGCACGCGCTGGCACTGCGCGCCGGGGCGACGCTGATCAACATGGAGTTCCTCCAGTTCCACCCCACCGGCATGGTCTGGCCGCCCTCGGTGAAGGGCATCCTGGTCACCGAGTCGGTGCGCGGCGACGGCGGCGTCCTCAAGAACTCCGAGGGCAAGCGGTTCATGTTCGACTACGTCCCCGACGTCTTCCGCAAGCAGTACGCGGAGACCGAGGAGGAGGCGGACCGCTGGTACACCGACCCGGACAACAACCGGCGTCCGCCGGAGCTGCTGCCCCGTGACGAGGTGGCCCGCGCGATCAACAGTGAGGTCAAGGCCGGTCGGGGCTCCCCCGCCGGCGGGGTCTTCCTGGACATCGCGAGCCGGCGTTCGGCCGACGAGATCCGCCGGCGGCTGCCGTCGATGTACCACCAGTTCAAGGAGCTGGCCGACGTCGACATCACGGCCGAGCCGATGGAGGTCGGGCCGACCTGCCACTACGTGATGGGCGGTGTCGAGGTGGACCCGGATTCGGGTGCCGCCTTCGGCCACGTACGCGGGTTGTTCGCCGCCGGTGAGGTCTCCGGCGGCATGCACGGCTCCAACCGACTGGGCGGCAACTCCCTGTCCGACCTGCTGGTCTTCGGCAAGCGGGCGGGCGGCCACGCCGCCAGTTACGCCGACGGGCTGACCGCCCGGCCGAAGGTGGCCGTGGACGCGGTCGAGGCCGCGGTGGAGACCGCGCTCGCTCCGCTGCAGCGGGACACCGGCGAGAGCCCGTACACCCTGCAGCAGGACCTCCAGGCGGTCATGGGTGACCTGGTCGGGATCATCCGCCGGGAGGGTGAGCTGGCCGACGCGCTGGTCCGGCTCGCCGAGCTGCGCGAGCGGGTGGCCAAGGTGAGCGCGGCCGGCGGCCGACGCTACAACCCGGGCTGGCACCTGGCCCTGGACCTGCGCAACATGCTGGTGGTCTCGGAGTGCACCGCGAAGGCGGCGCTGGAGCGGCAGGAGTCGCGCGGCGGGCACACCCGGGAGGACTACCCGGCGATGGAGCCGAAGTGGCGACAGGTCAACCTGGTCTGCGCGTTGGACGGCGACACCGTGCGGCTGACCCGCAAGCCGCTGCCGAAGATGCGGCCGGAGCTGATCGGCCTCTTCGACCGGGCCGAGTTGGCCAAGTACCTCACCGACGAGGAGCTCGCCGACTTCGACGCCCTCGTTGCCGACGCTGGAGAGGCGGACAACCGATGAGCGCGAAGCGTCAGTTCCGGATCTGGCGGGGCGACGAGACCGGCGGCGACCTGCAGGACTACATGGTGGAGGTAAACGAGGGCGAGGTCGTCCTCGACGTCATCCACCGCCTGCAGGCCACCGACGCGCCCGACCTGGCCTGCCGGTGGAACTGCAAGGCCGGCAAGTGCGGCTCCTGCTCCATGGAGATCAACGGCAAGCCGCGGTTGGGCTGCATGACGCGGATGTCGACCTTCGGCGACGACGAAACCGTCACGGTCACCCCGCTGCGGACCTTCCCGGTCATCCGGGACCTGGTCACCGACGTCTCGTTCAACTACGAGAAGGCACGGGAGACCCCGGCGTTCGCCCCTCCGGCGGACGTGGCCCCGGGTGACTACCGGATGCAGCAGGTCGACGTCGAGCGCTCGCAGGAGTTCCGCAAGTGCATCGAGTGCTTCCTGTGCCAGACGGTCTGCCACGTCATCCGCGACCACGACGAGAACAAGCAGGCGTTCTCCGGTCCGCGGTACTTCATCCGGGCGGCAGAGCTGGACATGCACCCGCTGGACACCCGGACCGACCGCAAGGAGTACGCGCAGGCCGAACAGGGCCTCGGCTTCTGCAACATCACCAAGTGCTGCACCGAGGTCTGCCCCGAGCACATCAAGATCACTGACAACGGGATCATCCCCATGAAGGAGCGGGTCGTCGACCGCAGGTACGATCCCCTTGTGTGGCTTGGTAGCAAGATCTTCCGTCGGGGCGAGACGCCCCAGACCAGCGTGACCACCGCCCGTCCGGGCTCGGCGACGCCGGGCTCAGCCCGGGGTGGGGTGCACTCGCACGCGGGTGGCTCCCACGACTCGCGGGCTGAGGCGCAGGCGCAGAGCGGCGTCAACTGGCACCGGGAGGTGCCCCACCCGACCGCTCCGGCGGTCGACGACCGGGGCAAGCTGCCGCTGACCGAGCTCACCTTCGACCGGGCCGCCGCGCCGTCGCCGTTCGGCGACGACGTGACGTTCCCGCTGCCTCCGGAGCACCTCAACTTCGCCCACCCGGATCAGGACAACAAGCACTGATCACCTGAACAACAACGGGGGCCGTGGCAGTTGCCACGGCCCCCGTCCCAGTCCCACCCCTCCCACCCCTCCCGGCGCCCCGGCGCCCCCACGTGCCCACCCACCGCCCCCGGTGATCATGAAGTTGTTGCCACTGAGCGCGGCGTGTCGTGGCAATAACTTCATGATCAACGAGAGCCGTCGGGTCGGGCCGGGTGGGTGGGGGTGGGTGGAGTTAGGGGGTTGGGGTCAGGAGGGGGCGGAGGGCGGCCACGATGGGGGCGTCGGCGGGGAGCCAGGTGACCGAGTCCAGCTCGTTCGCGGTGAGCCAACGGATCGCCTCGTGCTCCAACGCCTGCGGCTGGTCTCCGCCGAGCAGGCGGGCCGCGTACACCTTCAGCACCGAGCGGCCGTGCGCCATCCGGACGTTGCGGCCGACCCGGTCGCCGATCTCGACGCGTACGGCCAGCTCCTCGGCACACTCCCGGATCAGGGCGTCGGTCTCGGCCTCCCCCGGCTCGACCTTTCCGCCCGGAAACTCCCACATGCCCGCCACCTCCGGTGGGGCGGAACGCGCACAGGCGAGCACCCGCCCATCCCGGATGATCGCCGCACCGACGATCACCTTTAGGTCCCGCCGTTCGGCCTGCCCGCCGCCATTCGCCCGTTCGGTCCGCACGGGCGTCCAGGGTGCCAGATCAATCGGCGGTTTGGGTACCGTAGCCGTCCGCTAGGCCAATAAGACACGGAAGTGTGGGCGTGGACACCCCCTCCGAGCAGCGAGAGACTAGGGGACACCGACAAGACACGGGATGGCGACGATTTGGCCACAAGCCGGCAACGGCGCTTGGGGGGTGCGGTGATGCGCGTGCTGTTCAACAGCAGGGCCAAGCACGACTACCTTTCCGACGCGTTGACCTTGCTATCTGGTTGGACACGCGAGGGCGAGCAGATCCGACGGACGCTCGTGATCGACGATACCCAACACGCGGCACTAACTGAACGCGTCAAGGTCGTCGCGGATGCGCTGCATCTGCGGCCCGAGATCAGCCGCCGGGCCGACAGCACCCAGATCCGGGTCGGGCACGGCAACGGTGAGCCGCTGACCGAGGGCGAGGTGCTGTTGGCCGCCCGCATCGAGGACGCGTACCGGGCGGTCACCGAGTCCTGACGACGGGATGAGACACGCCGAGTTCCGCCACCACCGGCTGGTCCAGGTGTACGACGCCGAGTGCCGATGGGGGCCGGACGACGACTTCTTCCAGTCGGTGGTCGACCAGACCCCGGCCGCCCGGGTGCTCGACCTCGGCTGCGGTACCGGCCGGCTGACCGTTGCCCTCGCCGCCGCCGGCCACACCGTCACCGGCGTGGACCCGGCCGGCGCGTCGCTGGCCGCCGCTCGCGCCAAGCCGGGCGGTGAACGGGTGACCTGGCTGGAGGGCACCTCGGCGCTGCTGCCGGAGCGGGCTTTGCTGGGAGCGGTGGAACCCGGCGGATTCGCAGCGGCTGATCAGGCTGCCGGACGGCGGCGGGGTCCGCGCGTGGACCACGGTCAACGGGGTACGCGACGGCGTGGTCGACTTCACCCACCACTACCGCTTCGACGACGGCGATGAGCTGCTCAGCTCGGCGACCCTGCGCTTCCGCACCGAGGCCGAGCTGCGCTCCTCCCTGACCAGGGCGGGCTTCCTCGTGGACCGCATTCACGGGGGCTGGCACGGCGAGCCCGTCGGCCACGGTGACGGGGAGTTCGTGGTCCTCGCCCGCGCGGGCGCGCTGGCACCGGTTTTCTAGCCTGGATCGCATGGCGAACATCGCGTACGACCGCAAAGAGCAGGTCCAGCAGATCGAGAGTGGCCTCCTCGACGGTGAGCAGATCATCGCCGTCTACGACGCCGTCGGCACCGGCACCGGGTTCATCGGGCTGACCGACCGCCGCGTGATCATCCAGGACCGCTCCTTCGTCGGGAAGCGGTTCGCGATCACCAGCATTCCGTACTCGAAGATCACCAGCGTGAGCGTGGTCAGCAACAAGTCGTGGGGTGGTTCGTTCTTCTCCACCGGCGCCATCGCCATCCACGTCGGCACGCACACCTACGAGGTGGAGTTCCGTGGCGCGCAGAAGAGCCACCACGTACACAACGTGATCCTGCACCACATCTCCTGACGGCACATCCCGGCGTGGGCCCGGCTGGCGTAATTGCCTTGCCGGCCCGCGGCGTCTCTGGTGTCCTCGGTCGACAGCCGCGCGAAGGGAGCAGCCGCCATGCCCAATACGACGAAGTCCCCCGAACCCACCGTCATCCGATCTGACGAATCGAGACTTCGTGAGCAGCACCGTTCCCCTGGCGCTGGGCGCCACTGACTCCAACCCCGGAGGCCGCTGATGTCGGTCTTCGACGATCCCGGCCTCTTCGGCCGGCTGTGGGCCGCCGACTACGACGGCCCAGGCAACCCCGACCCGGCCCCCGCCGTGGAATTCCTGGCCGACCTGGCCGACGACGGCCCGGTTCTCGAACTGGCCATCGGCACCGGCCGGGTTGCGCTTCCACTGGCCGAGCGCGGCCTCGCCGTGCACGGCGTCGAGGCGTCCGAGGAGATGCTCGCGCAGCTGCGGGCAAAGCCCGGCGGCGAGCGGATCCCGGTGGTCGTCGCCGACATGGCGGACGTACCGGTGACCGGTGAGTTCCGGCTCGCGTACCTGGTCTTCAACACCCTGTTCAACCTGGTGGACGCCGAGCGGCAGGCGGACTGCTTCCGCAACGTCGCCCGGGTGCTGTCGCCCGGCGGCGCGTTCGTCATCGAGACGTTCGTGCCCGACCCACGCAGCTTCGACTCGGACGAGCAGGTGCAGGTGCGTGAGGTCACCGAGGACTCCGCGACGATCCGGTTACACCGGTACGACCGGCCGGCGCAGCGGTTCATCCGGCAGACCATCACGTTCGACGGCGACGGTGTGCACCTGAAGCCGTTCGCCATGCGGTACGCCTGGCCGCACCAGATCGACGAGATGGCTCAGCAGGCCGGGCTCCGGCTCACCGAGCGGTACGCCGACTGGCACCGACGGCCGTTCCAGGCCGACAGCCCGTCGCACATCTCCGTCTACCGGACGGAGTAGCGGTTCGATCGACTCGGGTTTCGGAAAGTCGGGGTGTCATCGCCACGACGACACCCCGACTTCAAGGAACCCGAGTCGATCTCCCGCAGCCTGAAGGCGGCCATCGGCTCGTCCTTCCGGGCGTCCCGCGACGGCGACAGCCCAGACCGGGGACGCGGCTGAGATCCGGGCACGCTCCGCCGTGAGCGGATTCTGCTGAGAGCAGCTTTAGCTGGTCTGCGAGGGCCGCACGGGGTCAGCTGGCACCATGCCACTGCAGCCCACCCGCCTTCTGCGCACCTCGCCGTACTGGCCGGTGGTGAGTCACCCACTGCTCAGACGGGTCCTACCCGGCCTGACCGTGTCCGCGCTGGGCGACGGGATGGCGGTGGTCGCGGTGACCTGGCTCGCCATCCAGCTCGCCCCGCACGACCAGCGCGGCACCTGGATCGCGGTGGCCATGGCGGCGTACACAGTGCCCAGCGCGGCCGGGACTGTCGTCTTCGGCCGGCTGCTGCGCGGTCGCGGCGGCGGCCAGCTCGCCGGGTGGGACGCGATCCTGCGGGCCACGGCACTCGCGGCGATCCCCGTCGCCCACCTCTTCGGTGCGCTCACCATCGGGCTGTACGTCGTCCTGCTGGCCGCGTCCGCGCTGCTGCACTCGTGGGGTTCCGCCGGGCGTTTCACCCTGATCGCCGAGCTGCTGCCGCAGCGACACCACCTGCCGGCGAATGCGGTGCTCTCCACCATCGCCGGGTTCGCCACCATCGTCGGTCCACCACTGGCGGGTCTCCTGATCGCCTGGGTCGGGCCGGTGTGGGTCATCGCCATCGACGCCGCCACCTTCGCCGCGCTGGCCCTCACGTACCGCTTCGCAATGTCCACCGCGGACAGCCACCATCGGCAGGAGCACGGCGCGTCGCGGACCGCCGGGTTCGCGTTCATTCGCCACAACCCCGCCCTTCTGGGTCTGCTGGCGCTGAGCCTCGCGTTCTTCTTCCTGTTCGGACCGGTGTACGTGGCCATGCCGATCCACATCACCGATGACCTGCACGCCTCGGCGACGCTGCTGGGCGCCTACTACACCGCGTTCGGCGTCGGCGGTCTCGTCGGCGGTGTGATTGCCGGACACCTACGCCGCTGGCCGCTGCGGGCCACCACCATCACCATCGTCGTCGCGTTCGGCGTGGCCATGCTGCCGCTGGGCCTGGGTGCACCCGTCGGCGTGTCGCTGCCGGCGTTCGCCCTGGCGGGCCTGATCTGGGCACCGTACATGTCCACGTCGATGGCGCTGTTCCAGCGCAGCACGTCCATCGCGCAGCTACCGGCGGTGCTCGCCGCGAACGGCGCCATCCTGGTGGTGGCGGTGCCGCTGGGCGCCATGCTGGGCGGGCCGTTGGTGGGTGCCATCGGCGCCCGGTCGGCGATGCTGCTCTGCGCCACAGCGATCGTGACCGTCGGCCTGACCGCCGGAGGGTTGGCGCTCTCGCGGCGGAGCCCGCGACCCTCCGGCGACCAAGCCGTCACCGAGGTCAGTGCCAGTCGCTGATGCGGACGTCGTCCGGTGCCGGCCGGCCACGCCCGGTCTCGACCAGTTCCTTGAGGCTCATCAGGAACAGCGCCCATTTGGTGCTGCAGTGGTGCATGAACTCGACCGGCTCGCGCCAGCCCTGGTGCGCGAACTGGACGATCGTGTACTCGCCACGCTGGTCGAGACGCCAGTCGACCTCGGTGCCGACCCTCCTCAGGGCCGTCGACGACGCGCCACCGCACCCGGCCGGCGGGGTTCAACTCCAGAACCTCCATGTCGAAGCCGCCGACATCGCCGAACCGGAAGGCCAACTGCCCACCGACCTCGCTCTTGCCCACCGTGTCGGTGGTCCACCAGCCGGCGAGACCCTCCGGCGTCGCCACCGCGCGATAGACGTCGCCGAGCGGAGCGACGACGCCGACCCGGTGCAGAATGTCGACCATTCTCAGTCTCCTTCGTCAGTGGTGCGGGTGCGTTCGATCGCCTCGGCGATGCGCTTGATCCGGCGAAGTCGGGCGTCCCAGGTGGAGCCGACCGCCGACAACTGGGCGACAGCGCGGGCGAGTTGCGCCTCGTCCACCTGGTAGTGGCGCTCGCGACCGGCCGGCTCGGCGTGGATCAGCCCAACCCGGTCCAGCACCGCCAGGTGCTTCGAGACGGCCTGCCGGGTGACGGGTAGCCGCCGACTCAACGAGGTGGCCGTGCCCGGCCCGTCAGAGAGAAGAAGATCGATCATCGTACGCCGAGTCGGGTCGCCGATCGCCGACCACAACTCGTCGTCGACCACCGCGCTCACGGGGTCGCGACCAACCGCGCGACGTACGCGCCCAGCCGGGGCATGTAGTGGTCCCAACCGTTCTCGTGGTCGCGGTACTGCTCCTCCAGGACGGCAATCTCCCAGCCCATCTCGCGGAACCCGGTCTCGGTCATCCGGATCTGCGTCCCCGTGCCGTCGGGGATCAGGTCGAAGGTGACGAGCAGTGCCTGCCCGCCCCGGTCCGGCTCGGTGAAGCACCACCGGAAGGAGAATCGCTTGGGCGGGTCGACCTCGACGACGGCGAGCGCGACGGTCGTCGTCTCGCCGGTGTCGGCGTTGCGCCACACCAGCTCGCCGGGCGCGCCGGCGACCGACTCGAACCGGGCGTCGTCAGGCCACCACTCCCGCATGTGCTCGGGCTGGCTGACGACCTCGAAGACCACCTCGGGTGACGCGTCGACGTGGATGTCGCGTTCGATGGTTCCCTGTTCCATGCTCACAACCTTTCGCAACCTTTGGTTGCACTGAACCTATGACACCCCACCCCCATCGCGCAACCTTTCGTTGCATGTCGCGGTTGCGTCGTACCCGAGGTGCACGATGCGGGGTATGTCTGACCCAGTGCCGCACCGACACCACGCCATCGACTACGTCGAGCTCACGGTGACCGACCTCGCCGTGGCCAAGCGCTTCTACGCCGACGCGTTCGGTTGGCAGTTCACCGACTACGGGCCGGAGTACGCCGGCATTCGCAGCCCACACGGCGACGACGCACCCGAGGTGGGCGGGCTCCGGCTCGACGAGGAGGTTCGGCCAGGCGGCCCGCTCGTGCTGCTCTACTCCAGCGACCTGGACCGGTCCGTGCAGGCCGTGCAGGAGGCCGGCGGTCAGGTGGTGAACGGGCCGTACGAGTTTCCCGGCGGCCGGCGGTTCCACTTCACCGACCCCAGCGGCAACGAGCTGGGCGCCTGGGCCGAGCAGTAGGACTCCGAGGTCGCCCGGGTTGGGCTGCGCGTCCTCGCCAGCTCCGGCAGAGTGTCGCCATGGCCGGAACAGGACTGGACGTCGAGGGATGGATCGCGCGCGAGGGTGCACTGAGCCGGGTCCCGGCCGCGTTCGCCCGTGTTGTCGACGCGGCACGCGCCCGGATAGCCGAGTCGTTCGACGGTGGTCGGCTGCACAGCGCCTACATCTACGGCAGCATCCCGCGTGGCAGCGCCATCCTCGGCGTCTCCGATCTCGACCTGCTCCTCGCCCTGCGCAGCGAACCAACCGAGGCCGACCGGGCGGCTGCCACCAGGATCGAGCAAGACCTCGATGAGTCATTTCCGCAGATCGACGGCGTGGGCATCCTGCTGCTCAGTGCACGTACGCTGCTGAGCGAGCTTGAGCGGTACGACCTCGGCTTCTTCGTCGCCTGCCTGTGCAGTCCCCTGCTGGGCGACGACCTCGCCGACCAACTTCCCCGTTACCGGCCCACTCCCCTGCTCGCCCGCGAGACGAACGGCGACCTGTCACGTGCGCTGCCGAAATGGCGCCGCCAGGCAGCCGAAGCGAACACCGACCAGCAACGAAAGGCCCTCAGCCGGATCGTCGCGCGGCGCATCGTCAGGACAGGACTCACGCTGGTCATGCCGCGGTGGGGAGGCTGGACAAGCGACCTCAGCGAGTCCGCCGAGGCGTTCGGGGTCTACTATCCGCAACGCGCCGAGCAGATGCGTAGAGCTGCCGTCGTTGGCCGCACGCCCCCGCCGGTCCCGCTTGTGCTGCACGAACTCATCGACGACCTTGGGCCCTGGCTCGCCGCCGAGTACGTGACCGTCCACGGCGAGAAGGCCGCCCGTCCCTGACCTGTCAGAGGTCCTCGCCACTCAGGACGAGACAGCCGAACATGTCAGTGAGGACGGCCCGCTGGTGGTCGGTCAACGGGTTCGCGAAGACCGCGACGCCGACCCCGCACTGCTGGCAGGCGTCCGCGACTTCGCGTGCCCTACCGGGGCTGAGCAACGTCCGCCGCGAGAACGGCTCGCCCATCTTGTCCGCGCCGCCAGAAGAGACACCCCGCCGCTGCACGTGCCGGCTCACGACCTGGCCACCGTGGGCTTCCACCAAGCTGGCCAGCAGATTGAGCTTGCTTTCGAAATCCTTGTCCTTCGCCGAGAACAGGCCCACCAGTGCCACGTCGGCACCTGCCAGCACAGCTTTCAACGCCCCGCCCCGATGTCGGTCCGCCGGGTCACCGGCCGTCAGCGTCGCCGGGCGCGCAGCACGCCGGTCAGCATGGGCAGGGTGAACTCGCCGTGGGCGGTTTCGGGTCGGCTCGCGAGGAAGGCGCGGATCCGGCCGAGCATGGCCTCCCGCTCCTCGTCCGCCATGACCAGCATCCCGGCCCGCGTCGCGAGCGTCGCGACGAGCGAGTCGGCGGTACGCCGCTGCCCGTGCGGGAACTCGACCTGCTCCGCCGACCCGAACCGGGCGACCAGGCCGGTGCTCGGAACGAGCATGCCCGCCGTCGCCGCGCGCCAACTGCTCAGCGTGTCACGCGGGCCGATGGCCGCACTCCCGCTGACCCGTTCGAGCCCGGCAACCCAGTCGACCCGGTCGTCCATCACGTTCCACAGACCGGCCAGGATGCCGCCGGGTGCCAAGACTCTGGCGATCTCCGCCCCAGCAACGGCCATGTCGAACCAGTGCAGGGCGTTGCCGGCCAGCACGGCGTCGACGGACGCGTCCGGCAACGGGATCGCCTCCGCGCTACCCGCCAGGGCACGGATCGCCGGCAGCGCGCGGCGTAGCTCGGTGAGCATCGCCGGGTCGGGCTCGACCGCCACGACGTCCGCGCCCACCGCCGCCAGCGTCGCGGACAACTTCCCGGTGCCGGCACCCAGGTCGAGCACGCGCAGGCCGGGTGCGGACTCCAGCGCCCACCACACCGCGGCCTGCGCGTAGTCCGGGCGGTGCTCGGCGTACGCGGTCGCCGCCGCGCCGAACGACGATCGGAGCAGCTGTCTCGTCACGCGGTCAACGTACCGCCGCTTGTCGACATCGACTGCGACCATGACCACCGTGCAGATCTTGCGGAGCTGGTGGCGCGTCCGCTACCCCCTCTACATACTCGGCCTCGCGGTCGGGCTGGTCATGATGTGGCTGCCGTTCAAGACCGCTCAGGACAACGACACCTGGGGACGTCGGCTGCGGGTCGATGGCGTGCCAGCCCAGGCAGCCGTCGATGAACTCGTACACAAGCGGCGGAACACGATGCACCTGCGCTACGAGTTCGCCGGCGCTCACCGGCAGGCCGAGGTTGGCTGTTGGGAGGTCTGCCTGCCGGCCGGCAGTGCGGTGCGGATCTGGGTGAACCCCAACGATCCGGGGGATTTCATCACCGATTTCGGCATACTCAGCGGGCACCGGGGCCGGCTGCAAGGGGTGGTCGGGGCGGCAGGCCTAGTGCTGTCCGGGTGGATGGCGCTAGCCGTCATCGCCCGCGGCTACCAGCGACGACGCGACCGCCGGCGACAGAACTGGCAGCGGCAGCAACGAGACCAGCGCCAACGACAGTTCGCGAACGCCGGGGCCGGAAGAAAACGCAAGCCGAGCCGGCGACGGCCGAACCAGGACTGATCTCACGATCCGCAGCGGAAACCAAGCCTCCACCGCACGCTCCGCTTCCCGGTCAGCTCAGGAACCGACGACGCACGACACTAGCCAGGTGCTCACCTACGTCCGTTGGTACTGGCCAGATGAGGGCCGCTGGAACTACGACGAGCTGGGCGCCGATCGGCGGGCGCTGCGCCACGTCGAGCTACGCGGCTCGGACGGGGTCTTCATGGCGGCGGCGTCGCTCGCGGAGGTGCTCATCGCCCGCGATTCGGGGGCCCAGGAGTTCGAGCGCCTGTGGCGGGACGCTCGTCGGCAGCTGGAACAGCAGACCACAGCCGACTCGTCGGTCCGGGAGGAACAATGACAGCTCCGCTGCTACGCGTCACGATGGAGTCCGGCCAGATCCGGTTGCTCACTCGCGTTAATGTGGCCCGTGATCGTATGGCTCAACGGCACCCACGGCGTGGGCAAGACGACGACCAGCATGCTCGTGCAGCAACTGATCCCAGATTCGCGAGTGTTCGACGCCGAGAAAGTCGGCGAGACACTCATGGACATCACGCCAGGACTGCCCGCGACGGACAACTTCCAGCACTGGCCGCCGTGGCGGCAACTCGTCGTCGAGACCGCCCGCCGTGTTCTCGACTACACCGGCGGCACGCTGGTAGTGCCGATGACTGTCCTGGTCGAGCAGTACTGGCACGAAATCGGTACGGGCCTCGCCCAATACGCCATCCCGATCAGGCACTTCGTCCTCCACGCTGACCAAGACACCCTCCGCAGCCGTATCGAGGGGGAACACCCCATCCCGTCCCCGTTTCGTCTCAAGTACCTTCAGCCCTACGCCGAGGCGGCCCGAACGTGGCTGCATGCCGAGGCCGAGGTCGTGGACACCACGCACCTGACTCCCGCCCAAGTCGCCGCGCAGATCGTCCTCGGGGCTACCGAGGGACGCTCAGGTGCCTAACCTCAGCTTGTGGATCGGTTGCACTCAAGGCCGACAGCGTTACCGGATCTTGCGCAAGGCGAATAAGGAGCTGAAACGCGTCGGGCGCATGGCCGCTGGTGGCCCTTGCTGCCCTCCAGATCGGGCACGGGTCGGGCACGACGGGATTCGAGTGAGCCCACAAGGATGGCTTTGGGGGCGTACTGCCCGGATCCGACGAGGCATCCCTCCGAACGACTGGCCGCCGTGGTGCAGCGCGTCAACGAATAACCCGCCTGACCTGTGGGAACAGGCTGGGTTCAGACGTTGAAGCGGAACTTCTGAGGGCGGACCTCCCACCAGCACCGATCGGCGCAACAGCCCTCTGAACTGCTCGTATACCCGTTGGATAACGTTGATCATCCTTGGTCATTACTGGTCATTCTGCGGACTTCTCGCGGACTCTGCGGACTACGCGCGGACCGTTCAGCCCTGGAATCGGCGGCCACGGCCCGAGCACGAAGGTTGCAACTCCGGCCAGGACGTTGGCGGTGGCGACGTGGCCGTCTGCACGTCGCCGCTGGCCTCCGCGACTATCGGTGGGAGCCTCAGGGCATGTCGACTGCCCACGTCGCCCGAATTGTTGGCTCATGGTTGACAAGACCAATCAGCCGATGCCCTTCAGCCCTTGGGCGCTGACCTGCCGGCCGCCTGCGGTGGGCGCCGAAACCTGCGTTGCGGGTTAGGCTGCCTCGCATGTCGCAGCCCACTCCGGCACCCCCGGACGAAGCCGTCGCCAGGCAACTCGGTTACGCCCGCCTGCTCTACGATCAGGCCGTCACCCAGTCGTTTGCCGCTCCACCACTGAACTTCTCCAGCGTGCTCACCTTCCACGACGCGATGGAGTTCTTCTACGTCCTCGCGGTTGCTCAGTGCGGCGGCCACCAGAGCATCGACCTGAACAAGCCCTTCGTAAGCAACGTAAAGGCGCTCAGGGCCGTCGACGGCCGGGCGATGTCGCACCCGGACGCCGTTGACAGGGTCGGCCGACACCGCAACGCGTTCAAACACTCGGGCGCGATCCCCGGCCCTGACGCGATCGCTCAAACCCGCCGGGACGCGACCGCCTTTCTAGAGGCAAACTGCCCTCGCTACTTCGGCATGCCGTTCGCCGAGATCTCGATGATCCAGATCGTGCCACAAGAACAGATCCGTGCCCGGTTGCTGGCTGCGCGTAAGGCCGCAGGCGAGGCGGATATACCCGCGGCGATGGCCGAGCTCGCGATCGGGTTCGACACCCTGATCACAGACTGGGGGAAGGGGAAGCGCCTGCCGAGTGCCACCACCGGCAGCAAGTCCTTTGATCTGTCGCCGCTAGGCACACGCCGCCGCCGTCAATTCGATCGCACCAGCGTGCGCGACAGCGACACTGACCGGGCGATCAACGCCGTCAAACGCGAGGTCCTGCGCACCTTCGAGGAGGTGGACGCCGAACTAGACGGCATGCGCCACGCTCTACGACTTCAGGTGGCCGGCATCGACACAGCCCGCTACGTGCGCTTCGCGATGATTGCCCCGCAGGTCGATATGCAGTTCGGCGGCGAGCGTTACGTGATCCACATGGAGGGGCAGTACCACTACACACCGGAGAACTACGCGTTCTGCGAATCCTTCGTGACCGACTCTGCCCTGCACCTGAGTCGCGTGGAGTTCTCCCTGTGGATGCCTGAGACGTACGGCGACATCGCCCGCGCGGACGAGGCCGCGAAGGACAATAACGGCGTCCTTCCTACGGGCTGGCTGGGCGAACGACCAGGCGGGTAAGCCTCCGCTCCACGCCTGTGGCTCTGACACCGCTTACCCCGGGGCGAATGCTGCTCCCGCGCCGGGTCCGCTACTCATACAGCGCTTCCCATGGTCCCACATTTTCGCAGTGGCAACTTTCTGCCCCGCACCTGTCCGCAACATCAGTTCGTGGTCTGGCTGGGCAATACGAACTTTAAGGTCACCGACGATCACTGCGGTCACCTCATGCCCGAGTCCCCCCGGGCGGGGCAGCATCGCCATCGATACCGGTTTGGCCACTCTCGCCGGTAGGTGAGGTCGCCCTCAAAGCATCCGGCGGGCGCCATCACACCGATGAGCGATCCCAGGACGTCGGTGGCGAGTCCGCGGCGGCGGCCCGAACACAGCAGGACCTGCCGATCCACAAACGTGGGGCAGGTCCGCCTTCCGACCGTAGCACCCGCTGGCCGCGCTCAGGTGCCGTCCGGCAGCACCCCAGCGATAGCAGCCGTGCCTCTCGCGCAGCTTCTTCGTGTGCGCTGACCTGCCCTCGGGCGGGAGGCCGGGGTGCGGTTGCTGGCCCTCGATCCTGACCGGCCGCGACTGGCCCCGCAAGGCCCAACGTCGCAGCCGCGTCAGTGCGTCGTACAAAGCCTGGGGTGGGCCTGTGCGGGGCTGCGCCGATCGGCCGGCCGGGCGGATCGGGCCAACACCGCCCACCCGGCCGTTCCCGCGCCGGGTAGGGCGTCCTTGTGTTCGGGAAGGACGTTCTCTGTAATGACGACCACTCTATTGTCCCGACCCGTATCGGACGACCTCAGCATCGCCGAGGTCACAGCCCCTGCAGACCCTGCGGGCCCTACGCTCCAGGCCCAGTACCTCGACCCCCGTGACCTGGTCGATAACCCGCGTAACCTGCGCACGGACGTCGGTGACCTGAGCGATCTGACTGCCTCGATGACGGTTGTAGGAGTCCTCTGCCCGTTGGTAGCCATCCCGGCCACGGACCAGCCGAACGCGTTTCAGTTGATCATCGGGCACCGCCGGAAGTACGCGGCGATCGAGCTCGGCATGGAGCAGGTGCCGGTGTGGGTCGCTTCCGACGAGGGCGCGGCGGCGCAGATCGTCGCGCAGCTTGCCGAGAACGGCCACCGGGTGGGGCTGACCCCCACCGATGAGGCTGAGGCGTTCCACCAGCTGACGTTGCTGGACTGGTCGCCCGAGCAGATCGCCACGGTGCGGGCGATCCCGGCGGCGAGGGTGAAGCAGACCTTGAAGCTGCGGGAGTTGCCGCAGGCGGCGCGCGGCGCGGCCGACGCCGGCACCCTGACGCTGGAGGATGCCTCTGCGCTCACCGAGTTCACCGAGGACCCGGCCGCCCTGGATCGAATCCTGAAGAGCACCGGGTCGAGTTGGGGATTCCGGCACGCCATCGCCGCCGAGCGGTCGAAGCGGACCTTCGCGGCGGCGAAGGAGCAGGCGAAGGCGGAGTTGGTGCTCGCCGGGGTGAAGGTGACGTCCAAGCCGAAGGGCTACCCCTACAGCGGTACGGCCGTGGCCGCCACGCAACTCGCCGACGCCAACGGCAACCCGCTCGACCCAGAGATGTTTCCCACGTTGGCCGGGCTCGCAGCGTTCGTCGAGAAGATCGGCGACCATGCCCAGACGACTTTCTACTGTGCGGAGCCGGACCGGTATGGCTACCAGCGCCTGAGCTACGGCAGTCGTCGGGGCGTCACGGAAGAGGAGCGTGCCCGCCGGGAGGCAGCCGAGCAGGCCCGCGCCGAGTACCTCGCTGGTCTGACAGTCGCGGCGGAGGTACGGCGGGAGTTCTACCGCACCGCGTACGGGTCGACGCGGGCGGTGAAGCGGCTCTTCCTGGAGGCGCTTCGGGCCACCGTCGTGGACGGGCTGCGGTTCCACGACGTCGACGGCCTGTACGCAACTCTTGGTGGCGTAGACGGCGCCGCTGCCGCGATGGCTCGGGAGGACAAGCTGCGCCGCTGCCTGGTGGCGCAGTGGATCTGCGTCCAGGAACGCAACCTCGGCTACGCGGCCCGCGACGAGACGTGGGCGTTGGATGACGAAGCGGCGACGTTGTGGCTCGACCAGCTCGTCGCCGACGGCTACACCCTCTCCGAGGCGGAGACGACGCTGCGGGAGTCGCTGGGCCGTGACCCGCAGGACGAGTTGCCCAACGACGAAGACACCGACGAGTCCACGGCCGCAGACGCCGAGGATCCCGACTTCGGCGATGTCGATGCGGAGACCGAGCAGGCCGACGGCGTCGCTGCGGACGACGACGTGCTCGCCGCACCACACACCGCGCAGGAGCCCGAGCCCGAGGCGACGGAGCCGGAGGCAGCGGGCCCCGAGGCCGATGACCTCTCGGACGCCGATGAACTGGCCGACGTCGAGAGGCAGACCCTGACGACGAGCCTGTGAGCGACGAGTCCTGATCTGAAGATCCGCTATCGGCGGGGGTCCACGCATTGCGCGTAGGCCCCCGCCGACTCGCGTGCCGACCCGACTCCGCAGCGGAGAGAAGTCACTCACCGCGCCAGCTCTCGACATTCCCGATTGGAGCCCCGTGCCCGCTGACGCCGACTTGGTGTCTGAGGTCGATGACCGTGAGCGCCGTCTGGCGCTGATCCGCCAGCGGGAGATCCTGCTGGCGTTCGAGGAGTACGGGCCCGGCTTTCACCGGGTCACCGGCGACGGCTGCCGGTACGTCGCCCAGATCGTCAACGCCACCCCCGCCGAGTGGGAGTGGATCTACACCCACGCCCGAACCCATCCCGAGGTGCTGGCCCAGGCGGGGTCGGGCCGCAACCCCGTGCAGTGGCGACAGCTGCGCCGCGAGCAGGGCGAAGTGGCGTTCCGCGCCGCCGACGCCGCGGTCACCGCCGGCGACACCGCCGCCGCCCTGGACCTCCTCGACGAGGCCCGCGCGCTCGGCACCGTCGGGCCCGAGCAGTGGGAGCGACTACGCCTGGCCGTCGCGACCGCCGCTGGCGCCGGCGGCTGACTCCCTCAACGAACTCCCCACCCCCAGAATCTTCTCGAAGGGACCCATCCCTCATGTCTTCGATGATCACTGTTCCGGCGCACCGCAACGTCGACCTCGACCAGCTACGCCGCATGCTCACTGACCAGTCCACCCGGGCCTTGGACGTCAAGGCCGGCGCCGGGCGGATGCGCGCCGTCGGCGGCAGCCTCGTCCTGGACGGCACCGAGCCGCAGCTCGGCCCGGAGGGGGTGACGATGACCTCCGGCGCCTACAGCGTCAACGACGTCGCCACCGCCGGCCTCGCCGACAAGCTCGGCATCCCCGTCGCGTACCTGCGGTCTCGCCGCCGAACACCCCGACCTGTTCGACCACAACGTCAACGGCTGGCTTGCCCGCGACCCCCGCAGCTTCCTCATCCGCTGCCTGCGCAATGACACCGGCGGTGGCATTGTGCGGGCGGTTCTGTCCGACCGGTACCACCGCATCGACAACCTCGATGTCCTTTTCGCCGCTCTCGACGGGATCCGGCGCGCGAACGTGCGAGTCCAGTTCGCCGGCTGTGACCTGACCGACCGGCGCATGTACCTGCGGGTCTACTCCCCCCAGGTGCAGGTCGCCGCGCCCCGCCTGCTGGCCCGCTACCGGTCCCCGTTCGACGGGCGGGCCGGCGCCGAACTACCGATCGTCTCAGCCGGATTCCTGATCTCGAACTCCGAAACCGGGGCGGGTGCATTCAGCATCGCTCCGTGGGTGCGCTTCGAGGTCTGCCGCAACGGCATGGTCATCCGCCGCAACGCCCTGCGCCGTACCCACATCGGCTCCCGCATGACCGGCTCAGACGGGGTCGTCACCGCCTCCGAGGCAACCACCCGCCGCACCCTCGACCTGATCACCTCCCGCACCACAGACGCGGTCACCGCCTTCCTCGACGCCGACTACATCGCCGAGGTCCTGCGCGAGCTCGACACCGCCGCCGGCACCCCCATCACCGACCCCAACACCACCCTCAAGATCGTCGGCCAGCGGCTGCGCTACAGCGAAGACCAGCAGCGCGACATCCTCGCCCACTTCGTCGCCGGCGCCGATCCCACCGCCGGAGGAGTCATGCACGCCGTCACCTCCGTCGCCCAGACCCTTTCCGACGCTGACGCCGCCCACGGTCTCGAGGCCACGGCCGTCCAAGCCCTGCACCTCGCCGCCACCACCGCCACCGCCACCGCCTAAATCTGACCCCGTCGCACACCGGCGTGCCCGGACCCTTCCCCCGGTTTGGGCACGCCGCGCACCCAAAGAGGACTTGGTCAACGCGGGCAGGCCCGTGCGAGAGGGCCGCTCCGACGGCGTGGCGGAACTCCTTCCAGGCCGTTGGAGTCCAGCACGTCGCAACAACGGACCGCGACGGCTAGCCGAAGTCGTCGTGGTGCGGTACCCCGTAGGGCGAGAGCCAGATCCATTGGTAGTTTGCCCACCATGACTGAGCTCGGGCCTGTCACCTGGCCACCTGCCCCGATCAGGACCGAGCGGCTTGTGCTCCGTGAACCCGAGGCCCGAGACCGCGTGGCGGTCATCGAGCTATTCGCCTCGCCAGAGGTTGGCACCTACATCGGTGGCCCTCGCCTCCGTGATGAGCTCGAGCGCACGGTGCCTGAGGTACCCCGGCGGCGCCCTGGCCTATTCGTGGTCGATCTCGACGGAGCGATGATCGGCACGATCA
Source organism: Micromonospora sp. NPDC050276 (assembly GCF_044459545.1). NCBI lineage: Bacteria > Bacillati > Actinomycetota > Actinomycetes > Micromonosporales > Micromonosporaceae > Micromonospora > Micromonospora sp. NPDC050276. Next base: position 15,214 of record NZ_JBITJA010000007.1, on the reverse strand, counting down.
CGCTCGACCGGCGCGACGCAGAACGTCCGGGTCACCTCCGTCCGGATGCCGGGGAGGCCGAGCTCGGCTACATGTTCCTGCCAGAAGCATGGGGATACGGCTATGCCGCCGAGGCATGTGCAGCGGCACTCGACTGGTTCGCTGGCGCGCTTCCCGACGAGCCGGTCGTGCTCTGCACCCAGACCGCCAACGACCGCTCGATGCGCCTCGCGGCGAAGCTGGGGTTCACCGAGGCCGACCGGTTCGAAGAGTACGGTGCCGAGCAGTGGTTCGGCGTGTGGTCCCCGGTCAACTCGTTCGGTGAGCTCGTACTCGACTATGCAGCGGATCTATAGCCACCCACCCCATCGCCCCGACCGCGTCGCTGATGGCGGCAGATCCGCGTACCCATGAGACAGGACGCCCAGCGGCCTGACGCAGCCAGCCGAGCACACCGCGTCAAGTGGTGATCTGGCGCTGAACGAAGAGGTCCGCTTCCAGTAATCGGCCTGAGAGCCTGCCGGCCTCGTGGATCTCATCGGAGGTCATCCGTGACACGATTCCGTGCGCTTCATGGATGCCGTCGGCACTGCCGACGTTGAGCATAGCCAGGTACCACCGAAGTGCCTGTACGAAGTCGACCGGTCCGCCGAATCCGTCGCGGTACCAGCACGCCGCAGCGTACATGCTCGCCTTGTCGCCGGACTCAGCGCCCCGCACGTACCACCGCAGTGCTTCCTCGTCGAGATCACGCTCGCTCAGTCGGTCACCGAGCAGTGCATACGCCTCAGTGACCCCAGCCCCAGCGGCCTGGCGCAGCCAGCGCACCGCATCCTCCGACCCACCAGCCAACACACCGAGGTTGAACGCGGCGATCGCGTCTCCCGCCTCGGCAGCAGCCCGATAGAGCACGGCCGTCCGGGCGTCGTCCCGCGTCGCGCCGACGCCGGACTCAAGCAGGTAGGCAAGCGAGCGCTGCGCGACGGGATCACCGTCGTCCGCCGACACGGTCAGCAGCTCAACACCTCCGGCCGGATCTGCGAGATGGAAGGCACAGATCACCCCGAGCATCGTTCGCGCCCGGCGGTCCATCGACGCCGGCACGCGCAACTTCGGCGCGAGCAGAACCAACTCGCGCTTTGCCGCCTCGATGCCCGCCTTGGCGGACTCCAGGTACCAGAACGCGGCCTCCGGCAAGTCCACCTTGTGGTAGGCGAAGAGCGTGCCCAGATCGTGCAGCGCGCGCACCTCCCCGGCACTTGCTGCCATGCGCCAATGCCGCTCCGCCTCGTCCTGGTCCGCCGGCACACCCTGACCGGTGGCGTACATCAGACCGACCATCCGACGAGCGGGCACATGCCCCAAATCAGCCGAACGCTCGTACCACCGCAACGCCGTCGCCTGGTCCTGGCCGACACCCCGGCCGGTCGCGAATAGGACCCCGAGATTGTGGGCCGCCTCGGCGTTGCCCAACTCAGCCGCACGTTCGTAGCACCCGCGAGCCCGCACAGGATCGGCCGCCTCGCCGCAACCGCCGTTGGCCAACTGCCCCAGCAACAGCAACGCACGGCCATCCGGCCCAGCCAGGGTCAACTGCTCACGAGCCTCCTGGAAGGCCCCACGCTGCACAGCGAGCAGTCCACGGTCGTACGCCTGCAATGCCACGCCGAGCAGTGTAGGGAAGCCGCAACCCGGCAACCGGCGTTGCCGACCCGATCGCGGAAGCGCTGCAGCATTGGTCACCGTCGCCGCTGCTCCCGACGCCCCCGGGCATGCGCGTGCGCAGGCGAGTTGCCCTGCGTCTCCCTGCACACCTACGTCACGGCTGACGACGAGGGCGACTGGCTGACCTAGCCGACCTGCGACCAGAAGACCGTCATGGTCACGCCCGGGGCGAGCGTGGCGGGTCTGCTCGGTGACCACGCCGCACACGTGTGTAGCCGCGAGCTGCCCTGACCGGCGCGCCGGCGCCCCGCCGGTTCGTGTCGAACGTCCACGAACAGGCGGCCCCTGACGACGAGCCAGTCCCACCCCGACCGGAGGATCCCTCAACCCCATGTCTCACTTCACCCCTTCCCCTGAGGATTTACCACCGGAGTACGGGCCGGATATCGCCATTGGTACGTCGATCGGTCTGCGGCGAGATATGGCGTGCCGCGTCTGCCGGCGGATCCTGAACACCTACTTCGACGCGACCGGCCGGCTCCGGCACCTGCACCCCGCCGCCCGCACCTCCTACGACCACGACCCGGACCCCGTCCCGAGCGCAGAGGTGGCCGGGGTAGCACGGTCCTGCGATTTCTGCAGCGACCGATACCCCGTCTTCCGGCTCGACAGCGGCCCCGTACAGGCCCTCGCTCTCGGCGAGGACCACAGCAGCGTCCACGACTTCGGCACCACCTGGTCCGCGTGCATCACCTGCACTCTGCTCGCCCAGGCCAGCAAGACCGAAGCGCTGACCCAGCGGGCGGTCACCCGGATGAGGTGGGCGGATCCGACGATCGCGGCCGAAGCCGTGCGCGCGATTCATGCCGGTGTCGTGGGGACCCTGCGGCCAGGGCGCACCCTGCTCACCGACGTCCACTGGCCCCACACCCCAGTCACGGCCACGGCGCTGCCGAAGGTCCGTGACCGGCTGACCGCGCTGCTTACCGGACCAGACCGCATGGACCTGCTGGAGGTCCGCCAGCGGCAGGACATCGCGGCGCGCTTGCAGGGTGGGCGGCTCTTCGCCGTTGACGACGAGTTCACCGACCTCGCCTGTACCGCCGCCACGGACCTCCCGGCGACCGTCCTCGACGTCGAAGACCTCCCCGCACCCCACGGGCTGCTCCTGTGGGCCAATCCGGTCGCCGGGGGTGTCTGCGCCGCATCGTGGGCCAGCACTGATGAAGGGATTCGGATCGTCTCCTACCGCGGGGTCGGTGGCTCGGCCGGCGTCGCCGACGGGCCGGCGGTGCAGGCGCTGCGGGAGCAGGTCGGCTGGCTCATCCCCGTCAGCCACCGCCTCCTCGTCCACGGCGAGGCGATCACACGCGTTGACGGTGCTCTCGCGGTGCTGGCCGCGACGTGGCTGCTCATCGCGCAGCGCACCGGCGAAACCGTCTCCGTCGCGGCGGATCGGTCGATCCGTAAGGCGTACGCACGGACCCGACGGCCCGCACCGGAGGTCCGGCTGGTCCGCATCCGCGGCCGGCAGGCCACCGGCCCGCGGGAGACCAGGCCGGGTGAGGCGCGGGAGCCGCAGGCGCAGCGGCGGTGGATCAGCGGCTACTGGCGCTCCCAGCCCCACGGTCCCGGGCGGGCGCTGCGAAAGGACGTCTACGTCTTCGCCTACCTCCGCGGCCCCGCTGACGCGCCTATCGCGGCGAGCACCACTGTCCGGGTCCTCGCCGGTGAGCGGCGACGCCCGAAGCCGCAGTAGAGCGGCGTCCCCTGCCGTGGTCCGGGCGACCACAGCCGGTCGTTTTCTACCCGTACTCGATCAAGGAGTTTGTCGTGTCCCATGTCCCCACCTTCACGGTACGGTCGCAGGCGGAGCTACCGGGCCTGGTGCCCTACCTGCTGGGCTACCACCCCGAGCAGAGTCTCGTCGCGCTGTTCTTGAAGGCCGACCGGAGAGTCGCCGTCGCGGCCCGGGTCGACCTCGCCGCCCCGATGGCGCAGGTCGTCGACGCCTTCCGCGACGTCACCGATCGGACGGCGGCGCAGACCCTCGTCCTCGTCGGCTACGGCAACCGAGACGTCGCACCAACGGTCACGGCCGCAAGTGACGCCCTTGCCGCGCACCTCACCGTCAGCCAGACACTCCTGGTGATCACCGACCGCTACTTCTGCCTCGAATGCCCCTGCGACGCCACCGAGGGGGTCAGCTTCGACGCCAAGGCGACCGCGACCGCCGCACAGTCGACCGTCGAGGGCCTCGTCGCGCTACCGAGTCGCGCCGCCCTGCTCGCGCTCATCGATCCCGACCCGGCACAACACGCCGCGGTCGCCGCAGCCATTGCCGCTCTACGGCCCGCCTCCGACGGGCCGGAGACGCTACGAGCGCTGCTCGACCGGGCCCGGGACGGCCACCGCCTCACCGTCGAGCAGGCCGCCCGCCTGGCGATCTGCTGACCGATCCGCACAACCGAGACACGGTACGGCGGGCCACGTCGGGGGCGATGTGGGAGCGGGATCTGTGGCTGGATCTGACCCGCCGCCTCCCCGACGAGTACGTCACCGCCCCGGCAGGTCTCGCCGCCTGGTGCGCCTGGCGACTCGGCGACGAGACCCTCGCACTCGCCGCGGCCCGGCGGGCACTCACCGTCGACCCACAGGACCGGATAAGCCGCATCGTGGCGTTCGCCGCCGGCAGGCACATACCCGCCCGCGACCTGGCCTTGCTCGGAGCCTGCGACTTCGACGCCGCGCGCGCCGAGTGACGCGTTCCCCGTCGCGCCTCCGCACGGCCAACCCTCCTGGGCCGAAGTAACCATGCCCCGGCCTTGATCCATCCCGCCCGCACCACTGCCTCTGGAGTACCTCGTGACGCCGCAAGCTGCCCTGACCAACACCGGCCTGATGCAGCGCCATCGCACCCCGACAGTCGCCGACGACGGGGATCTGCGTTCGCACCACACGACGAACGGGCAGCAACACCCGGACACAGCGATCGTCGACGCGCTCACCGCATTCCTCAACCGTGAAGCCGAGCCATCCGGCGCAGACGCGTTGGAACTGATGAGCAGCCTCATCGACAGCAGCGGCCGGCCGCTGCTGGCCGAAACCTGGGACGTCAACGCCGCGGTCAGCGAGGACCGATACGGCGTCCCGACCGCCACGATCACCGCCGGCCCCGTCACCATCGCTGTCACCCCGGTCCCCGGCACCGCTGCGCCGCTCAGCGTCGCGATCGCCACCGAGAACGGCGAGCACGTCAGCCTCGACCTCACGGTCAACCAGCACCCCGCCCACCATCCCGCCGTCCTGGTGCCATCCCCGGCCTCGACAGATCCGTCGGGCACGAACCGCACCCATGACCACCTGAGGACCCTCTGATGACCACGCTGACCCAAGCCCAGGGGCCGACCGCCGCACCAGCCACCCAACCGCCCCCACCGCAGGACCTGCGATCCGAGCCCGTCCTCAACGTGGCCCTTCGTTACGCCACCGCCGGTATCCCCGTGATGCCCCTACACACTCCCCAGCGTGCTGGTGGCTGTAGCTGCCGGCGGGTACTCGCCTGCCCGTCACCCGGCAAACACCCCCGGCTGCGGCACGGGCTGCGAGATGCCTCCACCGACCCCGCTCTCGTACGGCGATGGTGGACGAGGTGGCCCGACGCGAACATCGGCCTCGCCACCGGCACCCTGCTCGACGTCTGCGACATCGACACCGCAGACGGACTCCGAACGGTCACAACCATCCTCGACAACGCCCGCCCGAAGGGGCCCGTCGTACGAACCGGATCCGGGTGGCATCTCTGGTTCGCCGCGACCGGGCACGCCAACCGCGTCGGCGTGATACCCGGGGTGGACTGGCGTGGACGCGGTGGACTCGTCGTCGCACCGCCGTCGCTGCACCCCACCGGCCGCCGGTACATCTTCACCCAACAGTTCGACCGTGCCCTGCCAGACTGCCCACCAGCCCTACGGCGAATGCTGTCACCACCGCCGGCCCCGATGCCCGAACCGGCTACGGCTCTCCCGGGTCGGATCGACGACCCCGACCGGTACGGGCTCGCCGCCCTCAACGGCGAGGTCGGCAGAATCCTCGCCGCACCCCGACCGGTCATCCGCGGCGGACAGCGGATCACCGCTGGCGGCCGCAACACGGCCCTGCACCTCGCGGCATTCCGTCTCGGACAACTCGCTGCGCACGACGGGCTAGACGCACAGGTGGTGTGGCCCCGGCTCGCGGAAGCCGCGCGCACCGTCGGTCTGTCGGCGGCTGAGGCTCGTACGACGATCGCCTCCGGCTGGCGAGCCGGACTACGCCGTCCCCGGGCAGTAACCCGGGGACGACAACCGCGCAGTGGCGGTACGAGCCCTCACCCAGGCCGCCGCCTTCGTCTTGCTGTCACCAGTCGTCCTTCGACATGAAGTCGGAGCCGCCGTTGTCGATCGTGTCTTCCATCGCCCGGACGGTCTCGTCGTCGCTCAACTCGGTTGCCGAGCGTCGGGCAGGCGGTGCCTCGGTACGCCGGGCCGCAGCGCGAGCAGCGTCGCTCTGCGACTGTCGACGACGGCGCTCCTCCTCCGGCAGTCCCGCCCAGCGCGTCACTTGGGCACGGGCGGCGTCGCTCTGGCCCTGCCGGCTGCCCCGCTCCTGCTCAGGCACATCCATGCGCGGTAAGGCCGTCGACGGCGTTGCGCCATGTTCGTGTCGCGCGCGATCTGCGGCGCTCTGCGCCAGACGGCGGTCTCGCTCAGCAGGGCGCGGGTGTCCTTTCCCACCGAAGTGTGTCCGCGTGCCACCGAAGCTTGTCTCCCGGTCACCCGAGCGGTGAAGATCCGGACAAGAAATTGTCTGGACGCTGGTGCTGCTAGCCGGTGGCGGCAGATCATGCCCGATTGGCTAGTCGTCGTTCGGCAGGTACCAGCCGTGTTCGCGGTGCCTGGTGGTTGCGTCCGGGTTGTCACGCTTGTAGGCCTCGTTGGCGCGGCACGTCATCTCTCCGTCGTAGCGGTGCAGCTCGTCGTAGAGGTTCGACGCCTCGCCGACACTGTCGCTGGACACACAGCGCTGTCGCAACGCCTCGCGCTCATCTTCGAGTTCCGCGTCGGACAGCGGGCGGAGGCTGCCCAAGCCGCGTGCGATGGAGTCGAAGATGCCCATGTCCAGATGCTGGCACGCAGCAGGCTGGCGGGCAAGGAGGCTGCATTGACCCCACTCCAAATCGGCCCGGCTACGACCCGTCACGTGCGCACCATGTCCGGGTCGAACCCTTGCGCCCATATGGCGCGCGTAGCAGCTCCGTCGTCATTGGGGTGGTCGCCACGCGTACGCAACCTGGCGCAATGTTGAGTGGCACAAACCCTCACCGAGAAATAGTCCGCTAGCACGATCGCCAAGGGATCGAGGCCGGCACCCGGCTCGCCGGCGACCGACGAGCTCCATGGTCCCGGCCGAACGCTGCCAGGCGGGCCACGCTGACGGCGTACGGCATCGACGGCCGCTTGGGGCCAGAACGTCTCGGAACTCCCGCCGTGGAGCCACAACAAGCCGGAATCGTGGGGCCGGAACACTTTGGTAAGAACACAACACGACCAGTCCAGCACCCAGCGCCTACCAGTTGTCGAGTTCAACCACCCCGCCGCCGTATGCCATCGGGGCCTCTGACTCGGCACCCCGTGTGGCTGGACAGCAACCCGCGCGAGGAATGCCAGGCGCGGACGGTCGCTCCCTGCGGGCAGCATCTCGCCCCGGAACAAGCGACCCGGCCACGACACGTCCGGACGGCGCTGGCGGGCGCAGAATGCCCCCACAACGTTTGGCTCCGTCCAAGCGTGCCGCCAGCGCCCGAGCTCGGCAGCCCGGCGAGGTCGGTAGGGCGTCCGGGCCAGGCTGTCACGGGTGAGGCGCACTGGCGGTGCTGGTGTCCCGGGTGGCGGCCGGGGGTCCGCTGCTGAGGGACCCGAAGGTCAGCCCACCCGGGCCGGGGCCGCTAAGCCCCCTTCCAAAACATCTTGGCCCCTTGTCTCGCTCCGCTCGACGCCAAGATCTTTTGGCCGGTTGCTTGCAGCCCCGGCCCCAGGGCGGGCTCTGACCGGCCCCGTCAGCGCGGCACCCCGGCGCCCCGGTCACCCGACCGGCCCGCCCGCCGCACACCAAGCGACAGGGAGCACGGTCATGCTGTTCAACCTCACCTTCGAAGGCAACCTCGCCGACGAGCCCGAGCTGCGCGTCACCCCCTCCGGCAAGGCCGTCTGCAAGCTGCGGGTCGGCCACAACACCCGCCGCCGTAGCAACGGCGGTGAGTGGACCAACGGGCCGACGATGTGGGTCACGGTCACCTGCTGGGAGAGCCTCGCCGAACGGTGCGCCGAGCACCTGCGCAAGGGCGACACGGTCATCGTCGAGGCCCGCGACGACCTCTCCGTCTGGGCCTACCAGTCACCCAACAGCGACAAGCCGGCCGGGCAGCTGCAGGTCACCGCCGGCAACGTCGCGGTCTCGATGCGGTTCGCCGGCGCCCAGTCCGCCCGCACCGCCAAGGCCGAGCAGGTCGAGGACCCGTGGAGCGCCGACGCCCGCGAGCTTGAGCCCGCCTTCTAGCCCTCACCGCAGGCGGGGCCGGCCGCGCCGGCCGGCCCCGCCCATCACCCCTCACCCGACCTGACTGTCTGGAGCGTCGTCATGTCCCTGTTCACCTGCATCGTCGAGGGCCGGCTCACCGCCTCCCCGCAGACCGGCCACACCCGCGACGGCCGCGAGTACGTCCAGTTCCCGATCGTGCACCGCGACCGTTACCGCGACCACAGCGGCAAGTGGGTCGACACCCGCGCCATGTTCTTCGAGGTCATGTGCTGGGGCGACCTCGCCGCCCGGGCCCGCAACCTCACCCGCGGCGACCAGGTCCTCGTCGAAGCCGGCCAACTCCTGCCCTACCTCAATGACTCCGACATGCCCAGCCTCAAAGTCCAGGCCCGCAACCTGTCGGTCTCCATGCGGTTCACCGACGCCCACGCTGGCACTGCGGTCAAGGCCCGCCGCGGCGACATCGTCACCACCCCCGACGGCGAGCAGTACGCCGCGCACCTCTACCCCGAGGTCACCACCGACCCACAGCTCCTGCACCGCTGACCACCACATCGGGCGGGCCGCTGACCACGGCCCGCCCGTGGCCCAGTCCATCCGCAGTTCGAACACTGAGCCCCCCGCCCGACGCCCCGGAGAACCTGTGAAGACTCCCTCAGCCGGCCACCACCTTGCCGACGCATACCGGGACCTGGTCCGCGGCTGCGCAACGATCACCCAAGTCGTCCACGCCGCCCACCCCCAGCCAGGAGCCTGCCTGCCCCTGCCCGCGATCAACCTCCCGCAGGACGCCGACGACGTACGCCGCCAAATCGACATGCTCACCGGCAACCTCTTCGACGAGCACGCCCAAGCCGTGAACCAGCAGTGGCTCACTGCCACCCGAACCTGCACCCACCTGACGGCAGACAACGTCATCGCCATCAAGGAGCTCTACTACGGCTGGTACCAACTCCTCGTTGCCCTCAACGCCCGCTTCCAGGGTCAGCCCAGCCTCGGCGACGTCGAAAAGCGCGCCGCCGACCTCGCCTACACGCTGGTGACTTACCTCCGCGCCTACCCCACCTCACCGGTCAGGCATCTGCGCCTACGGCTCATCGGACGACGCGCCCGCCCGTAGGAGAGGTCGCGCATCGCCACTGCGCCCTGACCCCGGCTGGGGTCTCGCCGGTGTCCGTGGTGCGCGCTGGCCAGTCCCCAGTGGTGACCGACCCGGCCACGTCCGGCAAGCGCCGACCCCAACATCTTGGCCGGCTCGCTGCGCTCCCCGGACCGCTGCGCTCCCAAGATCTCGCGGCCTTCCCGCTTGCCCGCCGCCGGCCGCGGCCGGTCCCTCACCGGCCTGTCAGCGCGGCACCCCGGGCCCACCCGGGCAGCAGCGCACCAACCCGAACCGTCAGGAGGACTCACCCATGAGCACCACCGCCACTCCCACTGCCCCGCAGCACCGCTCCCCCACCACGGCGTCCGTCCGCCGCCGGCTCGTGCTGGTCGGGCAGAAGGACGCCTACGACCCGTACAGCGCCGCCGACGCCGCCGAGTACCGGACCGTCCTGCGCTACGGCGACCGCTGACACGCGACGCGCGGCGGGGCCGGACTGTCGAGTCTGGCCCCGCCGCACCATCCCGGTGGCGAACTCGCCCGCCCCGCCGACCGCGCCCGCTGCGCCGTGGTGGAGGCCGCGCCCGACCTCATGCCGTCGACAATGCCGGCTCCTCCTGCGTGGGGAGCTCCATGTGCTCATCGACGAGGGCCGGCTGGTCGCCCACGGGGGTCGGTTGGTCGCTGGCGCGGACGAGGGCGGCGCGCACCCCGGCGACAGGAATCTCGATCATGGCCGCGATCTCCGCGACCGGCTCGCCAAGTTTCCGAAGCCGGGCGACGGCCGCATCGGCTTCCCGGACCAGCGCCCCCGCCCTGCTCTGTCCGGCAGCGAGGATCCGCTGAGCCCGAAGGTTCGCCTCGTCCCGCACCTGATCCGCTCGTGTCACCCGGTCGAAGTAGACCCTCACCGCCTCCGTCACGTTCGCCTCGTGCGCCGCGAGCCGCGCGACCCGCGCCGCCCGAACCTCCGACGCCTTCCGCGCCGCCATCCGATTAACACCAGCACCAGAATTTCGCTTAGCCATACCGAAACCCTAGCTACGTAAACCCATTTCCAACAAGACCAAGTCGCAATTTCAAGCCATGTCAATCCAACTACAAACAACCGAAAAGAAAAGCCGCCTAAACTCCGGCACAACACCGCCTCTACCAGCGCAAACGTGGATCCACAGCTTCAAAAGAGAACGCCGACACACCTCTTGCAGATGCTCTTGCCATGGATCGCCTGCGGCGGGTACCGTCCCTTCTCCACCGTCAAATAGACGGCGCAAACAATCGCGCCAACGAAGGCGGGTGGGGGCGATTCGACGCAAGGGAAGGGGGTGGTCGCCCAGTGATGACGTTGCACAAGCTGTCGGTCGGGGACGGCTACACCTACCTCACCCGACACGTCGTCGGCGGCGACCGCGACCGGCTTCCCGGGCAGGACGCGACCGACTACTACACCGCCCCCGGCAACCCTCCCGGCCGGTGGGGCGGCCGAGGTCTGGCCCCGCTCGGTCTGGCCGGGCAGGTGTCCGAGGAGCAGATGCGGCACCTGTTTGGCCAGGGGATGCACCCCGATGCCGATGCCATCATCGCCCGACATCTCGCTACCCGGGTTCGGCCCGGCATGGACGACGAGGAGGTCGAGCGTCTCACGCAGGAGGCGATCCGTCAGGCCACCCTCGGGCGCCGTTTCCCCGTCTACGCGACCCTGCAGGACTTCGACACCCGTGTCGAGCAGCGGCTCGACGTGGTGCGCGCCGAGACGGGGCGGGAGCCGACACAGGCCGAGACGGGCAAGGTACGCGCCGAGGAGGCCCGCCGGGCCCGCGGTGCCGTCGCCGGCTACGACCTCGTCTTCACCCCCGTGAAGAGTCTCGTCCTGCTGTGGGCCCTCGACGAGCGCGAGTGGGTCCGCGACGCGGTGAAGGCGATCCACGAGCAGGCCCGCGACTCCGCGCTACAGCTGTTGGAGAAGCATGCGGCGTTCACCCGCAGCGGCGATACCGGGCAGGCGCAGCTGGACACCCGCGGCTTGGTCTACGCCATGTTCGACCACTACGACTCCCGCGACGGCGACCCGAACCTGCACACCCACGTCGCGATCAGCAACAAGATCCAGGGAGCGGATGGCAAGTGGCGCAGCCTCGACGGCGGCCCGTTGCACCGCGTCGCGGTCGCCGCGTCCGAGCACTACAACTCCACCGTCGAGACCCTCGCCATCCAACACCTCGGGGTGCAGTTCGCGGTCCGCCCTGACACCATGGGCAAGCGGCATCCGGTCCGTGAGGTAGCCGGTGTTTCGCGCGGCGTGATCGGGACGTTCTCATCGCGGCGGTCGCAGATCGAGGCCCGCTACGAGCAGTTGGTCGTCGACTTCCGTCGCGCCCACGGCCGCGACCCGGACAACCAGGCCGCGTTCCGCCTCGCGGGCCAGGCCAACCTCGACACCCGCGGTCCCAAACCCGCTCCCCGTTCCCTCGCCGCGCTGCGCGAGGAATGGACGGCCCGACTGCACGCCGAACACGGCCAATCGGCCGCGCGATCCCTTGCCCAGGTAGTCAGCGCCACCGGCACCGCCCACAGACACGAGACGGTTTCCACAACGTTATCCACAGAGCAGATCGGGGCCCTCGCCGCTCTGGCGGTGCGGCAGGCGGAGGGATCCCGGTCGACGTGGACCGTGTGGAACCTGCGTGCCGAAGCCGACCGGCTACTGCGCGAACCACCCGCCACCGTCGCCCCTCGCGGGCTGCGCTTCACCGATCCGCATGATCGCTCTGAGGTGCTGCAGCAGGTCGTCCACCAGGCCGTCACCGCGCTCTGCGTACCCGTGACGGCCGAGCCGGATCTGGTCGAGCCCGCCGGGCTGCGCCGCGAGGACGGAACGTCGGTGTTCGTGCAGCACGGCGCCGCCCGCTACACCAGCCAGGCGATCCTCGACGCGGAACAACGCCTCCTCGACGCCGCCCGCACCCCCACGGTCCTGGGCTACGCGGCCCCCGCCGTGCAGGCGATGCTCGATAGTTACGAGGCCACCACCGGCACCACGCTCGATGCCGGGCAGCGGGCCATGGTCGTCGCGTTCGCCACCGACGCACGGCTGATCGCCGTTGGGCTCGGCCCCGCTGGCGCCGGAAAAACCACGACCATGCGCGCGTACCAACACGTCGTCGCTGCCCACGGGCAGCGACTCATCCCCCTGGCCACCTCCGCCGCCGCGTCCGCCGTCCTCAGCGCCGACCTCGGCGTCCCCGCCGAAAACCTGCACAAGTTCGTCCACGAACACACCACCCACCGGCACGCCGACAGCACCTTCCCCGCTGAGAAGGACTTCTTCCGGGTACGGCCCGGCGACGTCATCCTCGTCGACGAAGCGGGCCTCGCCGGCACCCACAACCTCGACGCCCTACGCGACATCGCCACCCGCCACGGCGCCCTCGTACGCCTGCTCGGAGACCACCGGCAACTCGCCGCCGTCGAGTCCGGCGGCGCACTGCGCCTGCTCGCAACGGAGGCCGGCGCCGTCGAACTCACCGCCCTGCACCGCTTCACCACAGCTGCCGAAGCCGACGCCACCCGCCGCCTCCGCGACGGCGACACCACCGCCCTCGACCACTACCAGAGCAACGGCCGGATCCGCGGCGGCTCCTACGAGGCAATGGTCGAACAGGCCTACACCGCCTGGCACACCGACATGACCGCAGGCTTGACCACCCTCATGTCGTCGTCCACCAGCGCCGGCGTCACCGCCCTGTCCGCCCGCGCCCGCGCCGACCGCGTCACCGCCGGCCAGGTCGAACCCGACGGCGTCAACCTGCACGACGGCAACCGCGCAGGCCGCGGGGACTGGATCGTCACCCGCCTCAACAGCCGCACCATGACCAGCAACCGGGGCAAGGACTGGGTCCGCAACGGCGACGCCTGGACCGTCACCCACCGCCGCACCGACGGGGCCCTCACCGTCAAACACCAACAGCACGGCGGCACTCTCACCCTCCCCGCCGCCTACGTCGGCGCGCACGTCGAACTGCTCTACGCCACCACGGTCCACCGCGCCCAGGGCGCCACCGTCGACACCTCCCACGCCCTCATCACCGACGACATGGCCCGCGAACAGCTCTACGTCGCCGCCACCCGCGCCCGCCAGCACACCACCCTCTACGCCGTCACCCACCGGATCCTGCCCCTCGACGAGGACGCCCGCCTCGACCGCGCCGGCTACGACCCACACGCCCGCGCCGCCCGAGAAGTCCTCGAAACCGTCCTCGCCACCGAAGGCGCGCAAACCTCCGCCACCGAAGCCATCGCCCACGCCGCCGACCAGGCCCGCAGCCTCGCCACCCTGGTCCCCCGACTGCGCTACGCGACCGAGCTCGCCGACAATCAACGCCTGCACACCCTCGTCTCCGACGCACTCGGCCCCGACGCCGGCGCGGTGCACCGTGACGCCGCCTGGCCTACCGTCGTCCGCGCGCTGCGCACCGCCGAGAGCAACGGCTGGGACCTGCCCCAAGTCCTCGCCAGCACCGCCCGCCGTGGCACCCTCGCCGACGCCGAATCCCCTGCTCAACTTCTCACCTGGCGCATCAAAGACCACCTTGACGGCCGCCGCCCAAGCCCGGGCCTTACCCAACCAAGCGTCGACGACACCGCGCGGTACGCCGCCCTCCTCCGACCGATCCTGCGTACGGCCGAACCCCTCGACCCCACCGACGCGACCCGCCCGCCGCGGCTTCTCGCAAGCGAGCCCACCTCACACGACGGCGACCACCGACAGCTGATCGCCACCGTTCTCGGCGACCGAAAGGCCGACCAAGCTACCGGCGAGCCCGCCTGGCCAGCCCTCACCGCCGCGATCCGCCGCGCCGAAAACGCCGGACACGACGCCCTCACCGCCGTCGCCACGGCCGCCCTCGCTCGACCGCTGCACGACGCTCGGTCGCTCTCCGAAGTCCTCGCCTGGCGCCTCAACCAGCACCTCGACACCACCCCACCACCCGTCGAAGTCGGCACCACCGACGGCTGGCGCACCCTCGCATGGACCCTCAAGGCCGCCGAAACCCACGGCCACCCCGCCGAACAACTCCTCACCGTTGCCCGTCCCGGCAGCGACCTCGACAGCGTCCGCCACCAACTCCACAAACTCACCCGCCCCGCCCCCGAGGCCGGGCCGGTTCCCTGGCTCGACGCCACGTCACGTACCGCAGACACCGCCTTGACGGCCTACCTCGAAGACGCCACCCGGCTCATCCAGAAGCGGGTCAACGAGGTCACCGACCGCGCCCTCGCCGAGCAACCCGCCTGGCTCGCCGGGCTTAAGGGCGACGTCACCCAGCCGAACATGCACACGACGTGGAGGACCCACGTGGCGACTGTCGCGGCCTACCGCGACCAGTACCAGATCACCGGCGACGACCCCGACCAACCCATCGGCCCCTACGTTCCCCAGCACCACGCCGGGCATCGGGCATACCTCCACGCCGCCGACGCCGTCCTCGCCGCCCGACACCCGCAGACCGCCCCCGCGGACCCCGCCACCGCGAGAATCACACGCGACATCTACCTCGCTCTACCCGACGAACAACGGGCACACATCGCCGCCCGAATCGCCGACGACTTGGGCAGAGACTGGCTCGGCCCCCGCGAGGGCGATCCGGACGGCATCCTCACCACGCCCACGTACGCAGCACGTCTAAACGCTCAACTCATCGCCGAGGGCTACTGCATCTCTGCAGCCACGCCCGACCCCGCGCGGCCTGCCGCACCGCCTGATCAGCGCGTCGGCATACAGCACACCCCGCCCTGTCGGCTCCGCCTGAAAACTGACCATGTGGTTCCGGCTGAATCGGGACCACCTCCTGAAGCATCGGGAGGTGCTGAGCGTGGAGGACTGGGCGG